>JBBRLT010000004.1:0-90299 GCA_038231235.1 Terriglobales bacterium
CCAATCTCACCAGTGCGCCGCTCCACTGCGTACGCAGTGACGCCATAGATGCCGATGGCTGCGAGCACCAGCGCCAGCAGCGCGAAGAGTGCGGAGAGCCGCCACAGCAGCTCACTCTGGATGAAGCCGTACCCCTTCAGCTCCTCAAAGGTGTAATACGCGGTGATGGGCAGGTTGGGATCCACCTCCGCGAAGGCCTTGCGAATGGCGGCCTCGGCAGCGGGACGGTCACTGCCTGGCAGATGCAGGATGACGTTGCCGGCCTTGTGGGTGCGCGCTTCCCAGCCCTGCCGCTCTGGGCGAAAGACCTGCGTAGTCTGGGTGAAGGGAAGAAACAGCATGGGCGGCACCGGCTTCTCTGGAAAGCGGTACTTGGTGTCCTCAAGCACGCCGACGATCTCGAATTGCGAGCGCAGTTCGGGATCGATACCGAAGTGCTGCCCGATGGCAGGGCCGTGGAGGTAGCGGCGGGCGAAGGACTCATTCACAAGGGCGACCTTGCGCGTGTGCTCGTCGTCTGCTTCGGTGAAGACGCGGCCGGCGCGCAGCCGGCTGCCCACGGCATCGAAGTAGTCCGGGCTCACGCGCATCCAGGAGGGCTGGCCCCATTCGCTGTCCGGCGCCGGGTTGGGCTGGCCAGGGAAGTAGGCGAAGGCAGTGCGGATCTCGCCCGACATGGGTGCGTAGGAGGCGATGCCTGCCTGTTGCGACCCGGGGATAGCCATCAAACGCTCGTGCAACTTGCGGTAGAGGTCGTTCAGCTGCGCGCTGCGGTAGCCGGCCAGCGTCGGTTCAATAGTGACAACGTAGCGGTCCCTGGTACTGAAGCCGAAGTCCTGGTGTTGCAGATTGCCCAGGCTGCGTGCAAGCAGTCCGGCAGCGCACAGCAGGACTACGGAGAGCGCTGCCTGCGTGATCACCAGCAAGCGCTGCGCGCCAGAGCCGCTGGAGCGCGTGGTGCGCGAGGCAGCGCGCAGCACACTGGCCAGGTTATTGCGGGTCGCCAACCAGGCCGGGCCAACTCCAAAGAGGACGGCGGTGACCATCGCGGTGGCCAGGGCGAAGTCTAGCATAGGCAACGACGGTTTGCTGCTGATGGCGACGAACTCTACCCCACGCAGCGCCTGAGCAATCACGGAAGTGGACAGTGCATAGGCGACGCCGATGGCGGCCACACAGCCCAGCAGCGCCAGCAGGATGCTGGAGACCATGGCCTGCTGCAGCAACTGTGCCCGGCTGGCGCCAAGCGCCATGCGCACGGAGGTCTGCTGGCTGTGCGCCATGGCGCGTACCAGCAGCAGATTGGCCACGTTTGCGCAGACGATCAACATAACGAAGCCGGCTGCTCCCATGAGCAGCTTGAGCGCGCGGTTGTAGAAGATGCCGATGAAGTTGATACCGGGCTTGGCAGAGGCCAACTCGGTACGCTGGTGGTCAATCTGCGCGACTTCCTCAGGCTGCATCTCTGCCGCACGGCTGTGCAGCCATTGCCTTAATTCGGTGTTCACCTGCGCATCCAGGGCGGCGATGTTGGTGCCGGGCGGCACCCTGCCGATGATGTCCAGCCAGTAGTGATTGGGCCGCGGTCCGTGCGCGCCCTCTTGGACGAAGTTCGTCTCCTGCTCCAGGGGCAGCCACAGCTCAGGCATATCGGCACCCAGGGTCTCGCCGACGAAGGGCTGCGCCGTTACGCCGACAACCGTGGCCGCGGTGCCATTCATCAACAGCGTCTGCCCAACAATATGCGGGTCACGGCCGAAGCGCCGCTGCCACAGACGATCTCCGATTACGGTGACCGGAGGCGCACCCTGGCGGTCATCCGCCGGCGTCAGTCCGCGGCCAATGGCCATGGGCACACCCAGCACACTGAAGTAGTTGCCGGAGACCATCTTGCCCTGCATGGCAATGGGCGCTTCAGGGTCACCGGCGCGGTGCATCAGCAACGGGATCTGCCCTGCCTGAAAGGCCGCCAGCTGGCCCTGGAAGCCCTGGGTGTGATCGCGCAGCGTGCGGTAAAAGTCGTTCGAGAACATGCTCCAGTCGTCAAGCATGTCCGCGGCGGAGCAGCAGGTGCTTTCGCTGCCTACCTTATAAAGCTCGGCAGGCCGAGTGACCGGCAGCGGCTTCAGCATGGTCTCGTAAATCAGGCTGAAGATGGCCGTGGTGGCGCCAATGCCCAACGCCAGGGTAAGCACAGCGGTGATGGAGAAGCCGGGGCTGCGGTGTAGCTGGCGAAGCGCGTAGCGGATGTCCTGGGAGAGGTGCATGGGGGATCGAATCACTCCGTCCGCAACGCTACCACGGGCTCGACCGCAGCAGCACGTTTTGCTGGCATCAGGGCAGCCAGTGAGGCGGCGGCTACCAGGACGGCGGCGGCCATAACGTAACTGAACGGGTCAGTAACCGAGACGCCGGCCAAAAAGCCTGCCAGTGCGCGAGTCGCCGCGACACAAAGCACGCAGCCGACCATGACGCCCAACACACTACTGCGCAGGGCGGCGCGCATCACCTGGCGCGAGACGGCGGAGCGGTCCGCACCCAGCGCCATGCGGATGCCGATCTGCCGTACCTGCTGCGCCACGGTATAGCTGGTAACGCCGTAGATGCCGACCGCAGCCAACAGCAGGGCGAGCGCCGCGAAAGCGGTCAGCAGGGTTCCCCGCAACTGCTGTGGCTCGATGGACGCAGCCAGCGCGTCGTCCATGGTGGTGAACTTGACGGCGATGGAGGCATCCACCGCGAGAGCACGCGCGCGCGCCGTTGGAATCAGGGCTGCCGGGGCAGTGGCCGTACGCAACACAATCTGCACCTCATGGGCGAGGAAGGGATGCTGTGCCAACGCCATGTAGAGCGCCGGGCTGGGCTGGTCGGCGGGCGAGTCCTGGCGCACATCGCCCACCACGCCGACGATGGTCATGCCCTGCATTGTGTTCTCGTCCCACCCGCAGACGATGCGCTGGCCAAGGGGATCGCTTTCCCCGAAGGCACGCTTCGCCAGCGAAGCGCTGACCACCGCCACCGGCATCGCACCGAAGCGATCCGTCGCAGTAAAGGCCCGGCCGCGCAGCAGCGGCACCTGCAGAAGATCGAAGTATCCCGGGCCAGCCAGGCTGAAGATGGCTCCGGGCAGGCCACCCTGCTGCATGTCCTGGCCCTTCGCCGGAATCGCGTAGGCGCCGTTGGAGCCATACTCGCCCGCTGGCAGACCGACCGTCTCCGCCGCGCCCAGGACTCCCGGAAGCGTGCGCAGGCTCTCTGTCAGCTGCGCAAGCTGATTGGCGCGCCGCTGTGCCTCTTGCAGTCCAGACGCGGGTGCATGTGCATAGACTACGAGCCGGTTCTCTGGCGCGAAGCCGAGCGGCACCTCTCGCAGATGTTCAAGCGTGCGCAGCAGCAGGCCAGAGCTAACGATCAGCAGAAAGCTGAGCGCAACCTCCAGCGTCAGCAGGCTGCGGCGCCACCGCGCGGCGCTGCGATCGGTCGTGCCGGAGCGCGGGCCATGGTTGAGTGCCGCAGCGGGATCGCGGCGCGACGCCCACCAGCAAGGCAGCGCCGCGCTGAGCACGGTAGCGGCGAAGGCCATCAGCAGGCTGAAGCCAAGCACGCGCAGGTCGGGTGCGCCATGCAGTGTGCGGGGCAATTGCGCCGCGAGTAACCGGGAGAGCAGGCGGGTGGCCGGAACGGAGATGAGGACACCAGCTGCGCTGCCCATCACCGCGATCAATGCGCTCTCCAGCAGGACTGCGCCCACGATGCGCGCACGCGTGGCTCCCAGGGCGCTGCGCACAGCCCAGGCATGGCCCTGCGCGGAGACTCGCACCAACTGCAGATGAGCCACATTGGCGCAGGCGATCAGCAGCAGCACGCCCACGCCACTGAGCCACAGCAGCAGCGAGCCACGCACTCCACCGGTCAGTGCGTCGCGCAGCGGAACAGCACGCAACTGGAGGTGAGCATGACTCTGCGGAAACTGTGTGCGCAGCCTGTCGGAGAGCGCATCCATCTGCAGCTGCGCCTGAGACAGGTTTACCGATGGGGAGACCAGCGCGACGGCGTGGTAGTTGAAGGCATCGCGGTGCAGATTCTCGGGAATCACCGGGCCCGTCACCCAGACACTGGTCTTCTGCGGGAAGGCGAAGCTGCGCGGCAGCACGCCGACTACCTGATAGGACTCGCTGTCCACGCGCAGCAGCTTGCCCACGGCTGCGCGCGCGCCGCCGAGCTCCGCGTCAGCAAAGGCGGCGCTGACCAGTGCCTGATGCGACGCGGCACCGGGTGCGAACAGAGCGCCAGCCAGCGGCACGACTCCGAAGACATGGGGGAACGAGGGGCTCACCTGCGCCACCTGCGCAAAGCTGGAATGGTCCAGCAACTGCACTCCCAACTCGTCGCTGTCGTAGTAGGCGACGGTTGCGAAGGCCGGGTCGGCTGCGATGTCCTGGTAGTCGCCCCCGGTCACGCGCGGGTTCATGTGCCGCCGCCCAACATCGAATGTGCTGACTGCGACGATATGCGATGCGTCCCTGTACGGAAGAGGCGAAAGCAGCATCTGCTCGACCACACTGAAGACGGCTGTGGTGGCGCCAATGCCGAGCGCGAGGGTGAGCACCGCGGTGATGACGAAGCCGGGCGCGCGGCGGAGCTGGCGCAACGCGCGGCGGATGTCCGAACTGAGTACCCCAGCGAGCTGCATCGTCCTACTCCATCCTCAATGCGGACATGGGTTGAATGCTGGCGGCGCGGCGCGCGGGAATAAGCGCGGCCAGCAGTCCAATCAGGAAGAGGCCGATAGCCACGGCGAAGAAGACATTCCCCTGTGCGATGGAGGTTTGCGCCGCATGCGTATCGGCGGGGTGCGGCAGGATCGCGGCGATGGCGTGGCTGGCCAGCAGCGTGAGCAGGGCGCCGGCGATGAGTCCGCCGGCAATCATAGCCGCTGCGCGCCCAGCGACCGCGCGCAAGACGGTTGCGCGCGTCGCACCCAGCGCCATGCGGACGCCGATGTCGCGGCGCGCCTGCTCCACCTCATGGCTCAGCAAGCCATAGATACCGACCACGGCCAGCAGCAGCGCGAGCGCAGCGAAGCCACCGAAGAGCCACGACTCCACCTGCGCCAGGTCGAGTTGCTCCAACACGATCTCGTTCATCGTCTCGGGCGTGCGAAACGGAAGCGTCGGATCTACCTGATGCATGGCTTCACGCAGGTCGCCATAGACTGCTTGAGGATCGCCAATGGCGCGCACAACTAAATGCATGGAGCCCAGAATCTCGCTTCGTTCTGCCATCGGCAGTTCGTTGACCAGATAATCCATTTCTGCCAGCGGGGGCCGGTCTAATGCCTGTCGAACATTACTGACCACGCCAACAATCTCTGCATTGCCGTCCTCGATGTGGGCGCCAATCGGGTCCATCCCCGAGGGGATGAACTTCTTCACAAAGGCCTGATTGACGACAATCTTCGGCGCATCCGGAGTGCGATCGAGCGCAGGGTCGAATAGACGGCCATGCAGCAGCTGGATACCGAAAACGCGGTAGTAGCCGGGCGTGACGAATCGCAATTCGCCCAACATCTCCTGGTTGGGCGGGTAAGGTGGCTGACCTTTGATGTGTACATCGGAGTTCGATCCCCAGCTTTGGATGGGCGTGATATTGATGAGCCCGGCCGCGGCAATGCCCGGCTCGTGCTCCAGCCGATCCAGCAGCGGCTGATAGAAGTTGCCCAGTGGGTCGCGCCCTTCATAGCGGCCGGGCGACAGGTCGATCTCCGCCGAGGCGATATGCTTCGGATCGAAGCCCAGGTCGGTGTGCCGCTGATCGAAGAAAGAGCGCAGCAGGAGTCCGGAAGCGAACAGCAAGACCAAGGCCAGCGCTACCTGAATGACGATGAAGGCAGAGCGCAGCCGGTGCTGGGCGCGTGTGGTGCCGGCCGCACCGCCAGAGCGCAGCGCCAGGCTGGGCTGGATGCGTGCCATCCGCAATGCAGGGAGCAGGCCAGCCAGCACACTCGTCGCCGTGGCAAGCACAATCGCGACGGTAACAGCGGTCAGGTTCAGTTGCACCTCGCTGCCGCGCTCGAAGGTCTTCAGCAGGAAGGCGGCCATGCCGTGGAGCACCAGCTCGGCCAACAGGACCCCGGCGGCGCAGCCTGCGGCCGCCAGCACCAGGCCTTCTGTCAGCACCTGACGAAAAATCCTTGCCTTCGCGGCTCCCACGGCGGCGCGTACTGCCATCTCCCGCTGCCGACCAACGCCGCGGGCAAGTAAAAGGCCGGCGATGTTCACGCAGCAGAGCGCCAGCACCGCCAGAACTGCGCCAGACATTACCAGCAGCGGGGCAGTCAGCCCTTCTGTGATGGTGGCGTCGAGGCGGTGCAGCCTGACCGTGCGGCCCGCATCGGTGTCCGGATAGGCTCGTCCCAGGTCGGCGAAGACGCGTTGCAGATCAGCCTGTGCCTGCTCCCTGCTCACCCCGGGCTTGATCCGTCCGATCGTGCGCAGCCAATGCCCGCCGCGGCTCTTCGCTAACAGCGTCGGCGCGTGCAGCGGCGTGTATACGGCGTTGCGTTGACCCAGGGGGTAGCGAAACCCTGGCGGCATTACGCCGATGATGGTGTACGGATGTCCGTCCAGGCGCGCAATCTTGCCAGCCACTTGGGGATCACCGGCAAAGTCGCGCTGCCACACCTCATGGCTCAACACCACGACATCATCGCGGCCGGGAATATCTTCGCCAGCACGGAAGGTGCGGCCGAGCAGCGGAGCAACCCCGAAGACATCGAACAGATTGTCAGTGGCTTTGGTCGCATGCAGCGCGACCGGGCCGTGCGGCGACTCCAAGTTGACGCTGGTGAAGTCGTTGTATCCGGCGAGCGCGGTGAAGGCGTGCTGCTGCTCGCGCTCATCGCGATAGCTCAGCAGCGATGCGGGCTGCGTGTACCCACTGCGTGAAAGGCTCTCCGGCACTACGATCCGGTCCGGCTCCGGGAACGGAAGCGGCCGCAGCAGCACGGCATTGACAACGCTGAAGATGGCAGTGGTGGCGCCAATGCCGAGCGCGAGCGTGAGGATGGCGGTGATGGCAAAGCCGGGCGCGCGGCGGAACTGACGCAGCGCGTAGCGGATGTCGTTGCTGAGTGCCCCGGCGAGTGGCATGCGTCCTCCTGACTACTCGGCGCGCAACGCAGCCATCGGCTCAATCGAGGCGGCGCGGCGCGCGGGAATGATGGCCGCCAGCGCGGCCGCGAGGAACAAGGTGAGCAGCGTGATGCCGCCCACTGGCGGATCGAAGGCGCCCACACCATACAGGTGCTGGGTCAGCACGCGGCCGACAGCGTAGGCCAGCGGAACGCCAATCGCCAGACCGATGGCGCACTGGGTCAATGCATGGGTAAGCACATCACGCAGGATGCGGTGGCGATCTGCGCCCAGCGCCATGCGCACGCCGATCTCACCGGTGCGCCGCTCGACCGAGTATGACGTAACGCCGTAGATGCCCACCGAGGCGAGGATGAGCGCTACCAGGCCAAACAGTGACGTAAGCCGCGCCAGCAGCTCGTTCTCATTGAAGTTGGTGGCAACCAGGTCCTTGAAGGTGGTGAAGTTCTGCGGCGTCAGGTTCGGGTTCACCTCCGCGAAGGCGCGGCGTACGGCAGCCTCAACGTCGGCGCGACGACTGTTTGCCACCTGCAGCACCACACGTCCGGCATAGTGGGAGAGCGCTTCTCCTGACGCGTTTTCCTGCTTGAACACATCTGTGGTCTGCGAGTAGGGCAGGAAGTACATGGGCGGCACCGGCAGCTCAGGGTCGCGGTACTTGGTGCTCTCCACCACGCCGACGATCTCGAACTGTGACCGAAGTTGCGGCTCCACCCCGAAGTGCTGGCCGACAGCGTTGCCGTGAAAGTAGCGGTCGGCAAACATCTGATTGACCACCACCAGCTTGCGGGTGTGGCCATCGTCGGCATCAGTAAAGACGCGGCCGCTGTGCAGCCGGGCGCCGATCGCGGCAAAGTATTCCGGACTGACGCGCGCGTACGAGGCGACATACCAGGTTCCGTTGCTGGGCTGAGGATCGGGCTGACCCGGAATAAAGACACCGCCATTCCAGTTGTTATGACCCATCGGCGTATACAGCGTGAAGGCGGCATGCTGCGCGCCCGGAATCTGCATCAGCCGCGCATGCAGTTTGCGGTAGAGGTCGTCGGTCTGCTCTGGCGTGTAGCCGGCGAGGAAGGGATCGATGCCGATGATGTAGCGATCTGCCGTCCGGAAGCCGAAGTCCTGGCTCTGCAGGTTGTTCAGGCTGCGCAGCAGCAGGCCGGCAGCGCAGAGCAGCACGACGGACAGAGCCGCCTGCAGGATGACCAGAATGCGCCGCGGTGCGGAGCTCGAGTCCTTGGTGGTGCGTGCGCTGCCCCGGATCGCGGTGGCAGGATCGGTGCGGGTGGCAATCCAGGCAGGGATCATGCCGAAGACCAAGGACGTGAGCAGCGCTACCGCTGCCGCGAACAAGAGCACGGGCAGGGAGGGCGATACGCTCACCGGCACGTAGTCCGACCCGCGGAAGGCGAGGCCGAGCACGGAATGCGCAACGGCATAGGCCATGGCCACTGCGCCCACGCTGCCCAGCAGGGCCAGCAGCATGCTTGAGATCAGCGCCTGCCGCATCATCTGGCCGCGCGTCGCGCCCAGCGCAATGCGCACCGCCATCTGCTGCTTCTCTGCCGTGGCACGCACCAGCAGCAAGTTGGCGACATTTGCGCAGACAATCAGCAAAACAAAGGCGGCCGCGCCCATCAGCAGTTTCAGCGACCGCCCATAGCCGCTGGCAACATCGTTGACGCCGGTGCGGGCTGAGCTGAGCTCGGTCTGCTGGCGATTGATGCTGGCGCGCTCGGCCGTACTGTAGACATCGCCCCGGCTCTGCAGCCACTGCCGCAGCTCCACATTGAGCTGCGCCTCGATCTGCGCCCGCGTGGCACCCGGGCTGACACGCCCCACGACATCCAGCCAATGTGAGTCGCGATGCTGGGCGTGCGCCGCCGCCGCACCCGTAAACTTTGTCTCCTGGTTCAGTGGGAGCCATACTTCCGGCGGATCTGCCTGGAGGATCTCTCCCTGATACTCCGGCGCAGTCACCCCGATCACGGTTGCGATGACGTGGTTCATCGACAGAGACGCGCCAACGATGCCCGGGTCCCGTCCGTAGCGGCGCTCCCATGCGCGATAACTGAGCACCGCCACCGGCGCAGCGCCCGCCGCATCATCGGATGGCTGAATAGGGCGCCCCAGCGCCATGGGGACACCGAAGGTAGCAAACTCGTTGCCGGAGACGAAGCGGCCGCCCAGGGTATCCGGCGGATGCGCATCGCCCTCGCGATGCGTCAACAGCGAAGTGCCACCTGCCTGGAACGCCGCAAGGCTCTCAAAGCCCTTGGTGCGATCGCGGAAGTAGAGGTACAGATCGTTGGAGAAGATGATCCAGTTCCTCTGCAGGCCCTCGTAGTTGCAGCAGCCCGGCTCCTTGCCGATCATGTAGAGCTGCCCCGGCTGATGGACCGGCATCGGCTTCAGCATGGTGTTGTAGATCAGCGTGAAGATGGCCGTGGTAGCGCCAATGCCGAGGGCCAGCGTGAGCACGGCGATAATCGCGAACCCCGGGCTGCGGCGAAACTGACGCAGTGCGTACTGCACGTCTCTGAGCAACATTCCCATCGCACTCTTCTCCTTGCACTCACCAGTTGGTGAGCATGGCCCTGCTACGCGCTCTCTCTCGCGATTGCTGCCGGTCGCCTACTGCACCTGCAGCAACTGCTCCGGCGAGAGCTCACCCTCGGCGATCACCTTGCCGTCGAACAGATGCACATTGCGTTCGGCGTGGCGGGCGAAGCGCGGGTCGTGCGTCACCATGCAGATGGTGGCGCCTTCCTTGTGCAGCTCAGCCAGCAACTCCATGACTGCTTCGCCGTTCTTCGAGTCGAGATTTCCCGTGGGCTCGTCAGCCAGCAGGATGGAGGGCGAGCCGGCAAGCGCGCGGGCCACTGCCACACGCTGTTGTTGACCGCCAGAGAGCTGCGAGGGATAGTGGCGCATGCGGTGCGCCATGCCCACGCGTTCCAGCGATTCCTGCACACGGCGCTTGCGGTCCGCTGCCGGCATGCCGGAGCGATAGGTCAGCGGCAGCTCCACATTTTCTGCCACTGTCAGATCGCCAATCAGGTTGAAGCTCTGAAAGATGAAGCCGATCTCCTGGTTGCGGATGCGCGAGCGCTCGGCGAAGCTCAGGTTCTCGACTGGCTTGCCGTTGAGCTGATAGCGGCCGCCCGTCGGCGTGTCGAGCAGTCCGATGATGGACAGCAGCGTGGACTTGCCGCAGCCGGAGGGTCCGGACATGGCAATGTAGTCGCCGCGCTTGATGCCCAGATGCACGCCGGAGAGCGCGTGCGTCTCAATCTCATCGGTGTAGAAGACCTTGGTCAGCGCCTCGATATGTATCAGTGGCTGTGCTGTTTCGTGCATAATGTCCCTCGCGTTTTCCTAATCAGGAATTCTGGTGCAGAGTGCAAAATCGTTGTTACTCGAGCCGGATACGGTCCGTGTTGTCCCAGCGGGACATGTCGGAGAGGATGACCGTCTCTCCTTCATTCAGCCCGCCAATCAACTGAATTGCGTTCACCGATGCACGGCCCACCTTGACCGGGACGCGCATCGCCGTTTTTCCATCGGCGCTCAGCTTGAACAGACTGATGGTCGAATCTTCATTGCCGAATGCCGGCCGTCCGACGTAGAGAACATTCGCCAGGCGTTGCAGATCAATGGTGCCGTCCACGCTCAGATCTGGCCGCTCGCCCTCGACGTGGTTGTTCAGCTGCACATCCACAGTGACGGTGCCGTTGTGCACACCGGGATCGATGCGGGTCACCTTCCCATCCAAAATGCCGTTGTGCGTATCGATGGCGGCTGGCTGTTCGATCTGGATGTCGCGCGCCTGGGTCTCCGGAATATTCAGCGCTGCCTTCAACTGGTCCGGCTGCACTACCTTTGCCAGCATGGTTCCGGGCGTAACGTGCTGTCCGACAGCGAGTGGAAGATCGGTAAGCACGCCGTCGATGCCGGCGCGCACGCGCAGCCCTTCGAGTTGTTGCTGCTTCAGTGTCGCCATCGCACTCGCCTGGGCTACCTTGGCCTGCTGGACGGAGAGTTGCGTGCCCAGTGCCTTCTCGTTGATGGATACGACATTCTGTTGCATTTGGTTCTGGGTAGTGAGTCCGTCCGCTTTGCTTTGTGAAGCCTTGTAGGCCAGGCCAGAGATGACGCCCAGTTGATAGAGCGACTTGTCGGTGTCCGCCTGGCGCTTGGCGGTGTCATAGTCCGCGCCCACGGTGGCCGCGGTAGAGCGCTGGCCCATCAGGTCGCTCTGCAGCTTTACCTGCGTGTTCTTCAAGTCAGCCTCCGCCTCCTTCAACTGCAGTTGGGCGTCCAGCGCCTGCTGGGTGAGCAGAGGGTCGCTGAGTTCCAGCAGCACACTATCGGCACGCACCCGAGAACCGGGCAGCATCAGGATGCGGGTAACCGTGGCGTCGGTCTGTGCCGGGATCTGGCGAATCCTGTCTTCGCGGGGCACCAGTGTGCCATTGCCGCGCACCTGCCGCACCATGGGGCCACGCTTCACTGTATCGGTCCAGACCGTACTGCGCTCCACCGTGGGCGCGGCCGGCTTCAGCCGCAGCACAGCGACGGTGGCAGCGGCCAGGACGACCACGGCGAGAGCGATGATGACGATGCGGCGGCGGTTCTTTCGTACCTTGATGTCGGGGCGGGCGATATCCATCTCTGGATCATGGAGCAATTGGCCATCCACCGCCTTCAAATCCCGCAAATCTTTGAAGGCATTGCCTATCGCTTACTGGAGAGCAGGTGGACGGGGAGTGCCGTATGTCCATTCCCGTGGTGAGCTGTCCGATTCCGGACACTCTTATCCACCCAGATGCTGCGACGAATGAGGTATATACCCATCGCGGCGCTTCGGTGAAAATAGGCGAGATTTGGAGGTAATCATGCAGGCAGCTTCTACGCAGAACACCGGGCGCCCGACAGTAAATCCGCTGCTCCTGGAACAGGTTGGGCCGGTTGCGGTGCCACACACGAGTCGAACGATTTCGCTGCTGGTCTCTGAGGCGGAATACCAGAGACTACGCGGGATGCGGCGCCAAACGAGCGCTGGCCGGGGTGAGCCGATCGATCGTCGGCTAGCCGAGCTGCTCGACGCCTGCTACTAGACGATCCTTCCCTTAAGGAAACCAGCGGACTCATATGCGCTTGCGCTGACAGCCAGCCGCTGTTCTGATACGCCCAAGGCCGGAGCTATGTGCTCCGGCCTTGGCGCGCGCTGGACAACAATCAGGCGCGTGCCGGGTCGCCGCACTCGGTGTCGATACCCAGCTCGGCGAAGGCCTGCTCTGCCTTCTGCGCGTCGAACTTTCCCTCACGCGCCAGCCGCGACAGTGTCGCAGCCACGATGGACTCCGCATTCACTTCGAAGTGGCGGCGCAGGTGCTCGCGATTGTCGCTGCGTCCAAAGCCATCTGTGCCGAGCGTCACCAACCGCGTCAGCAGCCAGGGCGATAGCTGATCGGGAACGACTTTCATGTAGTCGGTCGCAGCAACGATCGGACCCTGTGCGTCGCCGAGTGCGGTCATCACATAGGGGTGCTTCGCGGGCTGCGCGGGGTGCAGACGATTCCAGCGCTCGACGGCGAGCGCGTCGCGCCGCAGTTCGTTGTAGCTGGTCACGCTCCACACATCGGTCGCGATGCCGTACTTTTCCGCGAGCATCTGCTGCGCGCGCAACGACTCGTTGAGGATGGGGCCACTGCCTAACAATTGCGCGGTGGCGTTGCCATTGGCAGCGGCGCGGAAGCGATAGATGCCACGCAGAATGCCCTCGCGAGCGCCCTCCGGCATGGCAGGCATGGCGTAGTCCTCGTTGTACATGGTGATGTAGTAGAAGAGGTCCTCGCCCTGCTGGTACATGCGCCGCATGCCATCCTGCAGGATGGTCGCAAGCTCGTAGACGAATGCGGGATCGTAGGTGGCGCAAGTGGGCACGGTGGAGGCCAGCACGATGGAGTGGCCGTCCTGGTGCTGCAATCCCTCGCCCAGCATAGTGGTACGGCCGGCGGTGCCGCCCATCAAAAATCCTTTGCCGCGCGAGTCTGCGAAGGCCCAGGCCATGTCCCCGATGCGCTGGAAGCCGAACATCGAGTAGTACATGTAGAACGGAATGGCAGGGACGCGGTAGTTCGAATACGCAGTGCCCGCCGCGGTGAATGAGGCCATCGATCCAGCTTCGGTGATTCCCTCTTCCAGAATCTGTCCGTCGGTCTCTTCGCGGTAGTAGAGCAGCATGTCGACATCGTGCGGCTTGTACTTCTGCCCTTCGCTGGCGTAGATACCGACCTGGCGGATAGCTGATTCCAGACCGAAGGTGCGGCCCTCATCGGGCACGATGGGCACAATCAGCTTGCCGATGGCAGGGTCCTTCATCAGGTGGCGGAGGATGCTGACAAAGCCCATCGTCGTTGAAACAGCTCGTCCTTTGGACCCGGCAGTCCACTCCGCGTAGTAGTCGAGCTCCGGCGCTTTGAAGTCGATCTTTGGCACGTCGCGGCGAGGCAGGAAGCCGCCCAGCGTCTTGCGCCGCTCCAGCATGTAGGCGATCTCTGGCGCGTCCTGTCCAGGGTGAAAGGGTGTAGCGTCCTTCGCTGCCTGCTCCGGCACGGGAATGTTGAAGCGCTTAACGAAGGCGGCCAGTCCATCGTCGGTCAGCTTCTTCTCCTGGTGGCTGGCATTGCGCGACTGCGTCGCTCCCAGACCGTAGCCCTTCACCGTCTTGGCGAGAATGACAGTGGGGCCGCCGGTGTGCTCCACGGCGCGCTTGTAGGCGTTGTAGATCTTTACCGGGTCGTGCCCGCCGCGATGCAGTGCGCCCAACTCGTCATCGCTCATATCGCGGACGAGTTCGAGCAGTTCAGGATATTTGCCGAAGAACTCCTGCCGCAGATAGGCGCCGCCCTTGGCCTTGTATGCCTGATAGTCGCCATCGACGCACTCCTCCATGCGCTTCAGCAACAGACCAGTGTGGTCGCGCTCGAACAGCTTGTCCCAGTCCCCACCCCATACCACCTTGATGACATTCCAATCCGCACCGCGGAAGACGCCCTCGAGCTCGTCGATGATGCGCTTGTTGCCGCGCACCGGCCCGTCCAGCCGCTGCAGGTTGCAGTTGACGACGAACACCAGGTTGTCCAGCTTCTCGCGCGTGGCCACACCGATGGCGCCAAGCGAGTCGACCTCGTCCGTCTCACCATCGCCCAGGAAGGCCCATATCTTGCGGTCGGTCTTCTGGATCAGCTTGCGGTTCTCCAGGTAGCGCATAAAACGCGCCTGGTAGATGGCATTCAGCGGCCCGATGCCCATGGACACTGTAGGAAAGCGCCAGAAGTCCGGCATGAGCCACGGGTGGGGGTAGGAGGAGAGGCCCGGTTCGCCGCGCAGCTCGTGGCGGAAGTTCTTCAGCCGCTGCTCGTCAAAGCGGCCTTCGAGATAGGCGCGCGCATAGACGCCCGGCGAAGCATGCCCCTGGAAGTAGATGAAGTCGCCTGGCTGATCTCCATAGGTGCCGTGGAAGAAGTGGTTGAAGCCCACTTCGAGCAGCGTAGCCAGCGAGGAATAGGTAGCGATGTGGCCGCCAATGCCAGCGTCCTTCTTGTTCTGGCCATGGACCATGGCCATGGCGTTCCAGCGGATCAGGCTTTCGACGCGCCGTTCCAGCGTGCGGTCGCCGGGATAGGGCACTTCCTCATGCTGCGGAATGGTGTTCAGGTAAGGCGTCACCAGCTCGCCCGGGGTGTTGATGCCGGCCTCGCGGGCGCGCTGCCGCAGCGCGGTCAGCAGCTCGGCGCTGTGCTCGGCGCCCTCGGCGACTACGACTTCGTCGAACGCCTCAATCCACTCCGCTACTTCCTGAGAGAAGCCTGCCTGGGCTGCCGGAACTGCCACCTTAGTGCTCATTGTCCTTGGGTCCACTCGCCTGTAGGAATTGGCTTACTGCTGGAAACAGGGCATGAATGCGCGGAAATGGCCGCGCAGAATGCTGCTCCAGCACTTCACAGTATAGCGTCTCAGGACGCATGCGTTCTGCTGCGCCGGGCAGGCTGGATGCATGAGCCGCGAGAGGCGTATCCGTCCGCCAGGGCGATGCGGAGCGAACGCGAAGAGACGTTCTTCCAGAACGAGGCCACGGGCAAACCCGCGCGTTCGTTCGGTGCCTTAGCCGGGTCAAAGACTGCTCTTCAGCTGTTCAACGCAGCCGCCATCCGCCGCGTGTTTTCCGGGCGCCCCGTGTGCGGCCTCTTCCTGTTTTTGGCAAGAGCGTTTACGGGATGACAAATTGCTTACAAACCAGCCCGCCTGCTTGGCATCTATTTAATGGCAGACAAAGACGCGGCGAATATCCGCCCGCGAAGGAAGCAGGTTGGAGTTGGAGTTAAGTCGCAAGTCATGCATGTGCATCTGGAGCCTGCTGGTCGCCGTCGGCGTGGTGCTGGTCGTCGCCATCGGGATGATGCTGTTTTATAGTCCCGGCCGGTCCAGTGGAGTTTCGGCGTCGGGAAGCCACGCCATGCATTCCCCGCACTAATCTGCCGTTTCACTCCTTACGATTCCCGCCAGATCCCGCCCTCAATCACACTCGATTGCTCGTTCTTAACGGAGAGATTCCCCGACCTTATCCGTAGGTGACGTTGGAGTTGGGCAGAGACGAAGGTGGGATGGCCTGTGCCGGGTGGACGCCGCCATGCTGAAGCCATGCAGGTGCCCGTCGATCTGGCAGACCGTCTTACCCGCCTGGCGCATGAGCGCGGCAAAGTGCCGCAAATGCTCCTGCGCGAAGCCTTACGTCAGTGGATGGAAGAGGTTGCCTCCGCCTATCCAGCGACGGAGCCGCGACCGGGAGATGCGCAGCCCTACCCTGCATTCGTGCCGCAGACCGGCGCATTTTCGGTCTATGAGTAACAGCCCGGGGAGTGGCAGCCCGGCTTAGGCCTGCCTTCGAGCGGAACGCCAGCATGCGGTCCCCTGAGCCTGCAAGCCCAGGGGAAGCGAAAGCCTAAGGATCTGCCGCCTCGGCTAAATGACCTTAAGCAAAAGTAGGACGAGAACAATGAGCAGGATGAGGCTGAGGCCCCCACCGCCGTAATAACCCAGCCCTGGACCCAGCCGGTAGCCGCCGAAGCCGAACAGAAGAATGAGAATGATAAGCAGAATGATCATGAAGCCTCCAGTCGAATCTGGACAATTCAGATGCAGAAATGCGCCAACTCGTTCCACATATCCGCAGTTATGCTGCAACGGCTGCAGGGAAGAAAGTGAAATGGCCGGAGCGTCCGCCCCGGCCATTCGCGTCGAATCGAGATGAACTCACCCTCAGTGCGGCTGAACCTCAGACACTGTAGTGCCATTTCCCGGTTGCATGTTGGAGAGCACCTGCACCTCGACCCGGCGGTTCTTCGCCCGGCCTGCGGCGGTATTGTTGGGTGCGACCTCCTGATCCTTGCCAATGCCGATCAGATAGAACTTGTGCGCGGGAACCGTGTACTTCGAGGCCAGATACTGCACCACAGTCTCAGCGCGGCGCTGGCTTAGCTCGTAGTTGTACTGTGCGCCCCCGACGGAGTCTGTTCCACCAGTGACCTCAAGGATGTAGCCCTTGGCCGAGCCAAGCTGCGGGCCTAATTGATCGAGCTGATCCTTGTCCGCCTTGGTCAGCACGCTCTTGTTGAAGCCAAAGGTAACCGAAGCAGTGGCGATCTGCTTGTAGCTGTCCAGGTTGGTGACCACGCTGGCCAGGGTATCGGCACGGTTCACTGCCTCCTGCGCGCTCTTCTGCGCGGCTGTGGAGGCGGTGCTGGCCGTCTGCGCATTCTGCTGCGCGCTGTCTGCGGACTGCTGTGCCTTGCTGATGCCGCTGGTGGTGCGGTCGTTCAGATCCTGCAGATTGCGGTTGTTCTTCGCGGTTTGATCGTCCAGTTCATTGGTGTGCTGGATCAGCGGGGCGGTCTGGCTCTTCACGTAGTTCTTGCTGCTGCAGCCAGAGGCCAGCATCAGCGCCAAAGTAGCGGCGGCGAGCGCGGGAATCTGCTGAAGACGAATCGCTTGCTTCATCAATGGATCGCTCCCTCCTCGCGGCTGAGCCGCGAAGAACATATCTTGTAGCGGAAGTCCTGCCGGTGGGGGCGGTCGAAGGACTTCAGCAACTTTGGATGCACGGGACGGGCCAACGGCATCCTCAAATCAAAGTAGCCTGCTATCACCATCATACCGCTGCTGGAACAGGAGCGCATCCGCCTGCGGTGTAGGAATTACGCGGACTTCCGTTGACCGCCCCTGAGGCGCCAATGAGTTCGGAACTGACGGCGGTAGACTGAAAGCAGAGCCTCGCCGTCGCGCGTGCTCCCCTCCAGCATGGACCTGCACCAGAAAATCCGCACGCTGCCCACGCAGCCCGGCGTTTACCTGTACAAGAACGCCGAGGGCGAGGTGATCTACGTTGGCAAGGCGAAGAATCTGCGTGCCCGCGTGCGCTCCTACCTGCTGGAGTCCTCCCAGGCCAACAGCAAGACCGGCTCGCTGATGCGGGAGGCAGTGGATGTCGACTACATCCTGGTGGACAACGAAGGCGAAGCACTTGCGCTGGAGAACAACTTCATCAAGCAGCGCAAGCCGCGCTTCAACATCCTGCTGCGCGACGACAAGACCTACCCCTACGTGAAGCTGACCCTGGGCGACCGCTATCCCAAGGTGTTCGTCACCCGGCGGCTGCGCAAGGATGGCAGCGCGTACTACGGCCCCTACTTCCCCGGCAACCTGGCCCACCGGCTGGTGGATTTGCTGCACCGCTCCTTCCTGCTGCCCAGTTGCAAGGTGGACCTGTCGCGCTATCACCTGCGGCCCTGCCTGCAGTACTACATCAAGCGCTGCATGGGCCCATGCGTCGAGGGATTGACCACGCCGGAGGAGTACCGCGAAGGCGTGCGCGATGCGCAGCTGTTTCTGGAGGGCAAGCAGCAGGAGCTGGGCCGCCTGCTGGAGCAGCGCATGGAGACAGCGGCCGCGTCCGAGCAGTTCGAACTGGCCGCGAAGTATCGCGACCTGCTGATCACCGTGAACCAGGTGCAGGAGAAGCAGCGCATCGCCACTGCGGAGAACGATGATGCGGATGTCTTCGGCTATCACTACGAGAACGACATGCTGGCAGTGAATTTGTTCCACATGCGCGGCGGCAAGATCGTCGATCGCCGTGATCTGTTCTGGGAGGAGCTGCCGGAGCTGCTGGCATCGCCTGAGGTGGTGGTGGAAGAGCTGATCGAAGGCGCGCCGCAGCCCGTCACCACTGCCGTCTCGAACGGATTTCATCCACCCGCCTTCTTCTCTGCCTTGCTCAAGCAGTTGTATATCGATGCACAGTATGTGCCGCGCTCTATCCTGGTGCCGGTGGACTTTCCGGATCGCGATGCGCTGTGCCATCTGCTGGCGGAGCGCACCGGGCACCGCGTGGAGATTGCGGCGCCGCAGCGGGGGGAGAAGCGCTCGCTGGTCGACCTGGTAGGACAGAATGCCAAGCAGAGCTACGACCAGCGCTTCCGCGTGCTGCAGCCCTCGCAGAAGGCGATTCAGGAGTCGCTGCAGGACTTGCTTACCCTGCCGGAGTTGCCGCGCCGGATCGAGTGCTTCGACATCTCGCACATCCAGGGCGCGGAGACGGTTGCCTCCATGGTGGTGTGGGAGGACGGCGCGATGAAGAAGTCCGACTACCGCAAGTTCCAGGTGAAGACGGTGGCCGGCGTAGACGACTTCGCGTCGATGCGGGAGATTGTGGGGCGCCGCTACCGGCGCATCCTGCAGGGCGCGAGCGAGACGGCCATAGAACGCGCCAGCGATGCGGAGGTGAGGGCTGCGGCTGACGTGCAGGCGAGCGCAGCGAAAGCGGAGCGGGGCTCCTTGCCAGGAGGTCAGATGCCCTCACTGGTACTGATCGATGGCGGACTGGGCCAGTTGCATGCCGCGGCTCGGGCCCTGGAAGAGCTGGGGCTGACGACGCAGCCGCTGGCCTCGATCGCCAAGCGCGAAGAGCTGATTTACTTGTACGGGCAGGAAGACGACCCCATCGTGCTGGACCGGCGCTCGCCAGTGCTGCACCTGATCCAGCGCATCCGCGATGAGTCGCACCGCTTCGCCGTCACTTACCACCGCAAGCGCCGCGAGATACGCGACCGCCAATCCGAACTGTTGGACATTCCAGGAGTGGGTGATCGCACGCGCCTGCGGCTGGTGCAGCACTTCGGCTCGCAGCGCGCAGTGCAGCAGGCGTCGCTGGAGGCGCTGACCTCGGTTGTGGCGCATAAAGTGGCGGTTGGAATTTATCGGCACTTCCATCCGGAGGACGACGGAGCCGCATCACTTACTCTTCCTTCCCTTCGGATACTTCAATAGGAAACGCTTTAGTCTCTTAACGACCAGCGCTAGCACGTTGGCAGAGAATCTTCAAGCCTGCTGCACTCAGAGGTGAATTGTGTCAAGAAGACTTTTTTGTTGTCAGAGCTGCTTCGCGAACCCATGGCTACGAGCGACGGTGTTGAAATTTGCCGACAGCGAAGGGGATTGCCTATATTGCGGTTTGCATGGCGCCTTGGCGTATGCCACGCTCTTGAGCGACGCCTTCCGGAACTTACTTTCTGACTATCTCCCTGCAAAGCATGCAAACGGCGGCAAAGACGATTTCTTTCCCGCTTTGCCACCGCTTCAGGCAATTCAGCGGGACTGGAGCATCTTCTCAGAAGCATTCATAGCGAAAGGTGGCCTTGATTTCCTCCCCGTTGTATTCCATGGCAAAGCGCGGCCTGAAAGGATCGCCAACCTCCAGGAGCCGGTTGTAGCATTTCACCGCAATGCGATGTCGACAGCGTTCGATAAGTGGATGGAATTTAGGATGGACAAAAGGAATTTCTCAAGATGGTGGTCTGTGAACCCTCCCCATTTCGATCCTGAACTGCCTGGCACGATGGGGTTTATGGCTATGTCGCATTTCTCCCCCATGATTCGTACGCTGTCAGCAGGAAATGGTTTATGGCGTGCTCGATCCGAATATCTGGACAACTATCCATCCCAACACCACTCTCCTTTGCCGGTTAGTCAAATGAGCAGCAATCCAAGATTTCCAGCCAGCAGGCTGAATCGAGATGGGCAGGCCGTGTTGTATTGCTCTGAGACAGAAAAGACAGCAATTGCGGAGATCAGACCCGGGCGAGGGTACATATGCACGACGTGCGAAGTCCAGCTCACTCGAGATATCGAGGTCCTGGATCTTGCAGCGCCGCTTGCAGAGATCAATCCTTTCACGTGTAAGGATCTAAGCTGGAAGCTAGACTTGCGGAGAGTGGCGAAGTACTTCAGCAGCTACATCGCAGAACCTGTAAGTCGCGGGGAAGACCCCATATTTTATCGGGGTACGCAGTGCTTCGCTGATATGGTCCGCGCCATTAACCTGGCAGGAATTAGATTCGCCAGTTCGCTGGAAAACCCTAAAGGAGTCAACGTTGCGCTGTTCGATCCCGGCGTCGTTGAACTCTATAATCCCCGTCTTGTCTACATTACAAAAACTGAATTGAGCTACGAAGTCTACGACACTAGGTAGAGCGTTTTGACCGGAGCACACCGCTGCAAGCAAGACGGATGACGCGAGCCGAACTCGCGATCATCCGTCTGCTGAGGCATTCCCTGATTACGGTTGCTGAGTCAGCACCCAGGCCTGGGCTGCGGTTCCGTTGCATGTGTATTGCTGCAGTTGCACTCCGTTCTGGGTTGAGGCTCCCGGAACATCCAGGCAGAGGCCGCTGCTGCGAGCAACAAACTTGTAGGTGCCATTGCCGAGCGAGACGGGCATCCACTGCTGGTTGTTGCCACCACCGTAGCTCCATAGCTGAATCTTCACGCCACTGCCGGTGGCGCCCGGGCCGCCGCTGACATCCCACACCAGCGGAGCGTGGCGGCTGGTCACCTTGTAATAGCCACCGTCGGTGGCCGTGAACTGCCACTGCTGATTGCTCTGGTTGCCGCCACAGACCCGCTGCTGCACAGCAGTGCCGGTCGTGGTGCCCTGGTTGGCGTCATCTACACAGGAGCCGCTGTTCTGGTTGGCGACCGTGTACCAGTTGCCGGCGTTGATGGCGCCGGAGGATTGATACACGCGCACGTAATCCACCAGCGCTGTCCCGGTGCTGGGTGTGCTGGAGTCGGTGTTGCCGGGAAATCCGCCGCCGCCGATGGCGAAGTTCAGCAGCACGAAGAAGGGCTGATTGAAGACCCACTGGTCTCCGGCAGGAATGTTCGATGGCGTGAGAGTGAAGAACGGCTGCGTCGGGTTATCGCGATAGAACTGCATCTTGTTCTGCGACCGGACCACGCCGTAGATGTGGTAGTTGCCATCATCGACGCGACCGCCGTTGGGGAAGGTGAACCTGCTGCCGATCCCGTTCGCGCCAGAGTAACCGGGGCCATGCACAGTGGACGAGGTCTGGCTAGGCCCGTAGCTCTGCACCCACTCCATAATGTCCTGCTCACCCGCAGTGGGCCAGCCGACGGTGCCGATGTTGTTGCCCAGCATCCAGAATGCCGGCCAGTAGCCATCGGCCACTTGCAGCTTCATGCGCGCTTCGATGCGCCCGTACTGAAATGCCTGCTTGCCGGCAGTCTTCATGCGGCCGGAGGTCCAGATGCCATTCCGGTAGAGTGCCCGGATCACCAGGTTGCCGCCGCCGTCCTGGTAGAGGTTGGAGTTGTTCGGATCACAGGGCGCCGCGCCAGAGAAGGGCGCACAGTAGATTTCGAGTTCGCCATTCCCCCATCCCCCGCCGCCGGTGTCGTAATTCCAGTTGTTTGCATTCGGTGCGCTGTTCGCAGCGCCATTGAATTCGTCACTCCATTGGATGTTCCAGGTCTGGGCGTGAAGCGGAACCGTGCCGGCAAACAGCGTCGCTATCAGGACTGCAGTCATGACAAGCGCGCAGTGCAGAGCGCGCCGGGAGAAAGACGCGGCTGGGACAGCAGGGGGGCGCAGGGGGAGGCTCATCGGGGGGGGACCCACTTTCTGTTGCCAGGATCAGACCGGTGACGCCAACAGACAGCAATCGTTTGTCTGATCTTAGAAACGGCTGGATTATTCTCGCGCCGCAGATCGGCTGTCAGGTGCCACCGCGGGAGAAGCATTCTCCGCAGCGGAACTGCGATAGGATTCCCTGCGTATCACTGGCAATCAACATTCAAGGGGGGGAGCATGCCCGCGATCGACCGTGCCTCCATGACTGACGCAACTGTGCCGCTCGACCCAGCCACCTCCAGACTGAACGCGGCGTCCTCGTTGCGGCAGGCACTTCTATTGGCCGCGATCTTCGCTGGGATCAAGCTTGCGATTCAGGTTGGCGGGAACCTGTGGCAGGCGCATCTGGGCTGGGGTTACTTCCGCGATGAGATGTACTACGTGCTGTGCGG
This sequence comes from Terriglobales bacterium, assembly GCA_038231235.1. Lineage (GTDB taxonomy): Bacteria > Acidobacteriota > Terriglobia > Terriglobales > Acidobacteriaceae > KBS-83. Next base: position 22,605 of record JBBRLT010000004.1, read on the forward strand.
GCAGCATCTGGACTGGGGCTATGTAGACCACGGCCCCATCGTTGCTTTGCAGGCGCGGGTGGCCCTGGCGCTGTTCGGCAAGTCGCTGGTGGGCCTTCGTATGTTGAGCGCCCTGGCCGGCGCTACAAAGATCTTTCTCACTGGCCTGATTGCCTGGAGCCTGGGCGGACGCCGCGTGGCGCAGGCACTCGCCATGCTTGGCGTACTGCTGGCGCCGGAGTTCCTGGCACTGGACAGTTTTCTCTCCATGAACTCCTTCGAGCCGGTTTTCTGGATGACGGCGGCACTGGCGCTGATTGTGCTGCTGCGCGGTGAAGTCGGGTCCGCTTCTGGCGCCGTTCACGCAGGCCGGTGGTGGATTGTCTTCGGCGTGGCGGCGGGGATCGGCATGGAGAACAAGCCATCCATGCTGGTCTATCTGATCGCGCTACTGATCGGTCTGCTGCTCACACCACAGCGGCGCATTCTGTTCTGCCGGGGCGCCGTCGTTGCGATTGCGCTGGCGGCGCTACTGATGGTGCCGAACTTGCTGTGGCAGATTCACTACCACTTCCCCACGCTCGAGTTCATCCGCAATGGAAAGCTGCACCACAAGAACGTCACGCTGTCGCCGCTGGGCTTCATCGGGGCGCAGATCAACATGCTGAACCCGATCGCCGTCCTGCTATGGGGCAGCGGCCTGGTTTGGTTGTTGACCAGCCGCCGTGCGCGGCCGTGGCGATTCCTGGGCTGGACCTATGTCGTCTTTCTCTTGATGATGCTGGCCACGGGCGACGCCAAGGACTACTACCTGGCGCCCGTCTATCCGCTACTGTTCGCCGCTGGTGGCGTGGCCTGGCAGGCCTTGCTGGCATCTCGCCGCACGGCCTGGATCGTACCGGCGTATACGTGTCTGCTGACCATCGCGGGTCTCTTGATCCTTCCCATGACGGTTCCCATCTTACGGCCGCAGACCTGGCTTGACTACACGATGCGCATGCACCTTCGCGACAAAATAGGCCACACCGAGAACGCCGCCACCAGCGAGTTTCCGCAGTTCTATGCCGACCGCTTCGGCTGGCAGGAGCTGACCGATGAGGTCGCGCGCATCTACAACGCGTTGCCAGCGCAGGAGCGCGCACATGCGGGGATCATTGGCTCGAACTATGGCGAGTCCAGCGCGATCAATATGCTCGGAGCCGGTCGCGGACTGCCCTTCGCCATCAGCGGCCACAACAACTACTACCTGTGGGGACCGCAGGGCGAGACGGGCGACGTAATGATCGTGATCAACGGCGACCAGACGCCCGAAAAGCTGCGCAGATACTTCAACTCGGTCGAGGTGGCCGGGCGCATGGACCATCCCTATGCCATGCCGTATGAGCACCGCAACATATGGCTGTGCCGTCGCATGCACCCATCGCTTCCCTCGCTCTGGGAAAAGATCAAAGACTACAACTGATTCTTTTGCGGCGATGGGAAGGTGCCGCGGTACTCTAGCGCAATCCCCGGTGCCGGAGCATCGCCATCGCCGCACGCTCGACTACCGCGCTCGACCGCGAACATCAGCCTCTCCAGCGCGTGCTCGGTCTGTCGCAGTCCACCGCGATCGTCGTGGGCACCATCATCGGCAGCGGCATCTTTCTTGTTCCGCAGGAGATGATGCGGGCGGTGGGCACCTCGCCGCTGGTCTATCTCGCATGGATTGCCGGAGGGCTGCTCTCGCTGTTTGGCGCGATGACCTACGCCGAGCTGGCCGCGCGCATGCCCCAGGCTGGCGGCGAGTATGTGTACATCCGTCGCGCGTACGGCGATCTGCCCGCCTTCCTGTACATGTGGACCTGGTTCGCCGTGGCCAAGCCCGCGTCCATTGCCAGCGTGACCACCGGGCTGGCCCGGACACTCGCGCTCTTTCCATCACTGGCGTGGCTGGATCACGTCGCCATCACCGCGCCGGTGCACATCACCTGGTCACAGTGCTTCGCCATCGCCATGACCTGGCTGATGACCGGACTGAACTACATCGGTATCCGCCGCGCGGCCAACTTCCAGTTGGTCTTCACCTGGCTGAAGGGGCTGCTGGTCGTGGTGATCGCCGTGACCTGCTTTGCCAGTTCGCACGGGCTGATAGCAAACTTCCGCACCGTCTTTACCGGAGCGCAGGGCGGCTTCGCCGGCTTCATGGTCGCGTTGATCGCGGCGCTATGGGCCTACGACGGATGGAACGACCTGAACATGGTGGCAGGCGAGGTGCGCAACCCGGAACGCAACGTGCCGCTGGCGCTGCTGCTGGGCGTGGGCATCGTGGGGGTGCTGTATGTCGCGGTGAATGCGGCGATCCAGTACATGCTGCCGGCCGCCGCGGTAGCTGCCGCGCCGCGTCCTGCCGTGGCTGCGGTCAGCCTGGTGCTGGGGCCGCTGGGGGCCACGCTGGTGACCGCGGGCATGGCACTGAGCATCTTCGTCACACTGAATGGCACTGTGATGTCTGGCGCGCGGGTGCCCTTCGCGGCGGCGCGGGATGGCCTGTTCTTCGCCCGCATCGCAGAACTGAGCCCACGCTTTGGCACGCCTGCGGCTGCACTGGTACTGCAGGCGACCATGAGTACACTGCTGCTGCTGGCAGTGGGACGCTTCCAGCAGTTGTTCGAGCTGGCGATCTTTGCGGAGTGGCTGTTCTACATGATCGCGGCCAGCACCATCTTTGTGCATCGGCGGCGGGCTACCCGGGAGGGCGCGACCACCTTCCGCATGTGGGGTTATCCGGTGCTGCCGACGCTCTTCATCGTGGCGGCTGCAGTGCTGCTGGTCTACAGCTATCGCGCGAACCTGCGTAACTCGCTGCTGGGTACGGCACTCATTCTGGCTGGAGTGCCGCTGTTTCTGGCCTTCCGGCGGACTGCGATGCGGAAGCGGGCGGTTCACTAAGGCCGCCGTGAGGGAACGTAGGGACGGCGTCCTCAGCGCTTATAGATCTGCTCGCAGATGGAGTGCCCGCAGGCACAGGGCGGTATCTCGTCCCGTGCACTCTCCGCACACCAGTCGCTGCAATAGGGCTTGCTCTCCTGCACCGCACACATGCACTTCGGGTGCGCACACTTGACCTGCATCGATTGCCTCCTCAGTCATCACGGCTGGTTGGATGCGGTTACATCCACAATTTACAGGGTTGGCAAGAAGATTCTGCCAATCTGCCAGGCGCGGGTAATGACCCTTCCGGGTGATCGGCCCTCTCCCACTTCTGTGGAAGGGACAGCGGGCAAGGTCCACGATTGAATGAGCTTGCCATGATCTCCCTGGACCTGACCCGCGAAGTGCCCGTCGACACCACAAAGCTCTATCTGATGAAGGGTAGAAAAGTGTCGGTTTGCCACAACTGCCAAAAGAGTGTGAGCCGGCATACCCTGCTGCGGTGCAACGAGTGCAGGCACGATTACTGCCCGAGTTGCCTGGACGCCTGCCGCTGCTACCTGCGGCCTGCCATCCGGCGTCGCAAGCAGGACGGAGCGAAGAAGCCACAGCTGGGGCTGGTCGCCTCCTCCATGGCCGGAGCAGTCAGCCACTGATAGGCTGACCAACCGAAGACTGCGAATCGCCCTTTACCTCCGCACTCTGCTTCAGGAACGCCGCCGCACACACTCCTCATAGAGCCGCAGATACTCCCCCGCCGGTTCGCGCCAGCTGAAGTCCTGTTGCATGCCATTCCGCTGCAGGGCTTGCCATGCTGGCTTGTCGGCAAAGCAGGCGAAGGCACGGTCGAGTGCGCCCATCAGATCTGCCGCCGCATAGGGGAAAAACTTGAAGCCTGTTCCCTTTTGGGACGACGGTTCCCATTCCTCCACCGTATCGTCCAGGCCTCCCGTGGCGTGCACCACCGGAACGGTGCCGTACTTCATGCTGTAGATCTGGCTCAGGCCACAGGGCTCGTAGCGCGAGGGCATCAGGAACAAATCCGCTCCGGCTTCGATCTTGTGCGCGAGCGTGTCGTCATAGGCGACCTTGACCGCGATACGGCCCGGATATCGTTCAGCCAATGAACGCAGGAGCCCTTCGTAGTAGGCCTCGCCGGTGCCCAGCACTACCAGCAGCAGATCACGGGTCATCAGCTCCGGGATACTCTCCGCCAGCAGGTCCAACCCTTTCTGGGTGGAGAGCCAGGAGATGATGCCGAGCACTGGCGTGGCCTCCGTGCCACACTTCAGGCCGAAGCCGTGCAACAGGTCGCGGCGGCAGTCCCACTTGCCCTGCATGCGCTCTGGCGTGTAGTGTGCGGCGATCTTTCTGTCGGTCGCGGGGTTCCACTCGCCGTAGTCGACGCCGTTCAGGATGCCGGTCAGGTCCGCGGAGCGCTTCTGCAGCACGCCTTCCAGGCCCGCGCCCAGCTCGCGCGTCTGGATCTCCTGCGCGTAGCGTTTGCTGACCGTGGTCAGCGTGTCGGCGTAGATGATGCCGCCCTTGAGGTAGTTGGCCTGCCCGTAAAACTCCATGCCGTCGGTGGTGTAAACGCTCCAGGGTAGCTGCAGCGTCTCGACGATCTGCGAGGGAAACAGCCCCTGGTGGCCAGCGTTGTGCACCGTCAGCAGGCACGGCACCTTGCCGGTCACTGGGTCGTAGTAGTAGAGAGTGCGCAGCATCACCGGGATCAGCGCGGCGTGCCAGTCGTGCACATGGAAGAGATCCGGGATACCGAGTTGCTTGGCTGCCTCAATCACAGCGCGGCAGTAGAGGCCGAAGCGTTCTGCGTTATCGCTGTACGCGCCGCTGCTGGAGCCATAGAGGCCCTCGCGGTCAAAGAACTCCGGGCAGTCGAAGAAGTAGAACTGGACGCCATCGCGCACGCCGCCATCCAGCACCGTGACAAAGCGATTGTAGGAGTGGAAGGGGATGGTGATGCTGGGAATGGCCACGCGACGCTCCCGCATGTGCTTCTGCACCTGCCGGTAGTAGGGCAGATAGACCGTCACCTTGTGCCCCTGGCGCGCCATCTCCCGCGGCAGCGCTCCCACCACGTCGGCCAGTCCGCCGGTCTTGGCAAACGGCACGCACTCGGAGGCTGCATAGACTATGTGCATTCCTGCTCCATCACTCTCCCAGGCTTCGGCAGCTCTTCCTGGCAAACGGGCTTGATGCGCAGACGATCAGTATCAAGCTGCTGCGAGGTTCGATGCGGCTGGTGGAACTGCTTTACTCTCAGAGAGATTCTAACTGCCTTAAGAAGGTACTCCCGCGGTGCAGAAAAAACCCCGGCTCGGCCAGAACTTCCTAGTAGATGCGCAAGCGTGCCGCGCGGTGGTGGCAGCGCTGGGCGACATCACGCACGACTCAGTGGTGGAGATCGGCCCCGGACGCGGCGCCCTCACCAGCCTGTTGGCCCGCTCCGCTGCACACCTGACGATGCTCGAGTTCGACGCGACGCTGGCCGCCAGCCTGTCCAGCGATTACGCGGACGCAGCCAACATCGACGTTCGACACGCAAACATCCTGGCCTTTGACCTGACCGCGCTTGCCCATGAGCGGCAACAGCGCCTGGTCGTTATCGGCAACCTGCCCTACTACATCACCTCAGACATTCTGCTGCACCTGCTGGCGCATCACGAAGCCATCGACCGGGCGGTGCTGATGGTGCAGCGCGAGGTTGCGGAGCGCATCACGGCTGCGCCCGGTTCGAGCGACTACGGCGTGCTGAGCGCCACCATGCAGCTCTATGGCGAAGTGGAGCTGTTGTTCACGCTGCCGCCCACCGCGTTTGTTCCGCCACCGGAGGTGCACTCCAGCGCCTTCCGCTTTCGCGTGCGGCCGCGCCTTGCGGAACTGCTGGTGGGGGGGAAGGAGTTCATCCCCTTCCTGCGCGCCTGTTTCGCGCAAAAGCGCAAGACGCTGGCGAACAACCTGCGCGCTGCGGGTTACAAAGCGGAGGAGATACAGCCGGCGCTGCGGGATGCAGGGATTTCAGCCACGATCCGGACCGAAGCGGTAGACCTGCCAGCGATGGCCGCGGTTTTTCGCGCGCTGCGGCCGCGCATCGAGCCGATATCAGGCTCGATATCAGGGAACACATCGAGGCAGACTGGGCGAGACAATTAGTGGGGATGGCCGGCACTGGTCGCACCAACGCTGCTTCCTGTGTTTCCACTGTTCGCATGGGGCGCGCTCGCTGCCGGGGCGCTGGGGTGAGGTGCGCTGGGCGGAGGCGCAGTCACCCGCGGTGCGCTGATGCCGGGCGACAACGGCGCGATGCGCGGCGCAGAGACGACCGGCCCACCCACACGCGCGGGTGGAACGGGCGGCGCAACCGCTGGAGGCTCGCTGCGCAATCCACTCTTGCCACTGCTGTAGTTACCACTGTTCATCGGGCGCACACCAGCACCCCGGGGCCAGACACTGACGCTCGATCCACCGGGAGCGCTGCCCGGCGCAACGCTGCGAACGCCAGTTCCCTGCTGTGGCATGGAGCCATGTCCCACGCCGCCAAACGGCATGGGCACGCCCACGCGGCCGCTCTGATGGAAGGTATTCCCTGTTCCTGATGACGGCTGCTCGATGATCGGAAGCGGATCCAGCCGCTGGCCGTCAATGCGTACAGGGCGGGTGTGGTTGTTGGAGAGCAGGCCGTTGGCCGGAGCTGCTGGACCACGATGCACAGCCAGCAACGTCGGCGTGCCAGTGTGGCCGCCAGGCAGCGGACGCGCCGGCGCATGGAAGGATGGCGGCGCATTCCAGACAGTGACGATGGGTTGCCCTCCGAATCCGCACTGGCCTGGAATCCAGCCCCAGCCAAAGCTGTTCCAGTAGTTCCACGCGCCGCATTGGTAAGGCAGCCAACCCCACGGGTAGGCAGAGATCCAGGTGTAACCCCAGCCGGGATAGTTGGCCCAGTAGCCGCTGCTGTACGGATCCCAATCCGCCGGCATGTTCGCCGGTGTCCATACGTTGCCATACTGCTCGGTGGGATACCAGTTACCGTACTCATCCAGCTCATTCCAGCCGGGCTCGCCGGCGGCGCTGCTCTGCTCGCTGGCGGCGGTCTGGTGCTGGGCCTCGGTGGCGATCTGATCGTCGCGGTCCTGGTTCCAGCGGTCCCAGGAGTCTTCACGAATGTTCTGCGAGAGCTGACCTGCCACGTTTCGCTTGCGCACGAGCAGAAGGCTTTCACCCTGCTCGACCGGCTGGTCGAATCCGCCATCCGCCCGCGCCTGCACTGCACCGAGAAAGACAGCGAGTTCCGGCGTGTCGTCGAGATCGATGCGAAAGATGGAACTCTCATCAGGCTGGACAAGGCCGCGGCCAAAGCGCACCGAGTAGGGCCGCGCCCCCGATGTATTCAGTTCGAAGTAGGCCAGACCGGAGAGCAATTCCAGATTCGTCGGGTCTGCACTGCGCTGGACTGGATTGGTTGCGTCCGAATCCGCCTGCCCGCTGCGCGCGTCGCCCAGGGGCAGCCGCACCAGGAGTAGCCGGGTCTGCGGAGTCAGACGGGCCACGCTGCCATCGCTGAACTCAATCTCTGCCCTGCCGCCCTCGCCAGTAGCGATCGTGCTACCGCTCAGCACCGGCATGTTGGCCTTGGCCTGCGGAAACTCCACCTTGGTGCCATGCAGGATCGAGACCGGGCCCTGCACGTGGCGGAGCCGCACCATCGGCATGTGCGGAGTTGCAGGTGCGGTAGGCTGCGCTGCTGCAGGAGGCTGCACGGCGGACGGGTCCGGCGTCTGATGCAGAGCCCGGACCGCAGGGCTGCAGCCAAGAAGGATCGACGCGAGAAGGATGGAACGTCCGCGCATAGGCACCTCCTGTAGAGGCCTTGCCGTCGAGCATAAGCTTAATTACTTCGACGCAGCTTCGGCCCTGAAGTCTCGGCCGTCGCAAGCTTCTAGTGTTTCGGCTGCTGCCCGTCGGCTGCGTCGGCTATCTGCAGCAACTGACGCGCCCGCCTCTGCGCCCGCTCCAGCACTGCCTCATCCTGGACGATGGCAGTGAGGGTAGGGGCGATGTTGCCCAACTCCACTGCCTGGCCATTGTGCACCATGCCATCCAGAACCTCCAGCTCCGGATCCAGGCCTAGCCGGCCGTGATCGTGCTGCAGCTCCAGCCTGCGGCCTTCTTCCAGGGTTGCAGCGATCCCCTGCATCTCTCCGGTGATCCATTGAATCTGCTGGTCGTGGCTGTAGTTGTATTGGCAGCTTCCCCGCCCCTCCGGCCCGCTATAGCTGAGTTCCTTCTTCCCGGTGAAGGCTACCTTCCCGCCGCTGTCGCAGTTTGTCGCGAACAACTTCCTCGCGCGCGCGATAGCGAAGATGCGCTGGGTCGCGGCTGCGGATACCTGGATGGAGCGGTCCTGTCCTGCCGCGGGCAGATCTGACGGATTTTCCTGCGGCGCAGCACTAGCGTCAGAGTGGAAGTGACCGCTTCCGTCCTGGAGCAGTGTGAGGGTGTAGCGCGACGGTTGTTGTTGCGGATTGTCGTAATGAAAGCTTATCGAGGGTGCCGCCACGGGTTCCGGCGGAGCGGTCTGGGCGAGCGCGCAAATTGAGAACAGAACGCCACCCATGCATAATGCCGCCCGGAGCATCTCTAGTGCCGGCCCTGCATCGCCAGTGTTTGCGCGGTATGGATGTGGCAGATGGCGATGGCAAGCGCGTCGGCGGCATCTGCCGGCTCCGGTTCGCATTCCAACTGCAGCAGCCGGGCCACCATGAACTGTACCTGCTCCTTCTTCGCCAGGCCATAGCCGACCACCGACGACTTCACGCTGAGCGGGGCATACTCCGCGACCGGCAGTCCAAGGTTTGCTGCGGCCAGCAGCGCCACCCCGCGGACATGGCCCAGTTTGAGCGCGGACTTCGCATTAACGGCAAAGAAAACGTCCTCTACGGCAACCACTTCCGGCTGGTGCATCGCGATCAGCGCGGAGAGTTCGGCATAGACGCGAGCCAGCCGCATGGGCAGCGTATCGCGCCTAGAAAGGACTATGCCGCCAGCAGCGATGGCGCGCAGTCGTGGTTCGCGGCCAGTGTCATCCATGTCGACGACGCCGTAGCCAGTGCACTCCGTACCGCAATCGATGCCGAAGACACGCATGGGTGGAAGTTTACCTTGTAAGGCTGCAAGAGAGGCAGTATGCGGCCCGGTTCATCCGGCGTTGCCGCGGCTGCGCGGAAACAGGAGCTGCTCCATGCTGTCCCATCCGTAGGCGACTTCCCTCAACTGCGCACCGCCGATCTCTATCTGCTTGTCGGCGATCAGGACGGCGCCCAGCCGTGCGTAGGAGTGGCACGATGGATTGTCAGCCAGGACCCAAACCGCCGGAGATGCAAAGCCCTGCTTCTTCAAGTCGCCCGCGAGCGATGAGATCAAGTCGCGACCGACGCCGCGCTTCTGCATGTTCGCCAGTACATAGATGGCGTAGATCTCACAATCGCAATCGCCGACCGGCTCACGCAGCGGGCCGCCACCGATGAAGCCGCAGAGCGCCCCTTCCTCTTCCGCAACAAAGACGGAGCTGTCCGTTCGCCCCAACCACTCCTTCCAACTCTGCTCCCACGCGGTGACATCGAGTGAGTCAAGATGGGGCTGCGGCACGATTCCTTTGTAGGCAGACTGCCAGGTGGCGACGTGGACACGCGCGATCTCAGAAGCGTCGTGCGCATTGGCTCGGCGAATCGTGACGTCCATCCATTCACCCTGCGGCGTGCAGAACGCTAAGCGCGAGAGAACCCTTCGATGGGCGAACTTGCCGTAGCGTACAGCTTGCGCTGCATGCGCCCGGCGACAAAGCTTTGCCTCCCGGCCAGCACCGCATGCTGCATGGCTTCGGCCATCAGCACAGGGTTCTGCGCGCCGGCGATGGCGGAGTTCATCAACACCGCATCGGCTCCCATCTCCATGGCCATCGCTGCCTCCGATGCAGAGCCAATGCCGGCATCCACAATCAGCGGAACCTCGGTGATCATCTCGCGCAGGATGCGCAGCGTGGCCGTGTTCTGCAGGCCCAGTCCGCTACCGATGGGCGCGGCCAGGGGCATGACTGCTGCCGCGCCAGCATCCACCAGGCGCCGCGCGAAGACGATGTCGTCGGAGGTGTAGGGCAGCACGGTGAAGCCCTCCTTCACTAGTACGCGGGTCGCTTCCAGCGTGGCCTGCACGTCCGGGTAGAGCGTCTTCTGGTCGCCGATCACTTCGATCTTCACCCAATCGGAGAGGCCCACTTCGCGGCCAAGGCGAGCGGCGCGGATTGCCTCCTCGGCGGTATAGCAGCCAGCAGTATTGGGCAGCAGGAAGTAGCGCTGAGGGTCGATGAAGTCCAGCAGAGATTCCTTGGTGCGGTCCAGATTCACACGGCGCACAGCGACGGTGACCATCTCCGCGCCAGAGGCCTCAATAGCGCGCTGCGTCTCGGCGCCGTCCTTGTACTTGCCCGTGCCCACGATCAGCCGCGACTGGAAGGCACGCCCTGCGATCACCAGTGGTTCCATGACACCAGTTTACTGCGGGCAACGGGATTGGGCGCCGGCCGAGCCAGCCATGGTCATCCCAAAACGATTGCTCGCCGATTTCGACGGTGCCAATCCCAATACCGCCGTGCCGTGCTTCGTCACAAAGTCGCGCATATCAAAAGAAAAGGTCCGCAACCATGGCTGGCTGCGGACCTTCTCCGGTGAACTGTTGGAGTTGACCTGAGGCGTGCACGCTTCTCAATCTCCTCCGTCTAGCCTCCCAATCTGGCAGAGCGGAGTACGAAGTGGGCCTCAGCGAATCGATTTCCGGATCGCCAGGTCTAGAGCATGAACTCCCTAAGCCTCAGTCACCTCACGTGTGCCGATCGAACAACTACCGTCAGAAGTTTTCATTCGCTGGATCATCCTCCTTTCCCGTGTACGGTCAACTTAACCAACGCTCCGGCATCTCGTCAAGCCGTCTCCCATAGGTAGGGTTCCTGACTTTGTGTCGGCTCAACAGGAGTTGGCGCACCGCTTCACCAGAGTTTTTCCTGCCGCGCAGGAATGTCGCTCCTAACTCATATCAGTGCATGGAAATACCCATCGCGCTCCACCAGCTCCAGGCTTCGGCCAAAGAGCGCACTTAACCGCTCCGACGTCAGCATCTGTCGCTTCTGCCCATCGCCTGCAACGCGCCCCTCGCGCATCAGGATCACGCGATCGATCTCTGGCAGCACATCGGGAAGATGATGCGTGATCAACAGCAGCCCAGTGCCCTGTTGCGTCAATCGCCGCAGCGTCTCACGCAGATCGCGCTGGGCACGCAGGTCCAACCCGTTCGATGGCTCATCCAGCAGCAGCATCTCCGGCCGGTGCACCAGGGCACGCGCGATTAGGATGCGGCGTGCCTCGCCGGCAGACATCTCACCTACCCGCTTCTGTGCCAGGTGCGTGGCGTCCATCAGCGCCATGGCTTCCTCTGCGCGCTGGCGCATGCCTGGCGCGATCACCAGGTGGGGCCAGATCGTGGCGCTCGCGAAGAATCCGCAGAGCACAGCATCGCGACCCATCGTCTGCGCCGTGCTTGGCCCCGGCAATTCTGCAGAGACGACGCCGAGGCGCTTGCGCAGCTCCTCCACCGCCCAGCGCTCCCGCCCGAAGATGCGTGGAGCCGACCCTGGGCGCGGGATGGGATAGCACTCGCAGGTGAGCAGCTTGATCAGGCTGGACTTGCCGCAGCCGTTTGGTCCCAGGATAGCGGCGTGCTCCCCACGGCGCAGCGCAAGGGTGATGCCGTGCAGCACCACGACTCCGCCGCGCGCGAGTGACACATCGCGCAGCTCTGCGAACCACTCTCCAGTGTCATCGGTCAGGCTTTCAGTCGCGTGGATCACTCTTGCTAGAGTAAGAGCTTCATGGACTTCACCACGCCACTTCCACAGGGATTTCTTTGGGGTGCGGTACGCGCCGGCATCAAGGCCAGCGGCCGTCCTGACCTGGGAGCCATTGTGGCGCCACAGAAGGCGACGGCGGCGGCACTGTTCACCACCAATCGGGTGCAGGCCGCGCCGCTCATCATCGGCCAGCGCCATCTCCTGCGCAGCGAGAGAAAGCTGTACGCCGTGCTGATCAATGCGGGCAATGCCAACTGCGCTACCGGCGAGGCGGGCATGACCGCAGCGGAGCAGTGTTGCGCCGCGGCGGCGGCGACCTTCGTTTGCGCGCCGCATGAGGTGTTCCCTTCTTCTACCGGCATCATCGGTGTGCCCTTGCCCACACAGAAAGTTTGCGCGGCACTGCCCTCTCTGCGAGGGGCACTGGGCAATTCGCCGGATCACTTCGCCTCCCTGGCCGCCGCCATCATGACGACAGACACGCGTCCGAAGACGGCACTCGCCACTGTAGACATGGACGGCAAGACAGTGCGGATCGCGGGCGTGGCCAAGGGCGCGGGCATGATTCACCCGCAGTTGACTGCTGCGCCGCACGCAACTGGACCGCTCGCGACTAGACTGCACGCAACTGGGCCCCACGCGACCATGCTGGTCTATCTGTGTACGGATGTGGCGGCGGAGCCCGCACTGCTGCAAGAGCAGCTTGCGCGAGCCGCAGAGGTCAGCTTCCATCGCATCTCGATCGATGGCGACACCTCCACCAACGACACCGTGCTGCTGCTGGCCAGTGGAACTTCGGGTGCGGTGCTGAACAGAGCGAACTCAGCCGTATTCTCAGAGGCGCTCACCGAAGTATGCATCTCGCTGGCCAAACAGATCGCAGCAGATGGCGAGGGCGCGACACATCTGGTGGAGCTCCATATCACCGGGGCCGCCTCCGAAGCAGACGCTCTGCGCGCGGCAAAGGCTATCGCACACTCGCCGCTGGTGAAAACGGCGTGGGCAGGCAACGACCCGAACTGGGGACGTCTGTTGGCCGCTGTTGGCTACTCCGGCGCAGCCTTCGATCCAGCCCGGGTTGGTATCCGCTTCGGCGATCTCCCGGTCTGCGAGCAGGGCCGCCGCGCCGCGACGTTCGACGAGGCAGCAGCGCATCGCTACCTCAGCCAGCCATCCTTCACCATCGCAATCGACCTGGGAACGGGGGATGGAGAGTGCCGCTTCTGGACCTGCGACCTGACGCGGGACTATGTGGCGATCAACGCGGATTATTCCACTTGAGATCCGCTCCTGTGAGAGGCGCAACTTCGCCTCGCCTGCGCTGCAACGGGAATGGTGCAGGGCGTGCAAAGGGCGATGAACACTTGCGATTTCGCGCAGCCGGGGGGCTTCTACACAGGCTTATTAACATTTCTGTTGAAATCCTTTCATTGCGCGCATGCTGAGGGTATGGCATCGTGATTCGCACGCCACGCTACAATCACCTCCGGACCGCGCAGCTTCATCGTCTGCGCTGAGGACACTCATTACTCATGCCGAAGACAGCCGCGGCACCTGCCGTAACCCATCCCCTCATCTCCGATCGGCGCCTCGGTCAGCTCTACGTCACGTTGCTCAATGGCCAGGCGCTCCGGAAACAGTTGAAGCGCAGGCAGCGCCCGGCCCCCCTGGTGGCGACTGAGGCTATTGTCACCGGAACGGTGACACATCTGGGAGACAATGACGCGCTGATGGCAGCCCCGGGCGATAGGCTGGCCGCATTGGCGCGCGGCTACAGTCAACGCAAAGTGCTCTCTGGCGCCGCACTGAAGGGAATCCTGCCCGCGGGCTCCACGGTGGAGACAAGCTTCGCGATCGCGACCGGATACGCACTGGCGCACCAGGAGAAAAGAGACGAGAAGCAGCGCATAACCTTGGCGTTCAGCGGGCCCGGAGTGACAACGCTCGATGGACTTGCGCCCTCGATGGCCTTCGCCGCGGCCAACAAGCTTGGCATCATCTTCGTCATTGAAACCGCCGCAGACGCAGACGTGAGCGGCCCGCGCCACACCCATACGCTGGGGCTGCCGGGCATTCCGGTGGACGGCAACGATGTCATCGCCGTCTACCGGGTGGCCCAGGAGGCGGTGACGCGGGCACGACGGGGCGGAGGGCCCACGCTGATTGACTGCAAGCCGTGGCCGCTCGATCGCAAATGCGACCCGGTGCGGAGGCTGGAAGAGGCACTCGCCCGCCGCGGTATCTTCAGCGTAGCGCTGCGAAAGCGGGCAGGATCACCACTCAAGAGCTAATCGATCAAACTCGCGCGTTGACCGTATTCCGCATAACGACGACATAGGAGTCGCCGGCCACAATCTCAAAACCGAGCCCGTGAAGCTGCGCGAGGAGTTTTGCATTTGCATCAGCACCGATCAGCCGCGCATGCGTCTCGAGCACAATCAGATCGGCCCTGGCCAGTGTTTCGCCTTCGCGTTCGATCATCTCTCGCTCGTGCCCTTCGATGTCGCAGATTAACGTGAACCGCTCGAAGCCATAGCGCTGCGCAATCTGTCGCAGGGTGATGGTGGGCACTCGGATTTTTCGCGCTCCTGCTGTTTCGCCCAGGGCGTTGCCGGCAAAGTTGTCGGTAGGCGCGTATTCGATGGAGTCTCGACCGTAGGCAATGGCGAGGTTCAAAATTTGGAACTCGCAATGGTTGTGGCTCCGGTTTCGCTTCAAGAAGGGGACGACTGCGGGATTGGCCTCCACCACCACATGCCGCTTCGGGTGTTGCAATCGCTTATTAGTAATGCAGCTCACGACGCCCAAACATGCGCCAAGCTCAATCACGGGAAGACCGGGCGAGAGATACTCGAGCACCGCTTTGCGCTCGTACTGCTCGTAGTCACCGAACAGAAAAGCATTCCGCAATCCTTCATCCTTCAGTCCGCGAAGGACGAACTCACAATTGTCCAGCCTTGCGCTGGATCGCCACTTCTTGTCGGCCAGTACCTCCAGGAGACCGCGCGGGCCGCTTGCTGTCAGCACCCGCAGTGCGGTTTGCACCTTCTTCAAAAGCATCCGTTCCCCTTTGTCAGGAGTGTTTCTGCTGGTGATTCAGAACAGCTAAAGTTTGATGCGCAAATCCGCACCACTCATCTGCGCTGGCTGTTCGAGACCCAGCATGGCGAGCACCGTGGGTGAGATGTCGCGTAGCGAACCGCCCGCGCGAAGCGGATAACGGCTGGCATCTTCGCTGACCCATATCAGCGGCACCGGATTGGTGGTGTGCGCGGTGTGCGGGCCACTGGTGACGGGGTCTACCATCATCTCTGCGTTGCCGTGATCGGCGGTGATCAGCATGCTGCCGCCAGCCTGCCGCAGCGCGGTGTAAAGCTGGCCCAGGCAGTCATCCACCTTCTCCACGCCCCGGATCGTCGGCTCCATCTTGCCGGAGTGGCCCACCATGTCTGCGTTGGCAAAGTTCACGACAATCAGATCGAAGGGTGAATCTGTCACCGCCTTGATGACGACATCGGCGACGCCCTGCGCGCTCATCTCCGGCGCCAGGTCGTAAGTGGCGACCCTCTGCGACTGCACCATCTGCCGCTCCTCACCAGGGAACTCCTTCTCCACCCCGCCGTTGAAGAAGTAAGTGACGTGCGCGTACTTCTCCGTCTCTGCCACGCGCAGATTGCGCATCTGCGCATCTGCCAAACAGTTGGCCAACAAGTTCTTCATGGACTCCGGCAGCAGGATCATGGGCAGTTTGAACTGCTTGTCGTACTGCGTCATAGACAGGTAATGCAGACGCTTGGGCACCTCTGACCGCGGGATCGTGTTGTCCAGGTCCTCGGCACCTGGCAGCTCGCGACCACCCTGGGCAGTCAAACCACTTTCGCGCGCCAGCACGCGCGTGATCTGACGCACGCGATCGGCGCGGTAGTTGAAGGAGATGCAGACATCTTCATCGCGCAGGCGAGTGACCGGCGCCCCGGCTGCATCGGTGACGACAAAAGGGATGACAAACTCGTCCGTCACGCCCTGGCTGTAGCTCTCACGCACACGCGCAATGGCATCGGCATACGCGCCGCCCGCTGCCGTTCCATGTACCATGGCGCCGAAGGTGAGCCGCTCGCGCTCCCAACGGCGGTCGCGATCCATGGCGTAGTAGCGTCCGCTTACCGTGGCCAGACGTCCCACACCAATCTCGCGCGTTGCCTTCTCGAGTGTCGCAAGATAGCCGGCGCCGCTGGTGGGCAGCGTGTCGCGCCCATCAAGAAAGGCATGCACGAAGACGCGCTCGGCTCCCCGCATCTTCGCGGCTCGCAACAATGCATGGAGGTGCGCCTGCTGGGAGTGCACGCCGCCATCTGAGAGCAGTCCCAGCAGATGCAGCTGCCGTCCGCCTTCGCAGGCCCGGTCGATCGCCCGCATGATCTCTGGATGCTGATAGAAAGAGCCATCCGCGATCATGGCGTCGACACGCGTGATGTCCATGGAGACGATGCGCCCGGCGCCAATGTTCAGGTGGCCGACTTCACTGTTGCCCATCTGGCCGTCGGGCAGGCCGACGAAGTGATCCGATGCGTGCAGCAGCGTATTTGGATACTCACGCAGCAGGCGGTCGTAGTTCGGCTTGCGCGCCTGCGCGATCGCATTCGCTTCGCGCTCCGCGCGGATGCCCCATCCATCCAGGATGGCCAGTACCAGTGGTCGTTGCAATTGGCCTCTCTTCTCCCTTGCTGCTGGTCTGCCGTGAAAGGCCATGCTATAAGAATCCGGCTAATATGGCTCTGGCCTTGATCGCGAGCTCGTCCACCATTGGTGCAGTTCCGCAGTGGAGAATGCGCACGTATGATCGGGAGTGATGTCAGCGACAGGATTGAATGTGCAGCAACCCGTGGGCAAGCAGGGCTGGCTGCATCTGCGGCGCATCACGTCAGGGTCTACGTGGATCCCAGAGATCGATGGTCTTCGCTTCGTTGCGATTGGCTGCGTTGTCCTATTCCACCTGGCCGCGCAGGTCACCTCGAAGAGTGGCGTAGTGCTGACCACGCATGCTTGGTATCACGGCCTGCTTGCGATACTGAGCCGAGGCGATATCGGAGTTCGCATCTTCTTCGTCATCAGCGGATTCATTTTGGGGCGGCCCTTCGCACGTCATTACCTGCTGGGCCATCCCAAGCCCCCGCTGCGCGCGTATTATCTGCGCCGGCTCACTCGTCTGGAACCTCCTTATCTTCTGAACATCGCGATCTGTACGGTGGTAGCAGCGGTCTACGTTCACATCCCTGTACGTGTTCTGCTGCCGCACTTCGCGGCAAGTGCCCTTTACCTGCACGGGCTCATCATGGGTCCTGAGGGCGCACCAAACCCAGTCGCCTGGACATTGGAGATGGAGGTGCAGTTTTACCTGCTGGTTCCACTGCTTGCGCGGATGTTTCTCATCCCCGGAGCGTGGCTGCGCAGAGGCCTGCTGGCGGGTCTAAGCATCGCGCTCCCGGTGGCACTCATGTTGTTCGCCATCGGCAAGATTGCTGATCCGCTCTTATGGGCCAGCGTCGCATGGATGCTGCAATATTTTATTGCCGGCCTGTTGTTGAGCGACCTGCATGTCACCAGCATGCCGTCGTGGCGAGTTTCGTGGGTGTGGGACATTGCCAGCACCGCTGCCTGGGTGATTCTGCTGGGCACCGCCCACGCCAGACTGTATCCCATCGAGCCACTGCTGATCGTGCTCGCCTTCATCGGAGCATTCCGCGGCAGTCTGTTGCGCCGCCTGTTCACGACCGAGTGGATCGCGGTTCTGGGAGGCATGTGCTACTCGATGTACTTGTGGCATTTCTTCTTCATTTCGCTGGTCTTCAAGGTCAGCCGCAAGTGGTTGTTCACCGATGACCTGCTCATCAACATTGCGTTGCAGGCCCTAATACTTTTACCTTGTGTCGTCGCCTTCACTGTCCTCTACTTTGTGCTGATTGAGCGGCCGTGTATGGATCCGGCCTGGCCGCAAAAGCTTTGGGCCGCCGTGCTGTACTCTGCACGACGGCTCGCAACGGTAAGCAGCAGCGTTTAGCGCTGCGGCGGCGGCGGTGTGCCCGATGGGCTGCTCGGCTTGCTGGACGGGCTGCCAGAAGGACTGCTGGGCGCGGGGGTGGTGTTTCCTGCTCCGGCTCCAGATGTCCCGGCTCCAGATGTCCCGGCTCCAGTTGCTCCCGGTCCCGATGCTCCCGGACCGGGTGCTCCGGCGCCCGATGGCGGACCACCCGGCCCCAGTGTCGGGCCGCCGCCAACGGGCGCGTGCTCGGCCTGGTATTTCTTCTGAGCCTCTTCAATCTCTGCGCGATGCTTCTCAATTGCTTCGCGGCCTACCTGCTGGCCCTTCTGCTGCGTTACGGCAACACTCTCACCAAGAATCGGTGCCATGGACTGCAATACATGCTTGCCGGCTGGCGTGCGGTAGAACTCGATCGCCTTTGCTGCGTCCTCTGTGGATAGATACTTCGCGTAAACAGGCTGCATGATCGCGACGTAGTCGATGCCGCCGAGCCCACTCATCACATCCGTCCAGACGTCCTGCGGAATAAACGGCGCCCGCTGCTTGTTGTTGGAGATCAGCTGTGTCCAGCCCTGATCTTCCATCTTCTTGTAGGCCATCAGATCCAGGATCTCGCGGGTCTGCTCAGCGGTGATGGGGTGGGCTGGCGGCGCGGGCGCGTTGGGGTCCGCGGGGGAACTCGCGGCGGCGCTGGAAGCCGTCGACGGAGCCGATGGGGTCTGGCTGGGCTTGGACGGATTCGTCGCCTTGGGGGTGGTGCTGCTGTGGGTAGTGGAGGTGGTTTGCGCATAGATGCTCACCGCGCTCAGCGGCAACAGCATCATCAGTCCGCACATGGCGGAGGGGATTCGCTTCATCGAGATACTCATTCCTGCGTGGCGGGTTGCGCCATTCGCTTGGCTAGGGCATGGTTCCGGCGGCGCGGTGCCTGCGGAGGCAGTGCCTGGGCTAACGTCCAACCCAGCTTCTGCCGCCGCTCTGCACGGCTGGAGCCACGCTTTATTCGTCACAGTTCACGGCTTCAATTCCTAGAAATTCCGCCGCCTGACCCAACTCCTCTTCGATGCGCAGAAGCTGGTTGTACTTTGCAATTCTGTCCGTGCGCGAGGCCGAGCCGGTCTTGATCTGCCCTGCACCGGTGGCCACAGCAAGGTCGGCAATGAAGGTGTCTTCCGTCTCGCCGCTGCGGTGCGAGATGATCGAGGTGTAGCCATAACGGCGCGCCAGCTCGATCGCTTCCAGCGTTTCGCTGATAGTTCCGATCTGGTTGACCTTGATCAGGATGGAGTTCGCAACACCCTGTTCGATGCCGCGCTGCAGCCGCTCCGTATTCGTGACAAACAGGTCGTCGCCCACCAGCTGGATGCGGCCCCCCAGCTTTTCCGTCATGGACTGCCAGCCCTTCCAGTCGTCCTCGGCCAGGCCATCCTCAACGGAGATGATGGGGTATTGGCGTACCCAGTCCGCCCAGTAGTCGGACATCTGTTCGCTGGTCTTCTCGCTTTTGTCAGACTTCTTGAAGACATAGCGGCCACTGGCCTTGTCGTAGAACTCACTCGCGGCCGGGTCCAGCGCCAGTGCTACGTCCTCACCCGCCTTGAAGCCTGCCTGCTCAATGGCCTCCAGGATCACCTCGATGGCCTCGACGTTCGACTTGAGCGACGGAGCAAAGCCGCCCTCGTCACCCACTGCGGTGCTGTATCCCTTCTTCTTCAGCACCCCTTTCAGGGTGTGGAATATCTCCGCGCCCCAGCGCAGGGCATCAGAGAAGCGCTCCGCACCGACCGGCATCACCATGAACTCCTGGAAGTCCACATTGTTGTCGGCATGGGCGCCGCCGTTGATGATGTTCATCATGGGCGTGGGCAGGATGCAGGCGTTCACGCCGCCCAGGTAGCGATAGAGCGGCAGCTTGAGCGCGGCTGCCGAAGCCCGGGCGCAGGCCATGGAGACGGCGAGAATCGCGTTTGCGCCGAGGCGGCTCTTGTTCTCCGAGCCATCGATCGAGATCATCGTCGCGTCGATCAGCCGCTGGTTCGAAGCATCCATGCCAGTCAACTCCGGCGCCAGTATGCTCTCTACGTTCTCGACTGCCTGCAGGACGCCCTTGCCCAGATAGTGCGACTTATCGCCATCGCGCAGCTCCACTGCTTCGTGCTCCCCGGTGGAGGCGCCGCTGGGCACGGCAGCACGGCCAATGGCCCCACCCGTCAGCACCACATCGGCCTCCACGGTCGGGTTTCCGCGTGAGTCCAAAATCTCCCGCGCGTGTATCTGCGCAATCTCCGTCATATCGCTCCTTGTGACCTGGTGGCGCAACCGGTCATTCAGCCTGGGCCTGCGGTCCACCGGTATCGGCTCGCCGGTCATGCCGCCAATCATGCTGATCCAGTTGCTCATCGGTGGGTTCGTTGTGTCGATGGGTTCTCGAGTTTTCTATCCGCGCGGTCAGGCATGTCTAAACGCCCGCGAGGAGTGACCTTGAAAGTTTAACAAAGCAGGGCGACACCCACGGAAATGCGTCTGCCGGGCCACCGCGGGCGCGACTTAGTAACCGCGCTGGTACAGGGACTCGCTTCTGCATGCGCGCAGCCGAATTCTTCGTCTACGCTCGTTCTCAGTTGCACATATGCGGAACGAACATCTGCAGGGGGTATTGCTTTGATGAACTCCAGATTGCGCCTGACCGAGGTCCTTCCTGTAGCCGCGCTGGCGCTGGCAGGCGCATGCGCAATGGCGCAGACGACAGCCAAACCCAGCCCGTACGAGGGCGTGTCGCAGCCCCCGGTATCGGATACCATCCGCGCCACTGAGGCGGCGCCTGCGCTCCCTACCCTTCCTGCCCCGGCAGCGGAGAGTCCCGCGGCGATGTCCCCGGCCTCACCCCAACCTGCACCAGCAACGCCAAGGCCAGCCCCTGCCAGAGCCGAGAACCCGGATTACGGCATCGTGGAGGCGCCCGCTGCAACCGCTTATGGCGCGTCCGCGCAAGCGCCTGCTCTACGCAATCGTGCCGCCGATCCTGATGCAGAGATAGTGACCAGCGTACCTGGGGGCAATCAACTGCTCTCCGGCACGCCCATCCATGCCCGGTTGGAACAGCAGATTTCCTCACGCGAGAACGGCATCGGCACCCTGTTCACTGCGCTGGTCACCGGCGACGTGACCCAGAATGGCCGCGTCATCATTCCGACAGGTTCCACCGTGCATGGGCGCGTGACCCACGCAGATTACGGGCATCGCATTGCTGGCGCGGCCAGCCTGCGCCTGCTGGCCAACGAGATCATTCTGCCGGATGGAACCCGCTACAGCATCCACGCAGTGCCCAGCCAGACCTCCCGCGGATCGAATACGAAGGTAAACGGCGAAGGCACCGTGCTGAGCAAGGACCACTCCAAGCGGGTGGTTGCCGAGTACGGAGTGGGCGCCGGGAGCGGTGCGCTGATAGGCGCCAAGCTAGCGGGCCCAACCGGAGCGATCGTCGGCGCCGGCATTGGCCTGGGCGTGGTGACCGCACACACGCTGCTGAAGAATCATGCCGCAGTATTGCCGGCCGGCTCCGAGATCACCTTTGGACTGACCCAACCGATGTTGCTCACCCCCACCACCACCACAGCGCGTTTCTGAAGGCCCACGCACTGACCAGATAGCATCGCAACCCAGAATGGGGAGCCCTCACCGGCTCCCCACTTTTTTTGCGCTCGGCGCTTGCTTCCTGGCGTCCGGCTTGCTGGCGGGGCTGTCCCGCCGGCGCATGCGTATGGGACAGGACCGATCGACCGCGGCGTATCAAATACGGATGCACCTGTCACCGTTTCTTCACGCTCCATTAGGCGTGCTTTCATCAAGCTCCTCTAGCGTGATGTCACCGCCAGGGTCCTACGGCCAGCCTTTACTGGCGTCCGCTAACGAGCAGCGCAGTCACTTCGAACCCTTACTGAACCATTTCTGGGAGCGTCATGTATTCATCACGAAATAGCTTGTTGTTTGCTCTATCCGCCGTTCTCCTCAGCGCTTCTGCTGGTGCGCAGAATGGCCGCGGTGTGCTTACCGGCACCATCATGGACAATCAGGGAATCGCTCTGCAGGGCGTGAGGGTCTCTCTCGACCCTGGCAACGCGTCGGTAGTGACGGATGCCGCGGGTCAGTACACCATCACCGGCCTCAACGCAGGCCAGTACACGGTCAACGCTGCCTACGTCGGCTTCGCAAACTTTACCAAGCCGGTAACGATCACTGCTGGCCAGACTGGACGCGTCGACGCATCGCTGAAGGTCGCCTCCAATGTGGAGAACGTTCAGGTCTATGCGGAGCGGCAGGGCGGCGAACTGGAGGCGATCAACCGGACCTTCAATGCAGACAACATCATCAACGTCCTGCCGGCTGATGTGATTACCAGTCTTCCCAACGCAAACGTGGCCGATGCCATTGGCCGGTTGCCCAGCGTGTCGCTGGAACGCGACGAGGGCGAAGGCAAATACGTGCAGGTCCGTGGGACGGAGCCGCGCCTGACCCACACCACGCTGGACGGAGTCACCATCGCTTCGCCGGAGACGGTGCGGCAGATCAAGCTGGACATCATCCCGGCCGATTTGGTCGAGTCGGTGCAGATCAACAAGACTCTGCAAGCCAACCAGGAGGGCGATGGCATCGGCGGCTCGGTCGACCTGCGCACCAAGAGCGCGGAAGACCGTCCCACCATGGTCTTTGAGGCGTTGGGCGGATACAACCCGATCCTTGGCGGAAGAGGCAACGATCAGTTTGACGGAACACTCGGCAAGCGCTTCGGCACCAAAAAGAAGCTTGGCGCGATCTTCAGCGGCTCGTATGACTACAACGGCCGCGGCATCAACGACGTTGAGCCAGCGCCAGCCCTCGCCGGCACCTATGACCTGCGCGACTATCAGTACTACCGCGATCGCCGCGGCTTCGGCGGCACTGTCGACTACAAATTCTCCGACACCTCAAGCATTTACCTGAAGGGCCTTTACGCGCATTTCAATAACTTCGGCAGCGACTGGATCTACTCGCCCACGATCAATTCGTTCGCGGATGACACGACATTGACCCAGGGCGGCACGGACGGGACAGTCGAGTTTCAGGTGCTGAACCGGCGGCCGGTACAGGACATTGGCGGCCTGCAGTTCGGCGGACATCACCTTCTTCATCAGGCGCTGCTGAACTATGACATCAATGCGTCCGTCGCCAGAACCCGCGATCTGGGCTACGCCAATGGCAGGTTCGATCCAGCGGCGTCTGATAATCCGTTGAACAATATCCAGTATTCGCTCGACCTGGCAAAGCCGCTGACGCCGCAGCTCAGGGTGCAGAATGGCGCTAACATCTTCGACCTGTCGCATCTCTTCTTCAATCGGCGTTCGGTGCAATTTTTCTACAACCCGGAGGTCGATCTCGGCTTTGGCGCATCGCTGGCTGTGCCCTACACCTTCGCGGGGCACCTCAGCACCTTCGAGGTGGGAGGGCGCTTCCGCAACGAGCATAAGTTCGTAAATCAAGACACCCGCGTGTATGTGCCCACGGCGACCGATCCGGAAGATCCCAGCTTGGCCGCGTCAAACTTCCAGAGCGGCTTCTCGGATTCCGGCTATTACAGCGGAGACTACCGCTTCGGGCCTGCGGTGGATTACAACCGGCTGCGCGCCTTTGCCGGCCAGGCAGAAGATCCCACGCAGGAGCTGCTGGGCAACCAGTTCAATCAGATCGAGAAGGTTTCGGCTGGCTACTTCATGAACAGCACGAACTTCGGCAAGTTCCGCCTGGTCCTCGGCCTGCGCATAGAAGGAACCAATGAAGACCTGCTGGGATATGTAACCACCGCAGGATCGAGAACGGCGACGTCGGCCAATACCACAGCGCCGCCGGCCCGCGCCACCAACTCCTACGTCAGCTACCTGCCAAGCGCCTCTCTGCGCTACGCGCTGACGCCGACCCAGGGGATTCGCCTGGTCTACGGGCGCGGGCTCTCCCGCCCCAACTTCGGCGATCTTGTCCCATTCACTACCATTACCAACTTCGGCAAGGCGCGCGAGACGGTCAGCCGCGGCAATTCAAATCTCAAGACTGAGTTCGCCGACAATATCGACGTGCTGTACGAGAACAACCTGCAGTCCAAGGGACTGCTGCAGGCGGGCTACTTCTACAAGTTTCTTCACGACCCGATCGTCTTTACGCAGGGCCGCGTGGCCGGAGCCGACCCAAGCAATCCGGCCCTCACGCCGCTGCTGCAACAGACTGTCAATGTGGACTCTGCTTACCTGTACGGGTTTGAAGTGGCGTACCAGCAACATCTGACGCGGCTTCCGGGCCTGCTGAACGGCACTGGTATCTCAGCCAACTATGCCTACACCAACTCTCAGATCACGATTCCGCCGCCCAGCGCCACCAGCACCGGACTCGACCGCGGCGTTGGCAACCTGCATCCACCACTCCTGCGGCAGTCACCAAATACTTTCAATATCAGTCCGACCTATGACAAGCGCAACTTATCCGTGCGCCTTGGCATCACCTGCAACCAAGCCAATATCGACTTCTATAACTACAGCCAAGGCGATTCCGGACCGATCGCCCAGGGCGGCGGTGGCGGCGGCATCAAAGGGCCCAATGGCGACAACTACTTCTACAGCCACCTGCAAGTCGATCTGCAAGGCACCTACAATCTGAAGCGTGGCTTTACGCTGGTGGGCTACGGACTGAACCTGAACAATGAGGTCTTCGGCTTCTACCAGGGCAGCACCATCTATCCCGTGCAGCGCGAGTTCTATCGCCAGACCTTTGGTGGCGGATTGCGCTGGAGCCCCACCCGCGAGCGGTAGAGGCGAACGAGGAACGCGGCAGGCGCCGGTGATCCTTTCCGGCGCTGCTACGCTTCGCCTTCGATCGTACGCAGCAGATCAGCTCTGCGGCACCAGCTCCAGCAGGCGCCGCCAGGTCTTCTGGTTTTTGCGAAAGCTCTTCTTCAGGTCTTCCAGGATGCGCTCGAAGTCGGCGTGGGTATGCAATCGCTGCCAGGCTGGATTCTTCGAGAACCAGGGATAGTTCTCATTGCCCAGATAGATAGCGCGGCGCAGCCAGTGGAGTGCCTCACTCTCATCGCCCTCCACGGCGAAGTAGGTGGCGAGCCGATAAGCCATCTCACTGTCGGCCTCAGCGGCAGAGAGTGAATCCTCCTCAATGAGCGACGCGGCGCGCTCACGGTCCCCTACCTGCACGTAACAGAGCGCGAGCGTGGGAAAGGCCAGGCGCATGGAATCGTCTTCGCGGATGACCGTTTCAAGCAGGCCAATAGCAGTTTGCAACTCACCCTTGCGCATGTGCTGGTATGCGAGTGAAGTCCGCAGCAGGGAGTGCTTTGGCTCCAGTGTCAGCCCCTTTTGCAACTCCTCTTCGGCCAGTTCCAATTGGTTCTGGTACTGATACACACGCGCGCGATGGTTATAGATGGATGGCGCGTTCGACGGATTCAACTGCAGCGAACGGTTGAAGTGCTGCAGCGCATCCTCGTACATTCCGTCCAGCCGCAAAGTGATACCGGCGACAGCATGAACATTCCAGTCGTTGACACTGGTGCGCAGCAACTGCTCGATGCCATGACGGGCGCTCTCCTTCTCACCGCGGGAGAGCATCATGTAGACGCGGTAGAGGTTCGCCTCGGTGGAGCCGGCGTCGAGTTCGAGGGCCTTCTCAAAGGCGCGACGGGCGCTGAGCAGATGCATCTGCCCGCCGAAGCCATGGCGCACGTACTGCAGATGCACTATGCCCAGACCGCTCCACGCGGCGGCAAACTGATTGTCGTGCTCGACCACATGCTCGAAGCGCTCGAGCGCGCGATCCAGATCGCCACGCGAGCCGGCACGCGCCAGAAACGATGACAGTAGCGCGCGTGCCTGGAGATACTGCTCAGAGACCTGTTCGCCCAGTTGCGGGATACGCATGGCGCGGTCGCCGTTGGTGCCTCCGAGCTTCTGGCCCATACCTTGCAGCGTGGCGAAGACTTCATTGCTGATCTCCGTCTGCACTGCGATCAGGTCGAAGGAGGTCACGCGAATGGCGCCCCCAGTGCGCACGCTCTGCCCGGCGACATCGAGCAGCTGCCAGTTCAGATCGAAGCCATCCTCGGACCGCATGTAATTTCCCGCCAGGACGTATCGAGCCAGCAGACGCTGACCCAGTGCCAGCGGGTCCATCTGCTGCACCGAGAGCGGAAGTTGCATCAGCGCGCTCGACGGGCGGACCACCAGGGACGGCATGCGCGCCAGCCGCGCAGCGATGGCATCCGCCAGCGCGAAGCCGTACATGGGCGACTCATCCACATGCCCCACCACGCGCGACTGCCCGAAATTGCGGAAGGGCAGCACCAGGATGCTGTTCTCCTTGGCCTGCTCATCGGCCGACTCACGAAAGCGCTCCGCCAGCATGGAGAGCAGGCCGGTGGCGCGCTTCTCCCGCTCGGCAGGCGGCACGTTGGAGGGCACGTCCATGGGCAGCCCAGTCTCAAGCTGGGTGGTGCGCATGATGGTGCGCAGTGCCTCGCGCACCTCTGCGGCTGAACCGTAACGGTCTGCGGGATTCTTCTTGAGGCAGCGTTCAACCACGCTGGCCAGTTCCTTCGGCGTCTCCGGGCAGCAAGTGTTCAGCGGCGGCGGATCGGCAAACTGGATGGCGCGCACACTTTGCAACTCTTCCCCATCGGGGCGGACGAAGGGGTGGCGCCCGCTGATGAGCTCATAGAGGATGACGCCGAAGGCAAACAGGTCGCTCTGCACGCTGCTTTGCCCGGTGACAAACTGCTCCGGCGCCATGTAGGCAAGCGTGCCGCCGCGCGCGGTGTAGGTGGTGGTGACTGCGCCCTGCTTGCGCCGGGTAGGTTGCGAGGGATCGAAGTCGGCCTCCTCCGGGCTTTTGCGCCGTGCCAGCCCAAAGTCGAGGATCTTCACCAGCCCGCCATCGGTCAGCATCACATTGGCCGGCTTGAGGTCGCGATGATAGATGCCAATCTGATGGGCGGCGCTCAATCCATCTGCAACCTGGATGCCGACGGAGAGCGCCAACTGCACGCTGGCTGGCCCTTGCGCGATGACGCGATCGAGCGAGCGGCCCGGCACATACTGCATGACGATGTAGGCTTCGTCGCTCGATTCGCCGATTTCGTAGATGGCGCAGACATTCGCATGCTCGATGGCAGAGGCGAGACGCGCCTCGCGGAGCACGGTAGTGCGCATCTGTTGCAGCGTAAGCTCGCCGGCCTTCAGGATCTTCAGCACCACTGGGCGCATCAGCAGCGTGTCGTTGGCGAGGAACACCACGCCACTACCGCCAGAGCCCAGCTTCCTGACTATCTCGTAGTGCTCAATGGTGCGCCGCTTCATGCCTTCAGTGTACCGGGCACTCTGGGCGCAGGAAGTGTGTAGAGAGTGTGAAGAATTGCGCTCGCTACTCGTCGCTGCTGCGCGTCTTCCAGTAGACGATGCCGGTAAGCAGTGCGGTCATCATCACCACCGCGAATTGATACCAGTAGAAGAACGGAAAGCCCAGCAGCACGGGCGATGTGCGTGCATAGAGGCCGGGATAGATCAGCAGAACGAGCGGCACGGCCAGCAGCCAGTTCCAGCGGCTTCGCTTGCGGCGCGTGCTTCCCTGTTCATCCATGCTGCGATTATAGGCAGGAGTGGCTGTTCGATGGCCCGTGTTCCTCCGCATCTGAACTACCCCGGTCACTTTGAACTATCCCGGTCACTTATGGAGTGGCTCCGCGGCTATCGGAAGGATTTGCAACAATAGACCTAAGCCGATGCAGCATCCGGCTACGCGTCTGCAACATACTTCTCGTAGTAGAAAGGTTCAGCCTATGCGGCTTATCTCGTACGTTGCCACGGCGATGGCTGCCCTCGCGCTCATTGGGATTCCAGCTCCAGCGGCCGCGCCGCAGCCCGCTCTGCACTGGCAGCCGTGGTCCGACGGCGCCTTCGCCACTGCGCGGCAACAGCACAAGTTTGTTCTGCTGGATCTTGAGGCGGTGTGGTGTCACTGGTGTCACGTAATGGACGACGTTACGTATAAGGACCCCGCGGTCATCCGCCTGCTGAACGACAAGTACATCCTGGTGAAGGTCGATCAGGACGCGCGGCCGGACATCTCGAATCGCTATCAGGACTATGGCTGGCCAGCCACTGTGATCTTTGCCGGCGATGGTTCGGAGATCGTGAAGCGGCAGGGCTATCTTCCGCCGAAGCAGATGACATCGATTCTGCAGGCGGTCATCGACGATCCTTCGCCCGGGCCGAGCGTGGAGAAGGAGATTGCCTTGCATCCCGCTGCGGACGCCAGCATCTCCGCCGCATTGCTGACGAAGGTGAAGACCCTCTACGAAGCCCAGTATGACAAGGACGCGGAGGGCTGGGCATTCGGTCACAAGTATCTGGACGAAGACTCGGTCGAATACGGCCTTCGTCTCGCCTCCCACGGCGACGCTACCTATGCCAAGCGCACTGCTGCTACGCTCCATGCCGCGGCAGCGCTGATCGACCCGATATGGGGCGGCGCCTATCAGTACTCGGTAGACGGCAATTGGAAGGAGCCGCACTACGAGAAGCTGATTTTCATCCAGTCTGCGTATCTGCGGGAGTACTCGCTTGGGTATGCGCAGATGCAGAAGCCGGAATATCTGGCCACGGCGCAGGCAGTCCATCGCTTTGTCCACAACTTCCTGACTGACCCTGCAACCGGGGTCTTCTACGTCTCGCAGGATGCGGACGTGCACGACGGCGAGGAGAACGAAGCCTACTTCAAGCTGGATTACAAGAGCCGCCGCGCTCAGGGTATTCCGCGCATCGACAAGCATGTATATGCGCGAGAGAACGGATGGATGATCGCTGCGCTGTGCGATCTGTATGCCGCAGGAGGCGATCACTCTGCGCTGGATGAAGCCCAACGCGCAGCCAAGTCGATCGTGGCGCACCGCAGCCTGTCCGGCGGTGGCTTTCGCCATGACGACGTCGACCGGGCCGGTCCCTACCTGGCTGACACGCTAGCCATGGGACAGGCATTCCTCGAGCTTTACAACGCGACAGGAGATCGACAAGATCTGAACGCGGCTGCCGCGGCTGCCAAGTACATCACTGCGCACTTCGCGCCGCCCTTGCCGGGCACTGGCTTCCTCACCTCGCCGACGCGCACCGACGCTGCCTACCACCCGCATCCGGATCGCGAGGAAAACATCGCGCTGGTCCGCTTCGCCTCGCTGCTGGCGCTAGCCACTGGCGATACTCACTTCCACGACATTGCCGCAGAGGCGATGCGGTATATCGCAGCGCCTGCAGTCGCGGGCCGGCCGCTCTCTGCCGGCGTGCTGCTGGCGCACGACGACTTCGTGCTGGCTCCGCTGCACCTTGCCGTGGTGGGCGGTATGGCTGATCCTGCTGCGGGCGCACTGCACGCAGCGGCTCTGCGCTCGATCACCTCGCAGGAGTTGATCGAGTGGCGCGACCCGGCAGACCGCAACCCGGTTCCCTCAACAGTGACCTATCCCAAGCTCGACAAACCCGCACTCTTTATCTGCACGGCGACTGCCTGCTCCTCGCCGATCTTCCGCGTAGAAGATGTGGCACCACGCATTCAGCGAGCGCAACGCTCGCACTGAGTACGCCAGACGATACGGGCTGGCACGGCACGGCGCCACCGGGTCGTCCGCATGCCGATACACTAGAAGAGACATGATTCCTACGCTTGAATGGACCGACGAAGGCGTCCGTTTTCTGGACCAGACACGGCTGCCGCTCGAAGAGACCTACGTGTTGGCGAAGACGCACCAGGATGTCGCGGAAGTCATTACCACTATGGTCGTGCGCGGCGCGCCGGCGCTCGGCGTCACCTCCGCAATGGGTGTCGCCCTGGGCGCGCAGAACAGCACTGCGGCCACCTTGCCAGCGCTGCTAGTAGAGATCGACACCATAGGCAGCATGCTGGCGGCGACCCGTCCTACGGCCGTCAACCTCTTCTGGGGTATTGAGCGCATGCGCCGCCTGGCGAGGACGCTCGCCGCATCCCCCGGTGCCACGGTAGCCTCCGTCAAGCATGGTCTGGTGGCCGAGGCGCGGCTCATGTACGACGAAGACATTGCTGCCTGCCGCGCACTGGGCGCCTTCGGCGCTGAATTGCTACCGCAGGCAGGCGGTGTGCTGACGCACTGCAACGCCGGCGCACTGGCTACCTGCGGCTACGGCACGGCGCTGGGCGTGATCCGCGCAGCAGTGGAGAGCGGCCGCAAGATCGAGGTTTATGCCGACGAGACCCGGCCCTTTCTGCAGGGAGCTCGACTGACTGCGTGGGAGCTGATGCACGACGGCATTCCAACCACCGTCATCTGCGACAACATGGCAGCCAGCCTGATGCGTGCGGGCAAGCTGCAGGCGATTGTCGTGGGCGCAGATCGTATCGCCGCGAATGGTGACGTGGCCAATAAGATCGGAACGTATGGTGTCGCCGTGCTGGCCAAGGAACATGGCATCCCCTTCTACGTGGCCGCTCCCTGGTCCACGGTCGACCTGGCGACTGCCACGGGAGAAGAGATTCCCATAGAGCAGCGCGCTGCGGGCGAGGTGACGCATCACGGCGGCAAGCAGATGACGCCGCACGATGTCGGCATCTGGAACCCGGCCTTCGATGTGACACCTGCAAAATATGTAACCGCAATTATTACGGAGCGTGGCGTGTTGCGCGCACCTTATACAGAATCCCTGGCGCGAGAGTCCTCTGCCCTGGTCTCCGTCTGAGTTCTAGACAGCCATCGTCTTCAACGACGGGCTGATGTGCAGCGTAGCCTCCGTGGCCGCCTGCACCTCAGCCGGAGTCAGCCCCGCGGCGATCTCTTCAAGCAGCAGTCCATCGGGCATCACCCGCATCCAGGCCATTTCGGTCGCGATGATGTTCACCACGCCCAGCCCGGTCAACGGCAGGGTGCAGCGCTTCAGAATCTTCGGCCGGCCGTCGCGGGTGCTGTGCTCCATGGTCACGATCACGCGCCGCGCGCTGGCCACCAGGTCCATGGCGCCGCCCATGCCCTTCACCACCTTGCCTGGGATCATCCAGTTGGCCAGGTTGCCTTGCTCATCTACCTCCATCGCGCCCAGGATGGAGAGGTCCACGTGACCGCCGCGAATCATGGCGAAAGAATCGGCAGAGGAGAAGTAGGAGGTGCCGGCGATCTCACTCACCGTCTCCTTGCCCGCATTGATCAGGTCGGGGTCTTCCGTTCCGGCAAGCGGGTAAGGCCCCACGCCAAGCATCCCATTCTCCGATTGCAGCACCACCTCGATTCCCGGCGGCACGTGGTTCGCAATCAGTGTGGGCATGCCGATGCCCAGGTTTACGTAGAAGCCATCGCGCAGCTCCAGCGCTGCACGACGCACGATCCGCTCGCGCTTTTCTGTCTCACTCATACGTCTTTCCCGCCTCGACCTTCGGTGCGCTAAGCTGCACGCTTGTTTCGATATTCTAGTGAGAGCAGTCGCTGGCTGCTATGGGAGAGGGGCATGTTCAAGAATCCTGTGATGCTTCCAAGTCCCCTTGATCTTCGGCAACGCTCATTGGTACGCGGCACTGTTCTGGTGCTGGGCAGTTTGCTCGCATCATTCCTGTTAGCGCATTGGCCCGACGATCCGCCTTCGTTCCGTCTGCTGACCCCGACGCTGATCTCGCTCGTGGGCACCTGGGAGACACTCCGCTGCCTGCGTGCGCGATGGAGCTTCTATCACGGCGCCGTGATGGTGCTGCTGTACATGGACATCATGGCCATCGCGATGATCCTGTTTCTCTTCCTGTATCCCTGGGGCGAGTGGCTCAAATAACGCAGAAGCAGGGACTACGTGAGTTGCCCAAGCCTTGCGATAAGGCTTTTTTTTTTGAGAAAAATCCCGACAACAGCTCCGCCTTACCCTACACCCGCCCTGCTTCTGCTGTAGGCCGAACCGTCCTGCGTTCGATGCGCTTTTCGTAGCTGTGCCCCTGGAAGATGCGTTGCACATAGATACCCGGCGTGACGATGGCGTCCGGATCGAGCGTGCCCGTCTCTACCAGCTCCTCCACTTCAGCGATGGTGACCTTGGCCGCGGTGGCCATCATGGGATTGAAGTTGCGTGCGGTCTTGCGATAGATCAGGTTGCCGGCTCGGTCGCCTTTCCAGGCCTTAACCAGTGCGAAGTCCGCGCGCAGCCAGCGTTCCATCACATACTGCTTTCCGTCGAACTCGCGGATCTCCTTGCCCTCGGCCACCGGAGTGCCCAGGCCGGTCGGCGTGAAGAATGCGGGAATACCGGCGCCACCGGCGCGAATACGCTCTGCGAGGGTTCCCTGCGGCACCAGCGTCAGGTCCAGCTCACCGCGGATCACCTTCTGCTCCAGCAGCTTGTTTTCACCCACGTAGCTGCCAATGTGCGAGGCGATCATGCCTGCCTCCAGCATCAGCCCCATGCCGAAGCCATCGATGCCCATATTGTTGCTGATGGTGTGCAGGCCCTTGGCGCCCTTGCGCACCAGCGCGGCAATCAGAAACTCCGGAATGCCACACAGCCCGAAGCCGCCCAGCATCATGGTGACGCCATCCGGGATGTCCCGCACCGCTTCATCCGCGTTCGCGACCAGCTTATGCATCGACCACCTCGCTCGCCGGCCAATGCAGCCCATGGTGTTTCAGCCATCGGCCCACCATCTGCCAGCCCTCCGGCCAGGGTCCAAAGCCGGCATCGCTGTTCAGGTGGCCACCGCCTGCAATGACTTCCAGGTCCGCGTGCCATGCCTCTGCAAAGATCCGCGCACGCTCCAAGTCGCAGTACGGGTCATTGTCACTGGTGATCAAGAGTGCCGGCACAGGCAGATGCTCCATGGGAATGGGGGCAAACGATTGAAGCGCCTCCGGAGCGCCAACGCGCTCGGTATCTGCTGGCGCGACCAGTACCACCGCAGCCGGCCGAATGCTTTCGAGCGCGAAGACTGCGGCCAGACAACCCACGCTATGCGCAAGGATCACGCATGGCTGCGGCGAGCGCTCCATCGCGCGGACCAGCGTGCCCACCCATGGCTCCTGCTGTGGCACCATCCAGTCCTGCTGCTCCACACGCGAGGAAGCGGCACCCAGCCGGTCCTGCCATAACGTCTGCCAGTGGTGCGGGCCGGAGTTCTGCCAACCCGGCTGAATCAGGAAATGCGCGCTCGCCTGCAGGCTGGGGGGCTGCTCTGTTGTCTGTGCTTGGATCACGCACGAGGATACTGCACCGTGTGGCGGCCGGTCTATCGGCATTGGAAGGCTATACGCGCGAATTTCTCCAGAGCCGCAACATAGCTTGGGATAGCATAGCGCTGCAGCAGCGGCATACAAGCCGCAAGTAAGGAGAACTCAATGCTCAAGGGATTTCGCGATTTCATTCTGCGCGGCAATGTGATGGATCTTGCGGTGGCCGTGGTGATTGGCGCCGCATTTGGCGCGGTGATCAATGCACTGGTGGCGGACCTGATTACTCCACTGATTGCAGCCATCGTGCACAAACCCGATTTTTCCTCGCTGGTGCTGGACATCAACGGCGGGAAGATCAAGTACGGCGACTTTCTGAATGCGCTGATCTCGTTCCTGCTGATTGCGGCCGCGGTTTACTTCTTCGTCGTGCTGCCGGTGAACACGCTGATGAATCGCTTCAAGAAACCATTGCCGGCCGTGCCCATCGCCACCAAGCCCTGCCCGGAGTGCCTGAGCGATATTCCGCTGGCCGCACGGCGCTGCGCGCATTGCGCACAGGCAGTGGCCTGACACTCGCTCTTAGTCCAGATGCCGCAGCGCGGGCGATAAGGCGTAGAAGGCCATGAAGCAGGCCAGCGCCGCGGCAGCCATGGCCGCGATGGCGTGCTCGGTCGGCATATAGCGGGAGAGTTCGCCAGCCAGCAGGCATCCGATGGGCGGCAGGCCGAGGAAGCTGGTAGCGAAGATGCTCATCACGCGGCCGCGCATCTCGTCTGAGGTGAGTTGCTGCAGCGCGAGGTTCATCAGCGACGAGGTCATGGTCAGGCCGAAGCCCTCACACAGCGCCATCGCCGCAGAGAGAGCATAGCTGTGCGAGTAGCAGAAGACGATGGCGGCCACCATGACAAATGCGCCAGAGAACACCACGATGGGGCCGCGGCGCTTCATTTTGCTGCGCACAGCGATGGTGGCGGCTGCCGCAAACGCGCCTGCGCCGGAACACGCCATCATGAAGCCGAGCCCGCGCTCGCCGGAGTGCAATGTGTTCTTCACGAAGTAGGGGACGAAGGTGAGGAACGGAAACAGCAGGAAGCTGGCACAGGCCACCAGCCCGATCAGCGCAGACATCTCCGGGCTTCTGCGCACGTAGCGGAAGCCTTCATTCAGGCTGCTCCACACACTCTGCTTCACCGGCACCAGCTCTGCCGGATAACGCATGCGCACCAACGCAACCAGTACGGCAAGAAAGCTGAGGCCGTTCAGCAGGAAGTTTCCCGCCACACCGAACCAGGCCATCGCATAGCCGCCCAGTGTAGGCCCAAGCACGCGCGACAGATTGAACTGTACTGAGTTCAATGCGATGGCATTGGGCAGGTCCTCCCCCGGCACGATGCGCGGCACCATGGCCTGGTAGCTGGGCGCGTTCAACGCCATGGCCAAGCCATTCAGGAAGCTGAGGATCGCTACCTGCCGGATCGTAATGACGTGGGTGTAGGCCAGCGCGCACATGGTGAAGGCCAGCAGCATCATGGCCGACTGCGTCGTAACCAGCAGGTCGCGCTTGTTGGCGCGATCCGCGATAACGCCGCCGAAGAGCGTGAAGATGAGGAATGGTATTGACGCGACAAAGCCGACGATGCCTAGCCAGTAGGACGAATTCGTCAACTGCAGCACCAGCCAGCTCAGCGCGATGTTCTGCATCCAGGTGCCGATGTTCGACAGGAAGTTACCGCACCAGAAGAAACGGAAGTCCGCATTGCGCAGTGCAGAGAGGAAGTGCGGCCAGCGCGGATCGAGGTGCCGGTCATGCTCCAGCGCATCGGCAACCGTCGCCGGAATCAGTACCGCATCCGGAAAGCCGCGCGGGCTGACTGCTGCGGGCAGGCGTTGCTCGGGTAAAAACACTGCCGGACTTGCCTCTGCCACCGCCGCAGTCGCTGCTCCATCCTGCCTGTGCTCTGCCACCGCGCGCCAGTCCTCCAGTCCCTGCCTTCAAGTGTACGGGCCGGCATGAACGGCCCTCGCGCGCTGGTGTACCCTGAGTATTCCTTTCATCAACTCCATTTTCGGAGATTGCTTCCTTGCTCTCGCGTGCTCTCTTCATCTCCATTGCTCTGCTCTGGTCCCTGCCTGCATCTGCGCAATCGCCTGCCGCACCCGCATCTTCGCCCGCGCCGCCACAAACGCTGTTTGGTTATCGCGATTTCGCGAAGCAGGCACAGGTGGATCGCGACTTCCTCGCCGTTCCGGATGCGAAGCTCGCCGGGGAGGCACTGAAGCAGCTGACCTTGGTGCCGCACGTGGCGGGGTCGAAGGAGGACTACGACACCGCTGTCTACGTAGCAGACAAGTTCAAGGCGGCCGGTCTTGAAACAACCATCGTTCCCTACAAGGCCTGGATGAATCTACCGCAGTCTGTGCATGTCGAGGCGACGGACAACGCGGGCCATGTATTGATGAAAGGACCGGCGAAGGAGCATGTCAGTTCTGATGATTTCCAGGACGACCCGCGCGTGTTGCCTGCCTTCAACGGCTCTTCGCCATCGGGAGATGTAACTGGCGATGTGGTCTATGCGAACTACGGCACTCCAGAGGACTTCCAGAAGCTGGCGGATGCGCATATCGATCTGAAGGGCAAGATCGTGCTGGTACGTTACGGCGGCAACTTCCGCGGGGTAAAGGTCTACGTCGCGCAGCAGCATGGCGCGGCTGGCGTGCTGATCTACTCCGATCCGTATGACGATGGCTACTTTCAGGGTGACGTCTATCCCAAGGGCCCCTATCGGCCGGACTCTGGCGTGCAGCGCGGTTCCGTGCAGTACTTGTTCAAATACCCCGGCGACGCGACGACGCCGGGCGTGGCCTCTACGCCAGATCTACCGGACGCAAAGCGGCTGACGGCGGATAAGGTCAGCAATATGCCGGGAATTCCTTCCCTGCCCTTGTCCTACAAAGATGCGACGCCCATCCTGCAGCACCTGAGCGGCCCTGCGGTTCCGCGCGGCTTCCAGGGCGCACTGCCCTTCGCCTATCACCTGGGTGGTGATGGGTCCGTGCGCGTGCACCTCGCAATGAAGATGGACTACGCCGAGCGCACAATCTGGGATGTGATCGGGCATATCCCGGGCACTGACAGCGCCGACGACTGGGTAGTAGCCGGCAATCATCGTGACGCGTGGGTGTATGGCGCAGTCGATCCCAACAGCGGCACTGCCGCGATGCTCGAAGCCGTGCACGGCATGGGCGCACTGCTGAAGTTGGGCTGGAAACCGAAGCGCTCTATCTACGTTTGCAGCTGGGATGCGGAGGAAGAGGGGCTGATTGGCTCTACCGAGTGGGTCGAGGACCATGCCAAACAGATGGACCACGCCGTCGCCTACTTCAACACCGACGTTGCTGTCTCCGGCCCGGAGTTCGAAGCCTCCGCGGTGCCGTCCCTAAAGCAGTTCATGCGTGACGTCGCCATGGAGGTGCCGATCCCCGAGGGCGGCTCCGTACTGGACGCCTGGAAAACTGCGGGGACGCGCCGCGGCGGTTCCGCATCCACTGACGAATCACGCGATGAAGCGGACACGAACGCGCCCGTTTTGGTGGGCGACCTGGGATCGGGCTCCGACTTTACGCCCTTCCTGCAACATGCCGGCGTGCCCTCCACCGATATTGGCTCGCGCGGGCACTACGGGGTCTATCACTCGGTCTTCGATAATTACGAGTGGTTCACCAAGTTCGCCGATCCAACCTTTGTGTATGAGCAGCAGATGGCGCGAGTCTTCGGTCTGGAGGTGCTGCACATGGCCGACACCGATGTGCTGCCGTATGACTATGTAACGTATGCGAAGGAACTGGCGACGTACCTGAAGGCTGCGGAGAAAAAGGCCACCAAGGCGGGCCTGCACCTGAACTTCACTGAGGCCAATGCAGCCGCAGCCCAGATGCTGACCGAGGCAGAGGCAGCATACAAACGCCAGCAGGCTGCTTCCTCAGCCAGTGCCAGCACTGCGACGGATCTAGCCGCGCTGAACACGCGTCTGCGCCAGGTAGAGGCGGACTTGCTGGATGCTGACGGGCTTCCTGGGCGGCCTTGGTTCCGTCACAGCGTCTACGCGCCGGGCGAGTACACCGGCTATGCTGCCGTGGTGATTCCTGGCGTGAATGAGGCACTGGACGCCCAGAACGACATACTCGCGAAGCAGCAGCTGGATCGTCTGACGGCAGCGATGGGTCGCGCCAGTGGCGATCTGCACTCCGCTGCCGGACAGTAAGCAGGACTGTTACGTATGAAGCGCCGGGAATGTTGCGGCACCTCAACTCTCTTTAATTTTTTCCGGCAAGCTGCTGCGCCTGCAGGCTCACCAGCGCGGAGAGGTCCTTCTTCTCCAGACCGTGCACTTCCTTGTTGAAGGTATCCACCTTGCTGGACCAGTTCATGGAGCAGAACTTGGGTCCGCACATGGAACAGAAAGCAGCCTCTTTGTAGTAGTCGTCGGGCAGCGTCTCGTCATGCATGGCGCGCGCAGTCTCCGGGTCCAGTGAAAGCGCGAACTGCTTCTCCCAGTCGAAGGTGTAGCGGGCGTAGCTGATGGCATCGTCGCGGTCCTGCGCGCCGGGCCGGTGACGCGCCACGTCCGCGGCATGGGCGGCGATCTTGTAGGCGATGATGCCGTCCTTCACATCCTTCTCATTGGGCAGCCCCAGATGCTCCTTGGGCGTCACGTAGCACAGCATGGAGGCGCCGTGCCAGCCGATCATCGCCGCGCCAATGGCGCTGGTGATGTGGTCGTAGCCCGGAGCAATGTCCGTGACCAGCGGGCCGAGTGTGTAGAAGGGCGCGCCGAAGCAGTATTCCACTTCCTTGTCTACCTGCTCCTTGATCTTGTCCAGCGGCACGTGCCCAGGGCCTTCAATCATCACCTGCACATCGTCGCGCCAGGCTACGGCGGTCAGCTCGCCCAGGGTCTTCAGCTCAGCAAACTGCGCTGCATCGCTGGCATCTGCGATGGAACCGGGACGCAGGCCGTCACCCAGGGAAAAGCTGACGTCGTGTTTGGCCATCACCTTCACGATGCGGTCAAAGTTTTCATAGAGGAAGTTCTGTTTGTGGTGGTGCGTCATCCACTGGGCCAGAATGGCACCGCCGCGGCTGACGATGCCGGTGATGCGGCTGGCAACAAGGGGCACGTACTGAACCAGAACTCCGGCATGCACGGTGAAGTAGTCCACGCCCTGCTCGGCCTGCTCTTCGATCACTTCCAGATACACATCGATGTTCAGGTCCTCGAGCCGCTTCACGCGATTCAGTGCCTCGTAGATTGGCACCGTGCCGATGGGCACTGGCGAGTGGCGCAGGATGGATTCGCGGATCTCCGGAATGTTGCCGCCGGTCGAGAGATCCATCACTGTGTCTGCGCCGAAGCTGACGGCAGTATGCAGCTTGGCCAGCTCCTCCTGAATGTTGGAGGAGACGGCGGAGTTGCCGATGTTCGCATTGATCTTGCAGCGGGAAGCGATCCCGATGGCCATCGGCTCCAACTCAGGATGATTGATATTTGCTGGAATGATGAGACGTCCGGCGGCCAGCTCTTCTCGGATCAGTTCAGCGGGCAGCTTCTCCCGCGCCGCCACGAACTCCATCTCTTCCGTAATGCGGCCCAGCCGCGCGTAGTGCATCTGGGAGACGTTGCGATCGCCGGTGCGCTCCACCTCAGCACGGCGTTTCTCGATCCATGCCGCGCGCGGCTTCAGAATCTCGGTAGTGGCGTAGCTCTCATTGTGACCGTTCTGGCTCTGTCCGTTCTGGCTCATGGTGTCTCCCTGCTGCGTATCGCGAAGGGTAGCGCGGTCGCTGTTGTCGCGCTTGCACCCTTGGGCTGATTATAGCGGCGAAGGCTGAGCGGCTTGCCTGAGCCGAGTCCCGATGTTGGGCGTACCCAAGCGAAGGCCCGGATGAAGCTTGCGGGCTGCTTGACGCTCGCCAGGCAGCGGCCTAACCTAAAGTTACTCCCATGCAGCAACGCGCCCAGACTCTTCGCATCGGTATCGCAGTGGTGGTGGTCATTGGTGTGATCCTGTGGCTTGCTGTAAGCGGCGTGCAGGCGAACAAGAGCTACTACGTCACCATCAGCGAACTGCAGCACATGGGTGACAAGGCCTACACCCGTCACCTGCGGGTGGCAGGCAATGTAGAGACGGGATCGATTCAGCGCAGCGGCACGCACGCGCAGTTCGTATTGCTGGAGCAAGGCAAGCGTCTAACGGTGCAGTATGCCGGTATTGAGCCACCGCCCGATACCTTCAAGGACGCCTCGCAGGCTCTAGCCGTTGGCACCTTTGGACGCGACGGCGTCTTCCATGCGACGGAGTTGCAGGCCAAGTGCGCTTCGAAGTATGCGCCTGCACAGAAGCCCGGAGCGCCTGCCGCTCCGGCAAACTCCACCACGCCAGGTGTAAAGACTGCGGCGCTCCGCACCCCTTCCGCTCCAGCAAGCATGCAGTAAGTCCTCGCTATACTGCGAGGAGCCAATGCCTGCCATCGCCACACTGCGTGATGTGTCCAAGTTGTTTGGGCGCTTCGCCGCGTTGCGGCACATCTCGACGAGCTTTGAGGCGGGACGTTGTTACATGCTGCTGGGGGAGAATGGCGCGGGCAAATCCACTCTCCTGCGCGTGCTCGCGGGTCTACTACGACCCACGCTGGGCGAGGTGCGGGTGCTGGATGAGACGCCGATGGACGCGCGCGGGCGCATCGGCTACATGAGCCACGCACCCATGCTCTATGACGAGTTGACGGCGCATGAGAATCTGGAATACACGCGCCAGCTGTACGCGGGCTGCTCCTGCCTGCCGCCCGAAGAGGCGCTACGCATGGTCGGGCTGGACCCGCTGCTGGCCCGCCCAGTGGGCCAGTACTCGCAGGGCATGCGGCAGCGCACTTCCCTAGCGCGCGTGTTACTTCCACAGCCGGAGCTACTCCTGCTCGATGAGCCCTTCTCCAACATGGACCGCAGCAGTGCAAAACGCATGCTGATGTTGCTTGCAGAATTGCGCAGTGCCGGCCGAAGCATCGTGCTGACCACCCATCAGCGCGAATTGGCAGAGCCCATCGCGGACATCGTGTTGACCATGCAGGCAGGCACCCTGGCTGCGCCGGTGATTCGCGCACCGCAGGAGGCGCGATGAAGCCCGCTACGAAAACCAACGCGGCTCGCATCCTGGATGGGCTGGGCATCGGCTATGCGCTGCAGGAATACGAGGTCGATCCTGAAGACTTGAAGGCCACCACGGTGGCAGCCAAGATCGGCATGCCAGCCGAGCAGGTCTTCAAGACACTGCTCTGTTCGGTGGGCGGCAGCGACTATGTCTTCGCCATTGTTCCCGGAGACGCGGAACTCGACTTCAAGAAGCTGGCGCGCGCGGCTGGGGTGCGCAAAGCCGAGATGGCGCCGCTCAAAGAGGTGCAGCCGCTAACCGGCTACATCCGTGGCGGGGTTACTGTGCTGGGTTCAAAGAAGTCCTACCCTGCTTTTGCGGATGAAACGATCGAGCTGTTCGACCAGGTCTCCGTCTCCGCCGGGCAGCGTGGCACACAGATCGTGCTGGCCCCGGCCGGCTATCTGCGCGCCACGGGCGCAACCATCGCCACACTGACCAAGGACGTGGTCCGATGATCGGTTCGCTATGGACGCAGCCCCTATGGGCGCACCTCAAGAAAGACCTGCGCATCGAGTGGCGATCGAAGGACGCGATGCACTCCATGCTCTTCTTTGCGCTGCTGGTGGTGGTGCTGTTCTCGCTTGCCTTCGACCCCACCCGCGACAGCTCGCGGCAGATCGCGGGTGGCGTTCTCTGCGTGGCGGTACTCTTCGCAGCAGTGCAGGCTTTGAACCAGACGTGGGCGCGGGAGCTGCGCCATCAAGTGCTGGACGCGCAGCGCATGGCGCCCGCGCCGGCCAGCGCACTCTACCTTGGCAAAGTGCTGGCGAACTTTCTTTTCCTGCTGATCGTTGAGGCAGTACTGGCGCCGGTCTTCGCCATCTTCTACAACCTGCATCCGCTGGGCAATGCGTGGCTGCTGTTCGCCATCCTGCCGCTGGGCAGTTGGGCACTGGTGGCCAACGGGACTTTCTTCGCCGCGCTCTCACTGCGCGCACGCTCACGCGAAATGCTGCTGCCGCTGCTGCTGCTTCCCATCTTTCTGCCGGCGCTGCTGGCCATGGTGTTGTCTACTTCTGCGGTGCTCGAAGGCGACAGCGAGCCCGGATTGTGGATCAGAATGCTGCTGGGCTACGACATCATCTTCACTGTGTTGAGCGTGCTGCTCTTCGAGACGGTGCTGCACGCGGAGTAGGTCCCAGGCCGCCAGCCAGCTCAGCCGTCTCACGCCTGCAGTAGGCGGACCGCAGAGAAGACCAGCAGCCCAGGCCGAGCATTGCCGCAACAACGCGCAGGATTGTGACAGTCGTCTGTCGCTGGGCGAGTTGTGTCGGGCGGACCGAATCGGCGGCGAAGTGACGCAAGTTCGCGGTGGCAACCCGAAATCCCAGTTCAAGTGCGGTGACCCCGATCAATAAATCGGAGAGCGCAATCCGGACGCCGCCGGCGGTGGTCGCTCCGTCGATCTCTCCCGCCCTTAATGCCACCGAAACAGTGACTGCATGAGCCGGCAACGCACTGAGAAGCTCGTCGAGGAACGGCTGCCGCGTTGTTCTTCTTTCGGGCGTATTGGCACGCGCGACTCCGTGCGCTATCTCCATGAGTGTGACCACCGAGACGGCCACGTCCTCCCCAGCGACACGCTCGGCGATATCGATCAAGGTTTGCCGATCGGTCTTACCGGCGCGCTCCGCGGCGATCAGCACGCTAGAGTCGAGTATTAGTCCCACGCAGGGGATCCAGCGGTTCGCGGCGCGCTGCTACGGCTGCATCGACGTCGCGGGCAAACTCCTCGTCCATAATCGCTGGGGAATCGAGCGGCAAGCGGGAGATGCACTCCTCAATGGAACGACGAAGCGGAGCCTGCGCGTGGATCAAGATGGCCGGTAGAGAGCCACTCTCAATTAATATCTCAGCCCCGGCGCGAGCACGCGCCAGCAACCCGGCGAAGTCGCGCGCGGCGTCCCTTCTGAAATGTGAATGGGTGCCATCTCCGAATCATACCTTGGTCTACTGCGGCCCTATTCCTTGACACGCACTGTCGGCTCTACGGAGAGGCCGGGGCGCAGGCCGTGGTCTCGATTCTGCTCTGGGTTGGTGAGGTCGATGCGCACCGGGATACGCTGCACCACCTTCACGAAGTTGCCGGTTGCATTCTCCGGCGGAAACAGGCTGAGCATGGAGCCGGTGGCGCCGCCAATCTGCGTGACGCGGCCTTCGTAATCGCGCCCATTCAGATCGACGTGGACCTTCACCGCCTGGTTGGGACGCATCAGCTTCAACTGCGTCTCCTTGAAGTTCGCCGTTACCCACAGATCATCGAGCGACACCAGCGTGACCAGGTTCTGCCCCACGCTGACATTCTGCCCCACTTCAACATTCTTTGAGGTGATGATGCCATCGACCGGCGCCACAATCCTGCCGTAGCTGAGGTTCAGCCTGGCTTGATTCAACTCTGCGCGCGCCTGCGCCACCTGGGCGCCTGCCTGGTCCGCCTTGGCCTTCTGCGCGATCACTTGTTTGGGCGCGGCAGAGGCATTGCGCGCCTGCGCTTGCGAGACGGCCAGCTGGCTGCGGGCGACGGCGATCTGATCCTGTGCGGCGGAGGCGTTGGCCTTGGCGGAGACGACGGTGGCCTGCTCTGCCTTGGCAGTGGCAACTGCCTGATCGTATTGCTGCTTCGAGATGACGTCCTTCTCTACCAGGGTTCTGTAGCGCTCCAGGTCCTGCTGCGCCTTCACATTGTTCGCTTCGGCCTGAGCCACCTCGGCCTGCGCCTGCGCCAGCTGGCCGATGGCGCGCTTGATCTGCGCGCCGGAGACATTCACGCCGGCGTTGGCCTGCGAGAGCTGGCTGGAGGATTGGATGTCGGTGACCGGAACATTCACCTTGGCCGACTCGTAGTTGGCCTCCGCTGCTTCGAGGTTCGCTTCATCCTGCTGGACCACAACCTCGTAGTCATGATGATCGATTTCGGCAATCAGCGCACCGGCAGAGACCAGCTGATTCTCCTTCACCGGCACATTGACCACGTGTCCCTGCACCCGCGCGCTGAGCTGGATGATGTGGCCGTTGACCTGCGCATCGTCGGTGTCTTCATAAAACGTGGAGTGCCAGTAGTAGAGGAGCGCACCGACCACCAGCACGGCGACCACGAAGAAGATGATGATGCTGCGGCGCCGCTTCTTCTCCGGACGCTGTTCCTGCTGGCTCTCCTCGCCCTGCTCCAGGGTTTGGGTGCCAGCTCTTCCGGACTCCGGATCTTGTTCCGCCACGGTCACTTTCCTCCGAGAAATTCCTGATATCGCGTGTCTACCACGCCCATGGCGCGCGCCAGGGAGAGCTTCGCGACATTGTGCTGATAAAGACTCAACACGTACTGATTGTTCGCTTGGGCTACGCTGGCCTGCGCCTGCACTACCGGCAGGTTGTTGTCCACGCCCGCGGCATAGCGCTCGCGGGCATCGTTCAACGTCTGCGTTGCCAGCTGCACATTGCTGCGCGCTACCTCAACCAGGCGCTGCGCCGACTCCAGATCGAGAAAAGCGTCGTGGATGTCCGCACTGATCTGTCCCTTCAGATCGCTCAGGTGCGCTGCTGCCGCATCCAGTTGCGCTTGCGCCTGCTTGGCGTCTCCGCGCAGACGCGCCTCTTCGAAGATAGGCACGCTGGCCGTTCCGGTCACGTCATAGGTTCCATGCGAGCGGCTGAGGGTGGGGCCGATATCGCCGTAATCGCCTTCGAACGTTGCCCGGGGATAGCGCTCCGCGGTGGCCGCCTTGCGCGACTGCTCGGCTGCCTTCACCTGCAGCTGCATCGCCTGCAGGTCCTTGCGCGTGGAGTAGGCCACCCGCAACGCCTCGTCGAGGGGAATTCCTTCAAGCGGTGCGAATGGAAGCCGGTCTGCCAGTTCGAACTTCTGATCGAGCGGCAGT
Source organism: Terriglobales bacterium (assembly GCA_038231235.1). Lineage (GTDB taxonomy): Bacteria > Acidobacteriota > Terriglobia > Terriglobales > Acidobacteriaceae > KBS-83. The sequence goes on from JBBRLT010000004.1 coordinate 66,782, forward strand.
CCTACTGCGCGGAGCAGCGCCAGCTTGTCTTTCTCGTACGCATTCTGATCGCGAATCAGCGCCTGCTGCTGGGTCTGGTAATCGACGCGGGCGCGCAGCATATCGAGTTGGGGCGCGGTTCCGGCGTCGTGATTGGCCACTGCCTGATCGAGCGAAACCTTGGTGGAGTCCACCTGCGCCTGATCGTTCGCGATGTTGGCCTCGTCCGAGATGCAGGCCAGGTAGCCATAGCCGATACTGAGGGCCACCAGGTTGCGCGCGTCATCGAGCGTAAGCTTACTGGCCTGAAAATCGTGCCGCGCCGCCAGATAGTTATCCAGCGACGGCACACTGAACAGGGTCCAGTTCACGGTGCCGCGCACATCGGTGTAGGAGTAAGGCCCGATGATGGTGGGAAACCCAGGCACACTCAGCCCCTGGGCGCGCAGATTGGTCTCCTGCGCTGCTTCCCGGAAGGTGCCATTCACGGTGGGCAGCAGGGACTGCAGCCGTTGCAGCCGTTGTCCGCCTGCCTGGGTCACGTTGCCACCAGAAAGAATGATGCCGAGGTTGTTCTTCAGGCCGATCAGGACTGCGTCCTTCAGCGACAGCGGCCGGACGCCGGGAACTGCCGGCTCGCCGCCGATGCTGCCCTGATACGCGCTTTGCGCTGGAGGCTGAGGAACTGTTGGCAGCTCGAAGGTGGGCGATGACGAACTGGAAGAGCTGCTGTTGTTGATTGCACCCTGCGCGTGGGCGACGATGGCAGAGGCGCCCAGCAGGCAAGCTATGCCGACGAATCTTCCAAACGGCACAGTTATCAGGCGCCGGTATGGCTGTTGAATTGTCAAGAGATGCAACATGCTGGTCGCCATTTTGGATGCCGGCGACCGGGTAAAGACTTAAAAAAACAGTAGATCGCGTATAGGCTGGCTGAGGCAGCGAGTCTAATGCCGCGCCGCCGAATGAACCAACGCGCTGGCCAGCGAGCACAGTGCCGAGCGATAAGCCCCGCCGACATGCGTCTCGTTCCAGGTGGCGCTGGTGGTGTTCGAGAGTAAAGACGCAGCATCCGCGCTGCTGCGGCCGAGTACGGCGCGCAGCACGAAGACTGACCGCTCCACCGGCCCCAGGCTCTCCAGCCACTGGCGCATGCGCTGGCGGCTGCTGCCGGAGAGCAGCTCCTCCAACTGCTGGCGGGTAATGCCAGCCGCGCCCAGGTCGTCAGTCTCCACGCAGCCACCCAGATCGATGGTGGCGGCCGGCTGCATCTGGTCCGGATACTGTGCGGCCACGCGCCCCAGCGCGCGCTGCACCAGTTCCCGGCCATAGCTGACACGTGCCGCTGCACCGTCCGCGCAGGGATCCATCTCAACCGCGGCCACGGACTGCTCTACCAGCTCAAGCGCTGCCGTCTCGTCGCCCAGCATCAGGGCGGCGGTCTGGAAGAGCTCGCGGACCTCTGCCTCGAGCTGAACACTCTCGTTGCAGTCGACCAGTTCCGCAGGCAGCGGCTGGCTCTGGATTTGCGGACTGGGGTTTGCAAGCATCTCGCGCATAGGTCCTCCATTCGCCGGGGAAGCACAAGGAAATGTAACTCCCTTTCATCCTCAGACAGATGGGCGGCTGCGTCAACCGTGGAGTATGGGAGGGCCCCGCCGCACCAAAACGGATTTTCGCGCCACGTTCATGCCAGGGCGCACGCGTATCCTGTATGACGAGAGTCGACTTTCATCCAGCGATAGCGAATTCTGATCCCCACCCATGGCCGCACGCCCGCACGCCCGCCAGTCCGCCCGCGAACAACTCTTCTTCAGCCGCGACGAGTCCTGGCTGCGCTTCAACGGTCGCGTCCTGCAGGAGGCGGAGGATGCCTCCAATCCACTGCTGGAGCGGGTAAAGTTCCTGGCGATCACTGCCTCCAACCTGGATGAGTTTGTGGAGATCCGGGTGGCTGGCGTGATGCAGCGCATAGAGGACGGCCACAATGACGTGGGTCCGGATGGCCTGACGCCGGAGCAGACCTTCGACCGCGATACTGCCGAGCTGCGCAACTTTGTGGAGAGCCAGTACCGCTGCTGGAACCAGCAGCTTCGCCCCGCACTCCATGCCGCCGGCATCCGCGTGCTGGACTACTCCCAGTTGAGCGAAGCACAGGTGCAGCACGCCTCCGAGTTCTACCAGCGCGAGGTCGACCCACTGCTGACCCCCGTCACCATCGACCCGGCGCACCCCTTCCCGCGCGTGCTGAACAAGGCGTTATGCCTGGCCCTGCTGTTGCGTAGGAAGCGAAAATCCGCGGCTGGAGCCGTGCTGGGCGTGGTGACGGTTCCCCGCGCGCTTCCTCGCCTGGTGCCGGTGCCCTCCGAAGGCGGCGCCATCGACTACATCTTCCTGCACGAGCTGATTGAAACGCAGGCCGCGCGCATGTATCGCGGGTACGAAGTGCTGTCCGCTGCCGCCTTCCGCGTCACCCGCAACAGCAACCTGTACCTGCAGGAAGAAGAGACGCGCTCGCTGCTGGAGAGTGTGCGCACCGAGCTGCACAACCGGCGTAAAGGCGACGCCGTACGCCTTGAGGTGGAGCAGGCAGCGGACCCCGACATCATCGACCGCCTGCGTTCGAACTTCGAGCTGGACGAGAGTCAGGTGGTGCGGACGGACGGCCCGGTCAATCTGTCGCGGCTGATGACGCTTTATTCCGACACGCCGCGCCCGGACCTGAAGTATCCGCCCTTCGTGCCACGGGAGCTGCGGCTGAACCGCAACTCGGCAAACATCTTCGACGAGATTCGCCGCCGCGACATCCTGCTGCATCATCCGTTCGACTCCTACGATGGCGTGGTGCAGTTCATCGAAGAGGCGGCGGAAGACCCGGCGGTGGTCTCCATGAAGCAGACGCTCTACCGCACCTCTGCCGACTCGGCCATGTTCGGCGCGCTGATCGAAGCCGCGCAGACCAAGGAAGTGACCGTGGTGGTGGAGTTGATGGCGCGCTTCGACGAGGCCTCCAACATTCGCTGGGCACGCAATCTGGAGGATGCCGGCGTACAGGTCTTCCACGGCATCGTGGGATTGAAAACGCACTGCAAGCTGGCCTTGATGGTGCGCCGCGATGAAGATGGTGTGACGCGGCGTTATGCGCACCTGGGCACCGGCAACTACAACCCGAATACCGCGCGCTTCTACACCGACATCAGCCTGCTCACCTGCGATACCGCGATCACCGCCAGCATGCAGGCAGTCTTCAACTATCTGACTGCCCATTCGGAGTCCGACGACTATTCCCCACTGCTGGTGGCACCGCTGACGCTGGCCGAGGGCACCATCCAGATGATTCGCCGCGAGGCCGAGCATGCACGGGCGGGGAGGCCGGCGCGCATCATTGCGAAGATGAACTCGCTGCTCGAAAAAAGCGTGGTGGAGGCGCTCTACGAAGCCTCGCAGGCAGGGGTGGAGATTGACCTGATCGTGCGCGGCATCTGCTCGCTGCGGCCGGGTGTGCGGGGCCTGAGCGAACGGATTCGTGTCCGCTCCGTGGTCGGGCGCTTCCTCGAACACAGCCGCATCTTCTACTTCGCCAATGGGGGGGAGGAGGCGGTCTACTGCGGCAGCGCGGACTGGATGCCGCGCAACCTGCTGGAGCGCTGCGAGGTACTGTTTCCAGTGCAGGACCCGCAACTCCGCGGGCGGCTGCGCGACGAGATCCTGGCTGCCTACCTGGCCGACGTCGCGAAGACGCGCATGCTGGAGCCGCATGGTGACTACCGCCGCGCACGCGCCAACCCAGGAGAAAAAGCGCCGGGCGGCAAGGCGTCCGCAGAAAAACCTGCTGTAGAAAAGAGCGGCTTCTCCGCCCAGGACTTCTTCATGCAGTTGGCGGAGGGCCGCACCAGCGTGGAGGGCATTCCCCAGCCAGTCGAGATGGGCCCTGCGCCGGTGCAACCGGCCTCGCGACGCAAGGGGGCAGCGCGCAAGCGGCCCGTGGTGCAGGCGGCTGCCGGGTAGTTCCCGCCAGGCAATCCAAACGAATCCAGACCACTTTGCCGCATAATAATGGCGGCGGGTTCCCCTATCGCCATCTGCGATCAAAGGCCAGCCAAGGCAGGGGCCGTTTTCTTTGGGCTATTTTCTTTGCAATCACCAGAAGCAAATACCAGATTTGGAGCCAGTCTATGCACAAGCGCATTGCTACTTCCTCCGCTTTAGCAACCGTGGTGTTCAGTGGAGCGGCCCTCGCACAAACCCAGGCTGCCGCCTGGAAGCTTGACCCGGCGCACTCGGCTGCTGAGTTCTCTATCCGCCACATGGGCCTGTCCAATGTCCACGGCCGCTTTGGAGGCGTCAACGGCACCATTGCGCTCGATCCGGCCGACCTGACCAAATCCTCGGTCGCCGCCACGATCGATGTCACCACGGTCGACACTGGCGTGCCCCAGCGCGACGGCCACCTGAAGAGCCCAGACTTCTTCGATGTCGCCAAGTTTCCGACCATGACCTTCAAGAGCAAGAGCGTCACCAAGAGCGGCGATGGCTACTCGGTCGCTGGCGATTTGACCATGCACGGCGTCACCAAGCCGGTGGTGCTGGATATGGAGTCGTCGAAGGAGCAGGCTGGCCAGGATGGAAAGGCGCACCGCGGCTTCGAAGCCACCACCACCATCCACCGCCAGGACTATGGCCTGGTGTGGAACGGCACGCTGAAGTCTGGTGACTCTGTATTGGGCGACGATGTGAAGGTGACCTTGGACGTGGAAGCAGCGAAGCAGTAGGCGGCACCCATGTTGAGCGGTCCTGTGGGCATGGCGCCCGCGTATCCCACCCTACGCATTGCGTAGGATGGGGCCACCCGTTTTGGGTCCTGCAGCTCCGGTCGTACACCACATGCACAGGCAGACCAGCGCGTGCCGCTTGGATGACGAGTATGCATCCAAAAGCGCACTGAACGCGGTAGCGCCCCGCTACACTGGAGTTTGGCGCGCTCTCTGCAGTCACTCCTTCGCTATTGGCACCTGCTCAGCCTGGACGCGCCCACCGTGGCCGGGCTGTGGTGCTGGGCATTCGGCCGCGCGGCGCGGCTGCACCTTGCGCCGTGGCTGCCGGCCGCACTCGCTCTGGGGACTTGGCTCTTCTATGTTGCAGACCGCCTGCTTGACGCGTGGACCTCCCCGCCATCAGAACTGCAGGAGCGGCATCGTTTCCACCATCGCCATCGCCGGGTTTTTCTTGCCGTCGCCGCACCAGTAGCACTGATGACGGGATGGCTCGTTGCGCACATGCCGCTCTCCCTGCTGATGGGCTACGCCGTGCTGGGCATCCTTTCGTTGCTCTACCTGGGAGTAGTGCACCTGCCTTTACGGATCCGCAGGACGCAGCTTCCGATCCTGCGCGTGGCATTCTTCTCAAAGGAGCTCGCCGTAGCTCTGCTGTTCGCGGCCGCCACCGCCTTGCCAGGGTGGGACGAGGCACGGCGCATCGCTGCAGGTATGCCGCGGCATCATCCATTGCAGCTGCTGTGTCCGCTCTTCGCGGCGCTCTGCTGGCTGAACTGCATGGCTATCGAGGACTGGGAGCATCAGCGCTCACGGGGTCGCGTCGCGCTGACTGCTTTGCTGGTGGCCACAACTGCATCCCTCAGCCTGCTGGAACTGGTGAGCGTACCCGCGCGCTGGCTCGCATTGTGTGTCGCACTCAGCGCGCTCCTCTTTCTGTTGCTGGACCGCTCCCCATTGGGCGCAGGCGGACGACGCATCGCAGCGGATCTGGTCCTGCTGACACCACTGTTGCTGCTAGTACGTTCATGACTGAACCTGCGCGCTTCGGCCGTGTGGCCTGGGCCTATCGCTGGATGGAATACCTCTGCTTTGGTCCCTATCTGGAACGTTGCCGCAACCAGCGGCTGAGCGAGATTAGCAATGGAATGCCGCAGGCGCGGCGCGCGCTCATCTATGGCGATGGCGACGGTCGCTTCCTTGCGCGGCTGGCGAGGGCTGCTCCGGATATGGAGATCACGGCCGTCGATGCGAGTGGCGCCATGCTGCGCCGTGCTGCCAATCGGCTGCCGCTGGGCGTCCGCGTGACCCTGCACCAGGCCGATGCGCTCCGCTATACCCCTGAGGCGGAGTACGAGCTGATCGTGAGTCACTTCTTTCTGGATTGCTTCATCGACGCAGAGGTCGCCATGCTGTTGGAGCGGGTGCGGCCGGCCGTGCGACCGGGGACAGTGTGGATCGTCTCGGATTTTGCCCTACCGCCCGGCTTGATTGCAGGAATCGTGGGGCGATGGGTGGTCGGCGGCCTGTATCTGGCCTTCAAACTACTGACCGGTTTGCGCACGCAACGCTTGCCGGATTACACCGCTGCCATGCGCGCTGCTGGATGGCAAAAGGAGGACCAGCGACACCTGCTGGCCGGGCTGCTGGTGAGCGAGCGCTGGAAATTCTTCGGCGCGCCTTCTTAGGCTTGTCTCGCGAGGCTAAAGTGTCCGTGAGCAACGCCGAAGCTGCTTCCGCACTCCCATCGCATATGAACGCGCTACTTCTCGCTCCGCCTTACTGTTGCTTCGGATGGATGCGCGCCGGTGGCCTTCCCGGCACTCCGCCAGATGTCTTCCCCGATCCATTTCCGCCGCCGGGTCCGGACCCCGATGAGCCCGACCTGCCCGGCCCAGATCCCGATCCCGACCCGCTCGATCCAGTGCCACGCCCGCTGCCCGTGAATTGAGTCGGGCGGGCACTCTGATGTGAATTGTTACAATCAGGTGAATGGGACGCCGCAATGTGCTCCCTCATCCCACTTATGATTGCTTATCTACTCCGCCACGCCAGTGCTGGCACACGGCGCTCCAACCCACTGCTGGACCGCAAACGCGGGCTGGACAAAGAAGGCAAACAGCAGTGTGTGCTGATTGCGGGCTATTTGAACGCCATGCGCGTCAACTTCGACTCGATTGTGTCGAGCCCGCTGAAGCGTTCGCTGCAGACTTCGTCGCTGGTGGCAACCGAGATGGGGTTCGAGCAGAAGATTGTGGTCGAACCCAGCCTGTCGCCAGAGAGTACCCTGGCTGACTTCCAGGCCATGTTGCAGCGGTATGCCGGTTACGAGAACGTGCTGCTGGTGGGCCATAATCCCAACCTGAGCCAGTTTGCCGGGAGCCTGATCGCGGTGCCACCGCGCACCTGCCGCGCCAACCTGCGTGTCCGCAAAGGCACGGTCGCCCGCATTGACATGAGCCGCCGTCCCGGACAGCTGCTGTCCCTGATCGACACGCGGCTGCTGCGCCAGCTTCAGGCGAGTGTGACGAAGAGCTCGCGGCGAAAGACTTCGCGAAAGTAGGCACCCTCTTTGCGCAGCGACCAGAGTTCGAGCTCCGCGCCGGTCCTCCCGGGAAACAGTTCCAACAGAACGCGGCGGGGATAGACCTGTATCCTCACGCGCAGCACATCGCTGGCGCGGTCCTGGTTCAGCGCGACTGCCAATCGTAACAACACCACCGCACGTTTTACATGCTCATGCTCGGGTACGGCGATGTAGCGGAAGGCGCGGTCCTGCAGCGCCGGCCGCGACTTTCCCAGATAGCGCGCGATTCCGGAGACGATGGCGCGCTGCTGCGGCGTGAAGCCGTATAACTCCGAGCCGGCGATCACATACTGTGTGTGGCGATGGTGGCCCTGGTAGTTGATGTACTTGCCGATGTCGCGCATCATGGCGGCGGCCTCCAGCCACTGCCGGTATTCGAGAGGCAGTGTGTGGAGAGAGTGCAGGTCGCGGAACAACTGCGCCGCATGCGCGCGCACGGGCTCTGCCTGCCTGGGATCGACGCCATAGCGGCGGCAGGTGCCCAGCACACTCTCCCAGCGGTCGCGTTCGAACTGCTGATGGGCCGTGGTGCGCGCGTCCCGCTCGGCCAGCATCTGCGCCAGGATGCCGTCCCGCAGGCCCAGGCCGGAGTAGCGGAAACCAGGAAGTGAGAGATGTTGCAGCAGCTCGCTGTACACCTCTGCGCCGGCTACAAGAATCTCAGACCGGCGCGGACCCACGCCGGGCAGGCGGCTGCGTTCGGCATTCGTCATCCTGGGCAGCTTGCGGGCCAGTCGGCTGACATCGCGCGCCAACGCCGATTTGCCGACGGGATTGCCGATTGCTGCCCGCTTCGCAATGGCCTTGGAGGACTTCGCCGCTGGTGCGCTCTTGGTTTTGGCGACTGCGTTGCTGGCCTGGACCAGCGCGGCCGCGCTGCCCGAGGTGGCAATCACCTGCACCCGAGGCAGCGCGCCGAAGCGCTTGCCCGCCTTCGCAAGCTCACGGCGGATGAACTGCTTCATGCGCGCCATGTCTTCGGGCGCGGGTGGGTCCTGGTGGTGGAGAAACTCCTGGGTCAGGCGCACCGCACCCAGCGGCAGGCTCACGGTCTCAACCATGCGCTTGCGATCGGAGAGCGTGATCTCGCAGGAGCCGCCGCCCAGATCGATCAACAGACAGCGACCCTGTGTGCCAGCTTCGCGCATGACGCCGCGATGGATGAGCCGCGCCTCTTCCAGGCCCGAGATGATTTCCAGATCCCAGCCAGTCTCGGCCTTGACCCAGGCAACGAAGGCCTGCGCATTGCGCGCATCGCGCAGTGCCGCCGTGGCAACGGCGCGGACCTGGTCCGCGCTGTGTTGCTGCACCGCCTTGTAAAAGCGCTTGAGCGCGCGCAGCGTGCCGGCCATCGCGTCCGGCGAAATCAGGCCGCTGTCGAAGACACTCGCGCCGAGCCGGGTGACCTCGCGGTCTTCGTGCAGGATCTTGAGGCGATGGTTCTCGATGCGAGCTATTTTCAGCCGGCAGGAGTTGGACCCGATGTCGATGGCGGCGAGCGTCTGCATCCTGAACGAAGCTACACCATCGCGCGGGCTGACCGAGGGACCATGTACGAGCAGAGTCAGGCTGCGTCCCGATCGTGTCTGCTGCTGAATCGCTTCCTCTCGGCCGACTTTGCGTTACGAATGAAGCAGGCGCTGCTCATGTTCATCAGCGCCTGTATCACCCGCATTCCATGCGTCGCCCGGCATTCGCAAACAGTCGGCTGAATCAGTTTCAAGCCATTCGCAATCGCCGCCGCCCGTTGCTATCTCTCTTCCTTCCTTGGCGATGCTGCTGGATCGTGCACGGCCCTGATGCGGCGCTTCCAGCAACTCCTGCCTCCCGGACTGCCCTACACTGGCTCAGCGAAACATGTGGCTGGTTACGTATAAGCAGTGGGGTTTGTGATGAAGCTTTCGATCTTTGCTCTCTGTGTTGTGTTCGCGATGGGAAGTCTGCGTGCGCAGAAGCCGGTGTGGCAGCCATCACCAGGACATACGCAAGTGCCGATATGGCCAGGGGCGGCGCCCGATCCCCAGCCCGTCGCAGGGCCGGAGCTCGCTGAAACGTCGCTGGTTGCCGGCCGGCCCTCGGCGGGGATAAGCAATGTGTCGCGGCCTACGCTGACCGTCTATTCACCAAAAGGAAAGAACAATACGGGCGCGGCGGTCGTCGTCTTCCCTGGCGGAGGCTATCAGGGTCTGGCCATCGATTTTGAGGGCACGGAGGTCTGTGATTGGCTTACGCCCAGGGGAATCACATGTGTGTTGTTGAAATACCGCGTGACGGATGTGGGGCCTTATCCGAAATCGGGGCCGTATCCGGAATCACCGATGGCGCTCGAAGACGCGCAGAGGACGGTGGGGCTGGTGCGCTTCCACGCAGCGGACTGGCACATCGATCCGCACAGGATTGGAGTGCTGGGGTTTTCGGCTGGTGGGCATCTGTCGGCGGCCATGAGCACTCACTTTGACAAGCGTCTGTATCCGGCTGTCGACGCCGCCGACAAAGTAAGTTGCCGTCCGGATTTTGCGGTGGCCATCTATCCTGGGCATCTGTCACTCTCCGCGGCGGAATGGGATGCTGACCAGGGCACCAGAAAGTTTGTGATTCGTAAGCCGGAGCACGAGACGCCGGCCGACAGGGAGCTTGGGCTGAATCCCGATATTCCTGTCACCCGCCACATGCCGCCTACATTTCTGCTGCAGGCGGAGGATGATCACGTGGACAATGTCAACGACTCGCTGGCGTACTACATTGCACTGAAGAAAGCCGGGGTTCCCGTGGAGATGCATTTGTATGCGCAGGGCGGCCATGCGTTCGGGCTGCGGCGCACCAAGCTTCCGATTACTGCATGGCCACAGTTGGTAGAGACGTGGCTGGGGACGATCGGGATGACTTCAGAGTAGGACGCGCTTCTCGACAGACACACAAGGCATTCGGCTGGATATCTATCTATCGTGCCCGGCGAGTGCGCGGACGGACTGCCTGCCACTCACCGACCAGGCGCCGCCCGGTGGTGGCCGCGATGCGCAGTGCGCGTTGGTAGTGGTGCTCAACGCGGTGCTGCAGCTCTGCTTCGAGCGCTTCGCCATCGCTGCGCAGCGCCTCGCGCGACTCCTGCGCCAGCACCTCCCAGTCGTGCCAGTCGCCGATGGCATCCTGCACGCGCTTGATGGCTTTGGCAATGGCATGGGCGGCTGGATCGTCGCCACCGGCTTCGGCTACATAGCGTGCCTTCTTTGCGCCCTTGCGGAAGTCGTGCATGTTCTCTGCGTCGAGCAATGGCATCGCGTCCATCAGCCGCAGGTAGTCTTCGAGCGCGAGCAGGGATGCGGGCCGGCGACTGCCGTGGTCCGCGCTGCGACGCTTGCCAAAGGCCGCTACGAACTGCCGCTCTGCCTCCGTCAGCTTCGCCTCGCGCCGCGCGAGCGACGTGCGCAGCGCATCGGCAGCAGTGGTGCGGCGGGCCGCCAGCCAGCGATCGAGCGCGAATGCCTCATCGGTCACTACGCTCTCTCCATCAGCGGAAGCAGTGGCCCGGGCGAGTTCCCTTCCGGTGGCATCCATGTTGGACTCCGTTTGCGGCAGGTAGTGCTTGGCCAGGAGCTCGCGGTGCACGTCGAGATCGCGAACCGTGCCCGAGACCTGCCTCACCTTCTTCAATTGCCGCAGCCAGCGCTGGCGCGCCTGCTCGGTATGCACGCCCAGTCCGCGCGTTCCGGCTTCGCGCGCCAGTGTCTCGAGCGTGGCTTCCACGCGCCGCGTGCCGGTGCGCAGTTGATGCACTGCCTCGACATCCAGTGAGTTGCTGGCATCCGCAATGCAGGCCTGGAGCATCTCGTGCATGGTGCGAGAGACAGCCGAAAGATGCCGCAGCGCTGGCAGCGTGGCAGCATTCGACGGCGCGTCATCAAGATGAGCGGCATCTGCTGGCACGGGCGAAGACGGCGCTGCCGGCTGGTATTCTGCTGGTTCACTCATGTCAACTCCCATCGTACGTCCGGTGGCGGCGGGTACTGCTCCAGCGACCTTCCTCTCCACCCGCCGGGCCTGGTCATTGCTGCTGCTGGTCTGGTTGGCCGTTCACTTCGCGGCGCTGTTTGCGCCCCCGCTGCTGGACGATGCCGACGCGGCGCATGCCAACGCGGCGCAGCATATGGCACTCTCCGGCGACTGGGTGACGCTGAAGATCAATGGCATCCGCTATCTCGAAAAGGCGCCGCTGCCCTACTGGCTGAACGCCATCACCGACCATATCTTCGGATACAACGTCTTCTCGGCGCATCTGCCGGTGTCGCTAGGCGTGCTGGCCACGGTGTGGTTGGCGTGGTACTGGGGGCGGCGCGCCTTTGGCGAGCGCGCCGCGTTCTACGCCGCACTGGCGCTCGAGACGAGCTTCGGTGTCTTTCTGTTCACGCGAATCACCATCCCGGAGGCGACGCTTACCTTTCTCATCGGGTTCGCGTTGTATTGCTTCCTGGCAGGACTGGAAGACAAGCGGCCCGTGCTCTTCTACCTAAGCTGGGCATCGCTGGCACTGGCAACGCTGACGAAGGGACTGATCGCGCCACTATTCTTCCTGGGTGCGGCGGTGCCCTGGCTGCTGCTTACCGGCGAGTGGCGGCGCTGGCGCGAGATGCGCATCGCGACCGGGCTGCTGCTCTTCGTGGCCGTTGCGGCGCCGTGGCACATCCTGGCGGGGCTGCGGAATCCCGACCAGGGAAATCCGGTTGGCAACGTGCCCACGCCCGGCCATGTGCATGGGTTTTTCTACTTCTACTTCATCAACGAGCACGTATTGCGCTTTCTGGGCAGCCGTTATCCGCACGATTACAACAAGCAGCCGGGATGGATCTACTGGGTGGGCCAGTTGGCATGGCTCTTTCCCTGGAGCCTCTTCTTCCCGGTCGTGTTGGAGCGTGCGTGGCGCACCCGCCCACGCTGGCTGCGCGACCTGCGAGGCAGCGTGCAGCATCACGACGCTACCATCCGTTTCCGCAGCCGCAGTATCTGGATGCTGGCGCTCTATGCAGGTTTTATTCTGTTGTTCTTCTCCCTCTCTACCAATCAGGAGTACTACACCTTCCCCGCATATCTGCCGCTGCTGATGCTGACCGGCGCAGTGCTGGCGACACGTGAGGAGCACGCAGAACGCGGCAATGAGGGTGAAGGCCGACCGATCGCGGTGCATTCCAGCGCAGGGCTGACCGGCGCGCACGTTCTGTTTGCCGTGGTGGGTGTCGCATTGGCACTGGCGCTGACGCTGGGATTGTGGCAGTCGCGTCATCTGCCCTTCGTGCCGGATATTGGCACACTGCTGGCGCATCGCGGCGTCGGTGGCTACTCGCTTTCCACTTCCCATCTGTTTGACCTGACCGGGCCATCGTTTGCGGCGCTGCGCCTGCCGGCGGCGATCGCTGCTGTCGTATTGCTGATAGGACCACTGCAGGCCCTGCGCTTACGGCGCGCGCAGCGACATTTTGAGGCGACGCTTTCGGTGGGCTTTACCGCGGCTATCTTCCTCATCGCGGCGCACATTGCCTTCGTTCGCTTTCTGCCCATGCTTTCGTCCGAGCCGATGGCGGAGACCATCAACCGCATCGCTGGCCGCGTAGGTACGGACCCGGGCGCTGCGGCGCGGGCCACGCTGATCGTGTACGGCGACCAGTCGGACGCGGCATCTGTGCTGTTCTACACGCGGCGGCAGGCCTTGCTGGTGCATGGGCGCTCCTCCACGCTGCTGTGGGGCTCGATGTGGCCGGATGCGCCGCAGATCTTTCTCGATGACGCGCAGCTATCCGCGATGTGGGGACGGGGGGAGCGCAAGTTCCTGTTTGCGCAGGACACCTGGCGAGATCACGTCGAGGCCGTGCTGGGCAAGCGGCTGATTCCGATTGAGGAGTTGGCTGACAAGACGCTGTACACCGACCGGCCCCTGTAGCTTCGCCGCTCCCTCGTCATCCCGACCGTAGCGCAGCGAAGTGGAGGGATCTGCTTTCCGCGGCTGCAAAAGAGGACAGCAGATCCCTCCGCTGCGCGGGCTGCGCCGCTCCGGTCGGAATGACAGAAGCGCACAGGGGCGAGGCTTCGGCGGGGATGACGGACGAGATTGGCTTGCGCCGCTAGAGAGTGAGTGCGGACTCGCGTTCTTGAGCAGCCGAGGTGCCGTTAGCCGCGCGCATCCGCCCACCGCTCTCCAACAGATATTCACGACCGCGCCACAGGATGCGATTGCTGCCGTAGCTGGCCAGCCAGAAGCCAAAGCCCATCAGATCGCGTAGCGGATAGAGCAGTACTGAGCGCAGCAGGGGCCGCTCCTGAACCACACCGGCACCGACGGTGGCGGCAATCATCATGCGGGTTGCAATCCCCCAGGCGAGTGAAGCGATCGCAACCAGCGGCCAATGGAGCATCAGCGCCCCGGCGCTGGCAAGCAGCCCAAACGGCATGCTGTAGGTGAGGGATGTACCGAAATGTCCCTTGGGCCGCGAGAAGCGGGTGCTCTTGGCCCAGCGCACCTGGTGGCGCATCGAGTCGGCGAAGCCGGTGTTGAGCACGATGTGATCGATGGCGTGATGCGACAGCACGACGCGATGTCCATGCTGCGAGACCAGCTCGCCCAGCAGAAAGTCGTCCGAACAGTACTGACCCAGGACGGCGAAGCCACCCATCTGTTCCACGCAGGAGGAGCGCACCGCCATGGTGGGACCCAGGGCAAAGTGCATGCCTTCCAGCATGTTTGCTACCAGGACGCCAGCCGTCATCTCGATGGACATGCCAACGCCTTCGAGGCGTGACCAGATGGCGGCATGGCGGCTCACACCGGTATTGTCGGGCGCGGGGACGCCGCGATAGGGGCAGGTGACCAGGCCCACGTGTTCGTCGGCGAAGGGCGCGACCACTGCCCGCAGATAGTCCGGACCAACACAGACATCGCTGTCGCTGATGATAAGCAGCGGGTGCTGCGCGGCCTGGGCCATGCGGTCGAGCGAGGCTACTTTCGCGTTGGCATACGGCGGCTCGCCACTCACCAGGAAACGAGCAGGCACCGACGGATGCTGCTGTGCCACCCGGCGAGCGATCGCCAGACCTGCGTCCTCCGCCGTGCGGGCGCAGAAGAGGATCTCGTAGGCCGGGTAGTCCTGCTGGAAGAAGTCCTCGAGATGTTCTGCCAGATGAGGCTCGGCGCCGTGCAGGGGCTTCAGCAGGCTGACCGGCGGGGCGAAGGATCCATCGGCCGGCGCGGACTGCCGGCGAAAGTGCCTGACCGCAGCGACCACCATGAAGCTGTACACCGTAGAGGTGACCAGCCCGAATACGCCCACAGCGAACGGGGACAGCAGTGCGAAATGGCGGATCGGCAGCAAGGGCTGGTTAAACACTCCTCCACTTAATAGTGGACCGCTGGCGCGGCCTTCCTCACCGATTCCCTAATGCTTACGTTCACGCGGGGCCGCGGGCGCAAGCACGACCGGCTTGCGCAATGGCACCATGGCTGCCTCGTTGCCACCGGGGAAGCCCTGCTGGATGTGCTGCAGCATCTCAGACCGCACGTAATCGACGAAGCCCTGCATCTGGCGGTTCATCTCTTCCATACGCTCGCGCATCTGCAGGATGATGGCAATGCCGGCGATGTTGACCCCAAGATCGCGCGCCAGGTTGAGGATGAACTCCAGCCGCTCCAGATCTTCATCGGTGTACAGGCGGGTGTTGCCGTCGGTGCGGGAGGGCTTCAGCAGTCCTTCGCGCTCATAAAGCCTCAGGGTCTGGGGGTGGATCTCGTACATCTCCGCCACGGCGGAGATCATGTAGGCACCCTTGGACTTTCGTTTACTCGGCATCGTCTATCCTGCGCGGGGCGGCTCGCGAACATGAATCCGCTTTACTGCGACCCGGATGGCTGAAGTGTACGCGGTTCCCGACAACGTGGGGACCGGGCGCTGCTGGCCAGGTATCTATCGCGGCATCAAGGACATCGCTCTGGAAAGCTCTCTGTATCCCGTGTTTCCGCTTTTGGTACGCTGTCTCTTCGGTAACCCGTACAGTAGATTACTAGCTGGTGATGCGGCGCACTTTGGTGCAGACTTTGTCCATGAAACACCTTCGGCTTGCCAGTACTGCCGCTCTTGCCTTTGGTCTCGCATCCATGTTCGGCCCAACGGTGCATGCCCAACAGAGCTGGGCTCCGGCGGCCGCCGAATATCCAGCAGTAAAACTGCCGGCTGGCCTAACGTCTGCCCCGGTCATCAATTCGCACAACAAGGCTCTGTACCGCACGCGGCTGCAGGCTGGTGCGGCGCAGGGCAGCAACTTCGGCGGCCACTATGCGCTGCTGACCTGGGGATGCGGGGAGGGCTGCACGACCTTCTTCGTACTGGATGAGCTGAATGGCCGCGTCTACGATCCCGGCTTTAACCTGACAGCGGCGAAGGGTGCCGCGAATGTTGACTTCGGCCTGCACTTTCAGACGGATAGCCGGCTGCTGACGATGGATGGCTGCCGCAGCACGGCGGTCGAATCGTGTGGCAAGTACTACATGCTGTGGACCGGCTCCAGCTTCGAAACGCTGATGCGCGAGCCGCTGAATGTCACTGTCGCATCGCTGGGTGGACAGTGACGCGTTAGCGCTTCCTGACCTTCAGACTTTGTTCCAAAGCTCCGACCGCGGATCTTCGGTGTTGAGCTGCGCGAACTCGCGCAGGATCTCTTTCGATCGTTCATCGCGCAGGTGGGGCACGGTCAGCTCGACGGTGACGATCTGGTCGCCGCGCTGCTCCTCGTTTGCGGGGGAGGCGACGCCCTTCTGGCGCATGCGCAGCTTCTGGCCGCTCTGTGTACCTGGCGGAATGCGCAACTGAGCGCGGCCATCGATGGTGGGCACGTCAATCTTCGCGCCCAGGGCGGCTTCGTCCACACGGATGGGAACCGTTACCTCAACGTTGTCGCCCACGCGATGGAAGACAGAGTGTGGTCCGGAGCGGATGATCAGGTAGAGGTCTCCCGCCGCGCCGCCGTTGACACCGGCATTGCCTTTGCCACCCAGGCGGATGCGCTGGCCGTCACGGGTGCCCGCCTTGATGCGGAAATCAATCGCGTCCTGGCGTTGCACGGTGCCTTCACCGTGACAGGTGCCACAGCCATCCTGGGTGTGCCCGGAGCCGCCGCAACGCGGACACTGGATGCTGAACTTCATGCGGCCACCCATCTGGGTCACCTGGCCGGTGCCATGGCACTCCGGGCATTGGACGGAAGTGCCGGAGGAGGCGCGGCCGTGGCAGGTAGGGCAGGTCTCGCGGCGGGTGATCTGCAGGCGTGCCGTGCCGCCGCGCACCGCAGTCCAGAAATCGACGTTGACGGTGTATTCCAGGTCAGTGCCCGGCTGCGGCCCAGCCTGCGCCGGTTTGGCTCCGCCCTGGTTGAAGATGCCGGAAAAGATGTCGCGAAAGCCACCCCACCCACTGGAGCCCGGACCAGAGGATGCGGCGGTAGGACGTTGGTGAGCAGGGCCGCTTTCGAAGTTGGAGAAGTCGAAGCCCTCGAAGTCGAACGGGACGCCCTGCGGCCCGCGGCCCGCTCCAGAGTGCGCGCCAGGACGCCCGTAGCCGCCGCGCGCGGCGGCTTCAGCCTGTGCCGGATCGATCTGGTCAGAGTAGAAGCCGAACTGGTCGTAGACCTTCCGCTTTTTCTCGTCGCTCAGGATGTCGTTGGCCTCGGAGATTTCCTTGAACTTCTCCTCGGCCTTCTTGTCGCCCGGGTTTACGTCCGGGTGAAACTTGCGCGCGAGCTTGCGGAAGGCCTTGCGGATCTCCTCCGGCGTGGCTGTCTTCTTGACGCCGAGTAGCGCGTAATAATCTTTGCTCTGTGTCGATGGCATGTTCTGTCTATCGTCCTGTGTTTATCGTCCAGTGCCGCGATCTGCTGACGACGTGGGC
This sequence comes from Terriglobales bacterium, assembly GCA_038231235.1. Taxonomy (GTDB): domain Bacteria; phylum Acidobacteriota; class Terriglobia; order Terriglobales; family Acidobacteriaceae; genus KBS-83. Next base: position 84,040 of record JBBRLT010000004.1, read on the forward strand.
TCAATCTTTCTGGCAGACTGGACACCAGTAAAGCGTACGCCCTGCCATGGCATGGCTCTCGATTTTGGTCCCACAGACCAGGCAGAGCTTGCCTTGCCGCCTGTAGACATAGTGCACCTCGGCGCGCTCTGCCGGTCCGCGAGGTTGCGTCCGGTCGATCGGCCGCGTGGTCACGATGCGGCGATCGACCATGCCGTCCGGCATCAATCGCACAGCGTCCTTCCAAAGAGCCCGAAGCGTCTTCAGGCCGACTGCTTCGCCCGCGCGGAAGGGGCTGAGCCGCGCGCGGAAGAGCAACTCGGCACGATAGATATTGCCAATGCCAGCGATCACGGCCTGATCCATCAGCAGCGCGCCGATGGGCGTCTTGCGCCGGGCGATCATGGCGAATGCGGGTGCTGGATCTGCGCCCTTTTCAAGCGGATCCGGACCCAGCCGTGCTGCCAGCTTCGCCCACTTCTGTTGATCGTAGATCGAGCAATCGGTGGGACCACGGAGTTCCAACCAGTCTGTCTTCGTCCATAGCCGCAAACGCAGCGCACCCTTCGGTACAGCCAGTGGTAGTTTCCCCTCTGTAAAGTCGCCGAAGCGACCAAGGTGTACATGCAGAATCAGATCGCGCCCGAAATCGTAGCCAAGATGCTTGCCGTGAGCGCGGATGCCGCGCAGTTTGCGTTGATTGAGCAGAGCCGCATCGGGAAACTGGCCTGAAGGCGAATCTGCGTGCAGGATGTGACCGACAAAGAGTGCTGCCTGGCGATCGCGGAACCTGTGGACTTCATTTCCTTCTGGCATTCGATTCTGGCCACCTCGGCCCTACGCGTTGTGGCTGTTACTGGCTTTCGCGAAAACCCCACCCCAAAGCAATTCTCCTGTAGGGGTAGTCTGTCCAGCGGCTGCTCCTGTGGCCTTTCTTTAAGGAAAGGCCACGCCGAGATACTCTTCTCGGTTCACAGCATCAGGAGAATTGCTTTAACTTCGCTAGGATTGGGCACCCGGGCTTGCTGACTTGCTATTACCTGCCTAGTTCCAGACCAGGCTTGCTTCTACCGGCTCCATGTGCCAGAAGATATCCGGCTCAGCCCGCTGCATCTGGGAGCAGAAGCTCTCTGCTTCGCCCCGCGTGTTGAAGAGTACCTTGTTCAGGATCTGACCCGCCCGCCACTGCACGCACCGCCACATGGTATTCGTCATCGCCATGTCCCCCTTGGCCCCAACGGCCTTCGTTGTCTCCGTTTGCTTCCGTTGTTTCTCTCTGCGTCTGTGATGTCTTTATCGGCCTGAAGATGCAAGGGGCGCTCGTGATATAGCCGAGCGCCCCTTACGATGGCTACCAGCAGGCGCCCTTGCGGTCATCTGCTGGAGCGTTACTTTCGCTACTGCTTACGCTTCACTTTTTTTCTGGCACATCCACATATTCCGCATCAATGACGCCTTCTTCCTTCTTCGGCTCTTCGTGCGCGTCTCCGGGCGTGGTTCCGGATTGGGCACCCTCGGCCGGCGGCGCCTCTGCGTTGGCCTTGTACATGGCCTCCGCCAGCTTGTGCGAGGCAGCGGTGAGTGACTCCCGCGCCGCGTTCAGCTCAGAGGCACTGGGCGAACCTTCCAGTGTCTTCTTCGCCTCAGCCAGGGCCGACTCGACATTGCTCTTCTCCGAGCCGGAGACCTTGTCGCCGTTTTCCTTCAACATCTTCTCGATGTTGTAGACCATGTTGTCCAGGCCGTTGCGGGCCTCGATCTGATCACGCTTCTCCTTATCCTCAGAGGCGTGCGATTCGGCGTCGCGCGCCATGCGCTCCACCTCTTCCTTGCTCAGGCCAGACGAAGACGTGATGACGATCTTCTGGTCCTTGCCAGTGCCGCGATCCTTGGCCAGCACATTCAGGATGCCGTTGGCATCGATGTCGAAGGTGACCTCGATCTGCGGCACGCCGCGCTGCGCGGGAACGATGCCGCCCAACTTGAACTTGCCCAGGGTACGGTTGTCCGCCGCCATGGAGCGCTCGCCTTGCAGAACGTGAACCTCTACCTCGCTCTGATTGTCGGCGAAGGTCGAAAACGTTTCCGTCTTTTTGGTCGGGATGGTGGTATTGCGCGTAATCATCGAGGTCGCAATGCCGCCTGCCGTCTCAATCGCCAGGGTCAGCGGCGTGACGTCGAGCAGCAGCAGATCCTTGACCTCGCCGGCAAGCACGCCTGCCTGCACCGCTGCTCCGATGGCGACCACCTCATCCGGGTTGACGCCACGGTGCGGCTCCCGTCCGAATAGCTGCTTCACCAGCTCCTGAATACGCGGCATGCGGGTCTGACCACCGACCAGCACCACCTCCTGAATCTGATCCGCCTTGATGCCGGCGTCAACGATGGCCTTGCGGCAGGGCTCGAGCGAGCGCTGCAGCAGATCGTCCACCAACTGCTCCAGCTTGGCGCGCGTCAGCTTGCGTACCAGATGCTTGGGGCCGCTGGCGTCTGCGGTGATGAAGGGCAGATTGATCTCTGTCTCCATGGTGGTGGAGAGTTCGATCTTGGCTGCTTCGGCGGCACTCTTCAACCGCTGCAGGGCCATCTCGTTGCCCTTGGCGCGGAGGTCCAGGCCTTCGTCCTTCTTGAACTCGTCGATCAGCCATTCCACGATGCGCTGGTCGATGTTGTCGCCGCCCAGGTGGGTATCGCCATTGGTGGACTTCACCTCGATAACGCCCTCGCCCACTTCGAGGATCGAGATGTCAAAGGTGCCGCCGCCAAAGTCATAGACGGCGATGGTCTCATCCTTCTTCTTGTCCAGGCCATAGGCCAGAGCCGCGGCTGTCGGCTCGTTGACGATGCGCTTCACGTCCAGGCCAGCGATGCGGCCCGCGTCCTTGGTGGCCTGGCGCTGCGCGTCGTTGAAGTACGCCGGAACCGTAATAACTGCCTCGGTCACACTGGTGCCCAGGTAGCTCTCCGCCGCCTGCTTGAGCTTCTGCAGGATCATGGCCGAGACCTCGGGCGGGGTGTAGTCCTTGCCCTGCGCCTCTACCACGACGTGGTCGCCCTGCTGCTTCACGGTGTAGGGCACCATCTTCATCTCATCGTTGACTTCGTTGGAGCGGCGGCCCATGAAGCGCTTGATGGAGTAAATCGTGTTCTGCGGGTTGGTTACCGCCTGGCGCTTGGCCGTCTGCCCTACCAGCCGTTCCCCCGTCTTGGTAAAAGCGACAATGGAGGGGGTGGTGCGGTCGCCCTCGCTGTTGGCAATCACCTTGGGCTCGCCGCCTTCCATCACGGCGACCACCGAATTCGTCGTACCTAAATCAATACCGATAATCTTTCCCATAATCTCCCTGACCTCTGCTCGCTTTAGCGATCCTTTGCAGATTCGCACTTGAGTGACTTGTTGTCAACCAATCTGATGCTGAATTCATACAAGAGGATTCATGGGAAGTTTTGAGCGTGCATCCCAGTCTGGGTAGGCGAGTACGGGTGAACGCTACGCATGTCGAAGAAGAAACAGCAACTTCCTCTCCCGGATGGCCGCGTGCTGAGCTATGACGAACACGGCCCGCCCGATGGCTTTCCGCTGTTGTATTTTCACGGCTCTCCGGGCAGCCGGCTGGCGTGGGACCTGTTTGTAGCCGATGGAGTGGCGGAGGAACTGCATATCCGTGCCATCGTCCCGGACCGCCCGGGCATGGGGCTCTCCGGCTTTCAGCCAGGGCGCCGGGTCGGCGACTGGCCGGCGGATGTGGTTGCCCTGGCGGATCATCTCGGTCTGACCCGCTTTGCCGTCCTGGGGTATTCGGGTGGCGGGCCCTACGCCGTCGCCTGCGCTCTGCAGATCCCTCAGCGGATTACCCGCGTGGGCATCGTCAGCGGGACCGCCCCATTCGATGCACCGGGCCTGACGCTGGGGATCGAACGCTGGAGCCTGCGGCTGCTGCAAGTGTCTCGCGTGCAGCCGCGCCTCTTCCGCCTCGCACTGCGACTGATGGGGTTTGGGGCCCGCCACACGCCGCGGATGGCAGCCAGACTGACGATGTTGGCGGTGGCCGACCCGGACCGGGCCATGCTGGCGGAGCCACAGTTCCGAGATCGATTTATGGCCATGGTCCGAGAGGCCGTGTTGCAGGGACCGCGCGGCACCCAGGAGGACCTGGCCCGGATGGTGAGCCCGTGGGGCTTTCGTATTGAGGATGTTCGGGTTCCCGTCCATCTATGGCACGGCGAGGCGGATAAAAACGCGCCATTCGCCATGGGCCGGTACATGGCCGAGGCTATTCCAAACAGTGTGCTGACGTCTCGTCCCGGCGAGGGGCACCTATCGGTGATGGCGAAGTACGCACGGGAGATATTGGAAGCTCTGATGGAGCCGGCTTCGCGTGCGGCAGGCACCCCTCCCGACCTGGTTACCGGCGAGTGATTGCAGTCTTGACAGCGGGCTCCGGGTGTTCAACCACCCGTTCGAATGGTGTCCCGGCAAGTTCGCCGAGCACTTCCTCGATCGGCCCGAAGCGGTGGCTGGACTCGTCGTACGCCTCCACCCGGCCATCGCCAATGGAATAGATCCAGCCGTGTAGCCGGACGTTCCCCGCAGCCAGCCCGGCCGCCACCGCCGGGTGAGTTCGCAGATGCTGCAGTTGCAGCAGCACGTTCTCTTTGGCCAACGCTCGAGCGAGTTCGTCGCCACTCAAGTCGCCGCAAGCTGCCTGCACTGCGCCGAGTGCTGCCTGAGCATTGCGCAGCCAGTTGCGAACGGTCGGCATGGCGCGCAGGGATTCGCCTTCCAGATCGGCAAGTGCCTTCATCGCCCCGCAGTCCGAGTGGCCGCAGATGATGATGTCACGCACATGCAGCGCGACTACCGCGTACTCGACCACAGCCGTGACGCCACCCGGCATATCGCCGAAGGCGGGGACGATGTTGCCGATATTGCGAGAGATGAACAGGTCGCCGGGATCGCTGTGGGTGATCAGCGAAGGATCGATGCGGCTGTCCGCACAGGTAATGAACAGCACCTGCGGGTCTTGCCTGTTCTTCAGCTGATCGAACAACTCACGATGTTCTGGGTAGACTGCTTCGCTGAAGTGCCGGTAGCCTTCGACAACCTTGGCGATGCCGTCATTGTCTGACATGCGGAACTCTCTCCTTGCTGCGGGTGGCGCCTGCGATCTGGGGCCCTGCTGCAAAAGTATCCCATTCCCTTGGTACTCTTCCCTGCATGCGCATTTGCACCCTGCTCTTCTCTGCCCTCGTACTCGCTTCAGCCTTGAATCCGGCCTTCGCTGCCGGCCAGGCCGCAACACTGCTCGATGCGGCAACAGCTGCGAAAGTCGACCACGCAGTGGAGCAGATCATCGCCAGTACCGGGATTCCCAGCGCGTCGGTCGCCATTGTGCAGAACGGACAGATTGCCTATCTGCACGCCTATGGCAAGGCGCGGCTCGAGCCACCCGTCGCCGCGACCACGGAGATGCATTATTCCATCGGCTCGGTGAGCAAGCAGTTCACTGCCGCGCTGATCCTGCTGCTGGCGCAGGATGGCAAGCTGACGCTGGATGATCCCGTAGCGAAGTATCTTCCCAAACTGACCCGCGCGCAGGAAGTGACGATCCGCCAGCTACTCTCCATGACCGCCGGCTATCAGGACTTCTGGCCGGAGGACTACCTGATGACCCGGATGATGGTGCCGACCAGCGCGCAGTACATCCTGACGGAGTGGGGTCAGAAGCCGCTCGACTTCGATCCCGGCACGGAGTGGCAGTACTCGAACACGAACTACGTCATCGCGGGAAGCATTGCAGAGATTGTGGGTGGGCGTCCGCTGGTGGAGCAACTGCGCAGGCGCATCTTCGACCCGCTGCACATGCAGGGTGTGCTGGACCAGGACGCGAGCCACCTGCCGGCGAACGATCCGACCGGCTACTACCAGCATGCGTTGGGGCCGCTGCGGCCGGCCCCTCCGGAAGGCTCGGGCTGGATGTTTGCCGCGGGCGAGCTGGCCATGTCGGCGCGCGACCTGGCGCTGTGGAACATCACCATGATGAATCGCTCGCTGCTCTCTGCCGCCTCCTACGATGCGATGTTCACTGACGTGAAGCTGAAGAGCGGCAAGCCGACTGGCTACGGGTTGGGGGTACAGGTGGGCGAGCGCAATGGCCAGCGGGTGATCTCGCATAGTGGCGAGGTCTCCGGATTTGTATCAGCGAATGCTATCTATCCGGACAGCAAGGCAGCGGTCACGGTGCTGACCAACATCGATGCATCGAGTGCCGCCGGTACCA
>JBBRLT010000005.1:0-84182 GCA_038231235.1 Terriglobales bacterium
ACTGTCTCGGCGTGGCCTTTCCTTAAAGAAAGGCCACAGGAGCTTTTGTGGATCGGCTATACCTGCAGGAAAAAAGCTCTAGTACGCGCGCACGCTCGCTGCTCTCCACCAGTGATCTTTCACTTCCAGACATCGCTTCCCTGTTGCAGGCCGCGTCGCTGCTGGAGCGCGAAGCGCCATTGCAGCGTGCCCAGCGGCTGGCTAAACGGCGGGTAGCGCTGCTGTTCTACGAGTCCAGCACCCGCACCCGCACTTCCTTTGAGCTGGCCGCGAAGGGCCTGGGCGCGGACACCACGCTGGTGAGCGCACTGTCTTCCAGCATTGAAAAGGGCGAGAGCCTGAAGGACACCGGGCTGACGCTGCGTGCGCTTGGTGCTGAGTGCATCATCCTGCGCCACCCCTCCTCCGGCGCGCCGTATCTGCTGGAGCGCTTCACCGAGTTGCCCATTCTCAACGCCGGGGATGGCATGCACTCCCATCCGTCTCAGGCGCTGCTGGATCTGCGCACCATCCTGCATCGGCTGCATCCCGGCAGCGCGCACTCGCACGGCAGTCCGGAGCCGATCGATGCTGCAACGCTGGCCGGCATCACCGTGCTGATCACCGGAGACATCCTGCACAGCCGTGTGGCGCGTTCGAATGCTTTGCTGCTGCCCCGCCTGGGCGCACGTATCGTCTTGTGCGGGCCGCCTGAACTCCTGCCGGAGGAGGCGGAGCACATCGGCCCCGGCATCTCCATCGAACGCGACTTCTCTCACGCTCTGCGCAGCGCGCAGGTGGTGATGATGCTGCGCATACAGAAGGAACGGCTGGCCGGCCTCGAGCTCGACCTGGGCGATTACATTGCCGGCTATCAACTGAATGCCGCGCGCCTCAACGCAGATGCGCCGCGCGCCCTGGTGATGCATCCCGGTCCCATGATTCGTGGCCTCGAAATCACCAGCAACGTCGCCGACGGCTCGCAATCCACCATTGAAGAGCAGGTACGCCACGGCCTCGCCCTTCGCACTGCGCTGATCGCACGCGCTCTTGGCGCCATGCCGGAAGGAGTCGCCGCTTGAGCCGCATTCTGACCCGCGTCCTGAGCCGCGTCATGATTCGAGGCGGACACCTGATCGACCCGTCGAGCCGCATCGACGCTCCGCGCGATCTGCTCATCGAAGACGGACGCATCGCCGCCATCGGCGCGCGCCTCAACGTAGACGCAGAAGGGCTGGAAGTCATCGACGCCAGTGGACTCGTCGTCACCCCCGGCCTGGTCGACATACATGTCCACCTGCGCGAGCCGGGCCAGGGCTATAAGGAAACCATTGCCACCGGCACCGCCGCCGCCGCTGCTGGGGGCTTCACCAGCGTGGCTGCCATGCCCAACACCATTCCGGTAAATGACACGCCAGAGATCACTTGCTGGATGCTCGCGCCGGAGCGCCGCGCCACAGCCCGCGTCTACCCCATCGGCGCCGCGACCATGGGCAGCCTGGGCGAAGTATTGTGCGACTACGAAGCGCTGCGCGAGGCCGGCGCCGTCGCTGTCAGTGATGACGGCAAACCCATCCTGGGCGACGAAACGATGCGCGCCGTTCTGTGCGCCGCCGCCAACGCCGGCCTGCCAGTGATTCAGCATGCCGAGGACACACGCATGACTGGCGGCTGCTCCATGAATGCGGGCCCGCTCGCCTTCCGCATGGGATTGCGCGGCATGCCCATCGAGGCCGAGGCCGGCATCGTTGCACGGGACATTCAACTGCTGCGCGAGCTCGACGACGACCGCGCGCACCTGCACGTCGCACATCTCTCCACCAGGCGGGCGCTCGACCACGTGCGCGCCGCAAGGCAGAGCGGCCTGCATGTCACCTGCGAGGTGACGCCCCACCATTTCGCGCTGACGGAAGAGGCAGTGGGCGAGTACGACACCCACGCCAAGATGAACCCGCCGCTGCGCACTGCTGAGGATCGCGACGCCATGATCGAGGGCCTGCTCGACGGCACCATCGACTGCATCGCGACCGACCACGCTCCGCACGCCGCGCATGAGAAGGAGCAGGAGTTCGAGCGCGCGCCCAACGGCATCACCGGCCTGGAAACATCGCTCGGTCTCAGCCTCTCCGTACTGCATCGCACGCACGGCATGCCGGTAGCCCAGGTGCTCGCGTTGCTCAGCGCGCGGCCTGCTGCAACCCTGAGCCTTCACGCCGGCTCGCTCGTGGTCGGCTCCAGTGCAGACCTTTTGCTGTTCGCGCCGGATGCAGCGTGGACCTTCCTGGCGCGCGAGTCGCGTTCGCTCTCCCGCAACACGCCTTTCGATGGCTGGTCATTGCCCGGACGCGTCCACCTGACCATGCGCGCCGGCCAGGTCGTCTACAGCTCGCAGCCAAGCGGCAGCATACGCGCCAGCCTCTCTCCGCGCGGGTAGAATGGAAGCTAGCGCAGCCTTCCCTTCGAGGTGTTCCCCTGAGTCGTTTGTCCGGTCTTGCGGTGCTCGCCGCTCTGCTCTGCGGCCCGCTGCTGCAGGCGCAGCAGTCGACCTCGCCCATCGCGCTGGCTCCATCGCACGACCCCATCTCCGGCTCGGTATACGTCTCGCTCGATAACTGGATCTACCCCGCGATGGAGCGGCTGCACGCGCTCGGTTTCCTCGACTCTGCCTTTCTCGGGTTGCGCCCCTGGACCCGGCTAAGCTGCCTGCACATGCTGGAGGAGTCGCAGCGCCGGCTTGCGGATGCGCCACCGGACACTGCCGCGACACGCGAAGCACGCCAGCTCTTCGATGCGCTGGCGCATGAATTCGCCGCAGATGGCGAGTCGCTCGATCCTGGCAAATCCAATGCGCATGCCGAACTGGAGAGCCTCTACGGCCGCGCCAATTACATGGGTGGCCGCCCGCTCAATGACTCCTCGCACTTCGGCCAGACCATCGTCAACGACAATGGGCGCGCCTATCAGGGCGGCTTCAATGGATTGGTTGGCTTCGAGGCACGCGCCGAGGATGCTCGGCTCACGCTGAAGGTGCGTGGCGAGTATCAGCACGCGCCCGGCCGCGGCGCCTATCCGCTGAGTGTGCGCCAGGAGATTGCCACTCAGGATCAGGCGCCGCTGCTGCCGGAGACGCCGGTTGCCACCACTAATGAGTTCCGACTGATCGACGCCAACCTCTCGCTGCATACGCTCAATCATGAGATATCTGTCGGCAAGCGCGAAGACTGGTGGGGACCGGGTGAGGGCGGCGCCATGGCCTGGAGCAACAATGCGGAGCCCGTCTACGCATTGCGTATCAACCGCGTGGAACCGCTGCTGATTCCTGGCCTCTCGAAGCTGCTTGGTCCCTTTCGCTATGAGGGCAGCTTCGGCGACTTCAAAGGCCATCGCTATCCCAATAACAACTACTTTCACGCGCAGAAGGTTGGCTTCAAGCCCACGCGCAATCTAGAGTTCGGCTTCTCCCGCGTCGTTGTCTTCGGCGGCGAAGGCCATGAGCCCGTCACCTTCGGCTCCTTCATCCACAGCTTCTTCAGCTTTCAGAACGTCTCTGTTGCAGAGAAGTTTTCTCGTAAGGATCCCGGCGCGCGCCACTCCAGCTTCGACTTCAACTACCGCCTGCCCTTCCTGCGCGACTGGGTGACGCTCTATTCAGACTCCATTGTTCACGACGACGTCTCCCCCATCGACGCCCCACGCCACGCCGCCGTCAATCCTGGCCTCTACATCTCGCACTTCCCGTATGCGCCGAAGCTGGACCTGCGCGTGGAGGCCGTCTCCACCGACCCGCCGACCAAGCGCAGCCAGGGCGGCGGTTACATTTACTACGAAGTGATCGCCCACGATGTCTACACCAACAAGCAGAACTTCTTCGGCAGCTGGATTGGCCGCGAGGGCAAGGGCGGCCAGGCGTGGCTTACCTACTGGCTCTCTCCGCAGCAGCGTATTCAGGTGAGTTACCGCAATGCCAAGTCGGCCAAGGATTACGTGCCCGGCGGCACCACGCAGAGCCTGTTCGCCGCCAACGCCATCCTGCGGGTGAAGCAGGATGTGGAGTTGAATGCGCTGGCCCTGTACGAGCGCTGGACCGTCCCCGTCATCGCGCAGGGGCAGAAGAGCGACTTCACTGCGCAGGTGCAGATGACCTGGTATCCGCACCTGCACGTTGGCCACTAAGATCAGCAGGGCTGCTAGGCGACGATCCCCATCGTTCGCCCTAAGCGTGAGAAGATCTCCAGCGCCTGGTCGATCTGCGCGCGCGTATGTTCGCTGGTCATGATGGTGCGCACACGCGCCTTGCCTTCGGGCACGGTGGGGAACGCGATGCCGGTAGCCATCACCCCCGCCTCAAACAGCGCACGCGAGAAGTCCATCGTCCTGCGTCCGTCGCCAACAATGATGGGCGTGATCGGCGTCTCGCTCACCGGTGTGCTGCGTCCGCCTACATCGAAGCCTGCCTGCTGCAACTGCCCACGGAAGTAGCGGGTGTTCGTCCACAGCCGCTCGATCCGCTCCGGCTCCTGCTCCAGTATGTCGAAGGCTGCGATGCAACTGGCTGCTACCGATGGAGGATGCGAGGTGGAGAAGAGGAATGGACGTGCGCGATGGTACAGGTAGTCGATCAGGTCGCGCGATCCGCATACGTAACCACCCAGCGCACCAATTGCCTTGGATAGCGTGCCTACCTGCACATCCACCCGGCCATGGCAGTTGAAGTGGTCCACGGAGCCGCGTCCGTTGCGTCCCAGCACCCCGGAAGCGTGGGCATCGTCCACCATCATGATGGCGCCATAGCGCTCCGCCAGGTCGCACAGCTTGTCCACTGGCCCAATGTCGCCATCCATGGAGAAAACGCCATCCGTGATAATCAGCTTACGGCCGGGCTCGTGCGCGATCTCTTTCAGCAACTCCTCGGCATGGGCAGCATCCTTGTGGCGGAATACCTTGATCTTGGCGCGCGAAAGCCGTGCGCCATCGATGATCGAGGCATGGTTCAGCTCGTCGGAGAGGATGAAGTCTTCCTTGCCGAGGATCGAAGAGACGGTGCCCGCATTCGCCGTGAAGCCGCTCTGGAAGACGACGCACGCCTCCACGTTCTTGAAGCGCGCGATCTTCTCTTCCAGCTCCATGTGAATGCGCATGGTTCCGGCGATGGTACGCACGGCGCCAGACCCAACACCGAAGTCGCGGATAGCCGCCGTGGCGGCCTCACGCAGCTTGGGGTGATCGCATAGACCAAGGTAATTATTGGACGCGAGATTGATCACCTTGCGGCCGTCATAGTGGCACACCGGCCCTTGCACATCATCCAGCACGCGCAGGCGGAAGTGCGTGCCCTTCTGCTTCAGCTCGTCCAGGGCAGCAGTCAGGTGTTGCAGTTGCGGGCGTGCGCTCAATCCGGTGGCCATGCGGGTACCTCTCTACCTGAAGAATTGCAACCAACGATAGTAAGCCCGCAGAGGAGCGGCCGGCTATCCCTTCGCCATGGGCCGGATATGCAACTCCTTGAGTTGCGTATCCGAGACCGGGGTCGGCGCATCCACCATCAGGTCGATTGCCTTCGCTGTCTTGGGGAAGGCGATGACTTCGCGCAGGCTCGGCGCGCCGGCCAGGATCATCGCAATACGATCCAGGCCCAGCGCGATGCCGCCGTGCGGCGGAGTGCCGTAGGTGAGTGCTTCCAGGAAGAACCCAAAGCGCTCCTTCGCCTCTGCATCCGTCATGCCCAGCGCGCGAAAGATCTCTGCCTGCACCGACTGCTGATGAATACGAATCGACCCCGAGCCCAGTTCGGTCCCATTCAGCACAATGTCATACGCCAGTGCGCGCACCGCACCGGGGTCGCTGGTCAGCCGGCCAGTCTTCAAGTCGTCCTCATGCGGCGAGGTGAAGGGATGGTGGGCGGCCACCCAGCTCTTCGTCTCCTCATCCCACTCGAACATCGGAAAGTCTGTCACCCAAAGGAAGTGGTAGTCGCTGGCATTCCCGGCCTTCTCGAAGCAACGATGGCGCGTCGCAAACTGCTGTGCCAGCGCCAGCCGCACCAGGCCCGCGCCCTCAAAGAGCTGACGATCGCGCGCGGGCAGCCGGTTGCCGATAGCCTGCTGCACCGGAACATCCTCGCCATCCGCCACTACCAGCACGATCAGGTCAGTGTCTGGAGCCTTGGCCGCCGCGCGGATACTGGCCATCTCGTCAGGAAATGACTTCTCCAGCCGCTTGAAATCGTCCAGCACTTTGATCTTCTGTGTCTGTAACTTCTGCGGGTACAGTTGCCGCAGTTCGTCGCGCTCCTTGCGGGTCAACTCGCCCACGCCGGGAATGCGGACAGCGATCACCGGCAGCGCCGCGGTTGTCTTCAGCGTGGCCGCAGTCTGCGGCGTCAGCAGCGCGCGCACATCGGTTAACGCGGGCAGCCGCATGTCCGGCTTGTCTATCCCGTACTGGCGAATCGCCTCATCGAAGGTCATGCGCGGAAAAGCCTTCGCCAGCTCAACCCCCGCCTCGCGAAACGATGCCTGCAGGAAGCCCTCGACCACGGCAAAGATCGTCTCCTGCTGCGGGAAGGTCATCTCCAGATCGATCTGCGTGAACTCCGGCTGACGGTCTGCACGCAGATCTTCATCGCGGAAGCAGCGCACAATCTGGAAGTAGCGATCGAAGCCGGAGATCATCAGGATCTGCTTGAACAACTGCGGCGACTGTGGCAGCGCATAGAAGTGCGCCGGATGCACGCGGCTGGGCACCAGGTAGTCGCGCGCCCCCTCTGGCGTGGAGCGCGTCATGAAGGGCGTCTCGATCTCCAGAAATCCCTCTGCTGAAAGATAGTTGCGGACCGCCAGTGCCACGCGATGGCGCAGCGCGAAGTTCGCCTGCATCTCCGGCCGGCGCAAGTCGAGATAGCGGTACTGCAGCCGCAGTTCCTCGTTCGCAATCGCTTCTTCCGCAGGTGAGAACGGTGGCAGGCGCGAATCGTTCAGTACCAGCAACTGCTCGGCCACCAGCTCCACTTCACCGGTCGGCATCTTGGGATTGATAGCGGCGGGGTCGCGGCGGCGCAGCTTGCCGATGGCAGCAACGACATACTCCGGGCGCACCTGCTCCGCCTTCGCGTGGCCCTCTGGCGTGATGTCCTTGTCCAGCACCACCTGCGCAATGCCGGTACGGTCGCGCAGGTCCAGGAAAATCAGGTTGCCGTGGTCGCGGCGGCGGTTCACCCAGCCCATCAGCACAACCGCTTGCTCGGCAGCCTCCGCGCGCAACTCGCCGCAGGTGTGGGTACGTTCCAGCGTTCCAAGAAAATCAAGCAATGGCGTTCCTTTTGTTTATGCGCGCCGCAGCAAATGCGCCTTTAGATCAGCCCGCGGCACTCTGCTCTGCTCGCCCGTCGCGAAGTCTTTCACCGTCAGAATACCGGAGGCCAGCTCAACCTCCCCCAGGATCACGATGCGGCGCGCGAGCTTGTCTCCTGCCTCAAAGGATTTCTTCAGCCGGAAGCTGCCATCGCCCAGCTCAACGCGCAAGCCAGCCCTGCGCAAATCACGTGCAAGAGCGAGCGCCGGTGCGTTCATTACCCCGCCCATCGGAGCGACGTAGACGTCAGCCCGCTCTGTCGGCTGCGCCTCTGCCTGCGACTGCAGCGTCAGCACCAGGCGGTCCTCGCCAATGGCAAAGCCGATTCCCGGAGCACGCGGTCCGCCAATCGCCTCCGACAATCCGTCATACCGGCCACCGCCCAGCAGCGCGTTCTGCGCCCCCAGCCCGCCGTGCTGAAATTCAAACGTGGTGCGCGTGTAGTAGTCGAGACCCCGCACCAGCCGATGCTCATGCTCATATGGAACCCCGCATGCATCGAGCGCCGCACATACCTGCGCGAAGTGTGCACGGGAGGCCTCGTCGAGCGAGTCCCATATCTTCGGCAGCGTGGCGATGATGGGCTGATCCTCCGGCACCTTGCAGTCCAGTACGCGCAGCGGATTGCTCACCGCGCGGCGCTGGCAGTCCACGCACATCTGCCCCACCACCGGCTCCAGTGCCGCGCGCAGCGCCGTAACGTAGCGCGGCCTGTCTTGCGGGGTTCCAACAGAGTTGATCAGCAACCGCCAGCCCGTGATGCCCAGCTCATTCAACAGTGTCGCCAGCATCTCCAGCACTTCGGCATCGCGCAGCGGCGACTCAGCGCCTGCGCTGGGCGGCCCAATCACCTCTGCGCCAATCTGAAAGAATTGGCGATACCGTCCCTTCTGTGGACGCTCGCGCCGGAACTGCGGGCCGATGTAGTAAAGCTTCTGCAGCCGTCCCTGCTCGCCCAGTTTGTGCTCGATGTAGGCACGGACCACGCCTGCCGTATTCTCCGGCCGCAGGGTCAGCGATTGCGCCTTCTCGGACTGCGCCCGTGCGCGGTCCTCCCAGGTGTACATCTCCTTGGCGACGATGTCGGTCTCTTCGCCCACGCCGCGCGCAAACAACTGGGTGTCTTCAAAGACGGGCGTGCGGATCTCGCCGAAGTTGTATCGGGCAAAGACACTCCGCGCCGTGGCCTCGATGTGGTTCCACAGCGCAGTTTCGGGGGGCAGCAGGTCGCGCGTGCCGCGCACAGCTTTGATGGTCTGGCTCATAACGGGTCGAGTCTTCAGTGTATCTGCGGCTGCGCCAAAGGGCTCCGTGGTGCGTACCAGCTAGAATCGGCGCGATGCCTCCCCACCGGCTCATGTTCGCTCTCGCATGGTGTCTGCTCGCGGCGGGCGCGCTATGCGTCAAGTCCGCCCATGCCATCTCTGTGCGGATCACAGAGGCGGACGGCTCCCGCGTGCAGGCAAACCTCTACCCAGGCGACGTGCTGCGCGTCGATCTGCCGGCAGCGCCTGCCGAAGGCCGGCAGTGGAGCCTTATCGGCCATTCACCCGCGCAGTTACAGATGCTGGCCACCACGCAGCGCGTCTACGGCGGCCGGCTCAGCAACCAGGGCACCAGCAGCTTCGCATGGAAAGCGATCTCCGCCGGCGAGGCGGACCTGATGCTCGCCTACGGCCCGCAGTCCTCGCGCACCACCCATCAGGAGCGCGCGGTGCGGCTGCACATAACCATTGCGGATGAGGCACTGACTCCGCAGACAACGGCGCCGGATGTTCTGCTCGATATGGAACAGATCGGCACGTACACGCGAACCGGACCATGCGGCGATTGCAGCGGGCTTACGGAGCGGCTCTCGCTCTACCGCGCGCCAACTCAGTCCATCTTCCTTCTACGCCGCAGCTACAAAGACGCACCCGGCGGCACCCTTACCACCATCACCAGCGGACTTTGGTCCACCAGCCGAGGCACTGCCGATCCCACGGCCACTGTCTACCAGCTCGTCGCGCATGACGCTGCTTACCTGTTGCGCGTTGACGGAGACCGCCTGGTTCCGCTCGACCCACAACAGATCCCGCTACCCGCGCCGCCGGGTATCGACAATGCCTTCCACAAGTAGCTGATCCCTAGTTGTGAGGTTTCAACAGGTTGTCCATCCGATCAAGAACTGGGAAGCTGAGTTTGCGAAGCAAAGCGACTCAGGAGACCGGATGAGGGATTCACGGCCCTTTCAGTTCAAATACCTCGCTGTACGGATGAATCGAGATCGATGACGAGTTCTCGATGCGGGAGACGAGGTATTGAGACATCGTGCTCGCCAAAGACTCTTTACGGACGA
This sequence comes from Terriglobales bacterium, assembly GCA_038231235.1. Taxonomy (GTDB): domain Bacteria; phylum Acidobacteriota; class Terriglobia; order Terriglobales; family Acidobacteriaceae; genus KBS-83. The sequence goes on from JBBRLT010000005.1 coordinate 9,668, forward strand.
GGAGATGAACGTGGGAGGTTCTGCTCGAGAGGAACACCGCAGCTTGACCCGCAGAATTCCCCCGCCGACGACCACCACCGGTCGGCCATGGCAGAGATCGGCTTCGAGCCCTGTGGCCGCATAGTAGACGCCTTTGTTTTCGAATCGATCGTAGTTCGGAATGTTGAGCTTCCGATGTCTTGCGCCCGTCGCGATGATGAGGGATCGCGATAGCACGGCGACACCGTCAGCACGCTCTACTCTTTGGGGCCCATTGACTTGCGTTAGGGACATGGCCTGCTGCGGAACTGCCAAGGAAGCACCCAACTTTTGGGCGGATCTCAAGGTCAGCAGACAGTTTGCATAAGCCTTTATAGAGGCTTTCCTCGTCTCCAGCTTGTATTTCCGCTCGGCCCGCCAACTCGTAGCTGGAGATCCCGGTTGGAAATCCCAGATAGTTCTCAATTTTCGAATTTGACCCGGCCTGACCTCCGGACGCCAACGCTTCAAGCACCAGGACTGAGAGCCCTTCTGACGACGCGTACACTGCAGCTGCTAGCCCCGCTGGCCCGGCACCCACGATGACTACGTCGTAAGTGATTTCGACGTCCGGGAGACCTCCAATCCCAAGCTCGCCCGCAAGTGCCTCGACGGTAGGAGTGTGAACGGCGCGACCACAATCCAGCTGGTACAAAACATCGGGCAGGCCACTCGCCATCCTGTTTCTCCGTTTACTGATTTTCAGTCCCTCAAGCAGGTCGGCGCATATCTCGACAGAGCAGTGGGCCTGCTGTCGAGGACCCAGTGGGCGGACCGGGGAGCATCGATTTCACGTTTCGCAAGCCCTGTCCGCCAACCGTTAGGGTCTTCGCCCTTCAGTGCGCCTGAGGTTTGAGAATGTCGCTCAGAGGAGTCCACGTCAAATGCTCGTATCGAGTGTTGTCGAGCGACGGATGGTGAACGGTGAACATGCTTTGCATGTACTGGCTCTGCTGCCAAGCCGAATACAGCTCATGTTCTCCTTCTGGGTGGGCAGCGCGGTCCCGTTTATTCTGTGCGGCTAGTTCCGCAACGCTTCCGATCCTGACGGGTGTAAAAGGCGTATGGAGAACATCAACGGTGTATTTGTGAAGGTCGTTCGCCGACACCTGAAAACTAGCGATATGCAAGGCTTCCGGGGCCTGCGTATCAAGAGCTGCTGCCGCAGTGAAGGCCGCTGTATCGTCCATTGTCGTAAAGTCGACGCGCCAGTCCGGATCATCCCAGTAGCCAATCACCTTTTTCTTGGCATCGTAGAGGGGAATGTTGTAGGTCAGGATGTCCGCGAAGGCTCCGTTGAAGATCGATGTCCTTTGGATAGGAGCTTTATTCAATATGAGGTGGAACTCTCGCCGGAGATCGAAGTTGCGATTCTCGCCCTCGGGCTGTGGTCGGAAGTCTACACAATAGTCCGAAGGGATGAACCTCAGAGTCTTGGCCTTGACAGCCGCTTTTAGGAGAATTGATTGAGTGTCGACGATCACATCGTGGAGTCCCTGCAGTGCGGACACGACACAGGATGCTCCGTCGATTGCCGAAGCGAGCTGCTCAACCTCGGACATGTCTAAGAGCTTTACCCTTGCGCCGAGGCGTTTGAGATCTTCGATTTTGTCTTCTGCGGTACCGACTCGTACAGGTGCAACAACACTCGCTCCCTGTGCAACGAGTGCCTTGACGATTCTCTTGCCCAGATTGCCAGTTGCTCCTGCGACTGCGATGATTTCCTTCATATCTCTCCCTCGAATCGTGCGTCACCGACTTTGCGTTGCAACGAGCCGGGCGGTGAAGATTGGTTGGTCTACTGTTTTGGCTGTCGCAGCGTGTCTGGTTCGTTCACCCACGTCATCCCAATTTGCTGAAGCACCCGCCGAACATCTTCTGGCTTCGCTTTCATCGGTCTACCTGGAGGAGGCAGCACTCTTTGAGGCGCTGGCTCCCCGAGTTCTGTGATCAGACGCTCAAAGCCAGCGGGGACATACATATTGAGGATGCGTGCCGTGTCCGTGTCCACCCGGAAGCTGTGAACCGTATTGGGAGGAACATTTAGAAAAGAGCCTTGTGTTGCCACGAGCGTCTTGCCTCCAACCACGACCGTCATTTGACCCTCAAGAATGTAATAGCTTTCTTGCTGGGCATGAGTATGCGGCGGAGGCCCGGAGTTCCTGGGGCAGATCTGCTCCATCATGGTGAGCGCTCCGCCTGTCTGTGTGGCGTCGGCCAAAATCAGCCAAAGGATATCCACCTCCCAGAACGCAGGGGCGTTATCCCGATTCAGCTCGTAGGGTTCGATTGCTCTTGTTTCGTCTGCCATTGCGCCTCTTCCTAGATGAGTGGCTCGCTCAAAACAATCTCTCTGATTTTGAGCGCGTCACACACTACGAGGATTAGATGAAACATACCGAGCTGTCCCATACACTCCTTGCTGAGTTCTTTGCTGGTATTGCGGCCTTCTGGCTGCGTTGTAGGCCACTTGAAAGCAGTAATGAGGTCAAGAGATGAAGTCAGCACGGAGGAAAGGTGACGGTAATACCCCGACGCGGCTGTCGGAGGTAGCAAAATGCTGCCTCCGATCCGGGTCAGACCCGATCTCATGGATCATCAGGATGGATCGTTTTTCGGGTCCGACGCATGCTCATCAGAACGCACAGGTCTCTATTGCCTTCAGCGCGTCGCCAACGTTATTGACACAGCGCACTCGATCCGGAAAGCCGGTCGATCAGCCCTTGAATCCTGGTTCAATGGTCTATTTTCCTCCAGGGGATTCACACTTAATACAGTGGAACCAGTTCACCGAACTTCTTAACTTGTATTGGAACGACGAGTACCTCAAAGAGCTTGCTGATCAGAGTGGCTGCCGTCTACCAGAAGACGCCGCGCAAGTCCGTGTTGACCCTGCTATCGAGGCCGTTGGCGAGATTATGCGGGATGACTTCTTGTGGACCGGAACGATGACTCCCATGCTGATTGATCACAGTCGAACGCTCATCGCCGCACGTATATTCCGGTTGTTCGCGCAAACTGAGAAAGCAAGTGCTGCTGGCCTGCTGAAAAAGCATCGGATACAACGTGCGGTGGATGCGCTCGTTGGATCGCCCGAACGATGCTTTACGCTGGTGGAACTTGCTTGCCTCTGCAATTCCAGCGTTTTTCATTTTGCACGCTCCTTTAAAGCCCACGTGGGAATGGCCCCCTTTGCCTTCCAGAGACACCTTCGTATGCAAAAAGCGCGCGCGTTGCTCTCGCGGACAGACCTGACAGTTGAGGAGGTCGCTATCGCTGTAGGGTGTGAAAACGCATCGAGCTTTTCTCGACTCTTTCGCAACGAGACTCGACAGTCTCCACGAGAGTTTCGTCATCACCAGCGAGAAGATTGATAGACCTTAGGTGCGGATTGCCTTCAAAGATCAAGATTTTCGAAATTTCCCATGATGGTGGTCGCTAGACTATTACTATCGGCCGCCAGTCGGCCGGGGGAAGATCCCCGTGTGCGCTCGAAAACACAAACGGCACGCTTGCAACTTTCCGCAGAGCACAACTCCCGGGCGACAGATCGTCCAGTCCAGGCATGAATCCATCATTGTTACTACATGGAGACTATTGTTACCTGCCCCGCCCCAAATCATCGATTACCATGTAAGAACAAGTAGCAGGAGCGCATGTGCGGAAGAAAGACGTAGCCGGCAAAGAGATGCTGGTGGAGGAGCGCCGCCAGCACGTCCTCGGCTGCATCCAGCGCGATGGTCGCGCCATCGTCGGCGAGCTAGCAGAGGGTCTCGGCATCTCCCGCATTACCATCCGCAAAGACCTTGAGCACCTGCAGTCGCTCGGCCTCATCCAGCGCACCCACGGCGGTGCCGTCTCGCTCAAAACCGGCGCGCTTTCCGACCCCACCCTGGTCGAAAAGCAGAAACTGCACTCCAAAGAGAAAGAACGTATCGCCGTTGCCGCCGCCGCCCTGGTCCAGGAAGGCCAGTGCATCATTCTTGACTCTGGCACCACCACCACCGCTATCGCCCGCCAGCTGCGCCGGTTTTCGCGGCTGACAATCATTACGAACGCGGTCAACATCGCCGCCGAGCTCACCAACTCTGCCTTCGAGGTCATCCTCACCGGCGGTAGCCTCCGCCGCAACTCCTACTCGCTCGTCGGCTCATTTGCCGAAGAGTTCCTCCGCGAGATACACGCCGATATCCTCTTCCTGGGCGTAGACGGCTTCGATCCCGCAGTCGGCCTCACCACTCCTAATCTTTCTGAGTCGCGCGTCAATCGCGCCATGGTCGAGGCCGCTACCAAGGTCGTCGCTGTCTGCGACTCCACCAAGTTCGGCCGCCGCAGCATGGCTCTCATTGTCCCCACCAAACGTATCCACGTCGTCATCACAGACTCCGGCCTCCCCGTCGCCGCTCAGGAGCGCTTGCACAAGCTTGGCATTCACGTCATCCTCACCTAACCCAGACCCGCCCCAAGCGCGCCGCCCCGCCGATTCGCCTCCGTCTAAGCTGCACGCTCGTTTACACCCGCGCGGTTCTGCCCAAGACGCGCATTTTCCTTGACAGCGCTTGCAAGCGAAGCTAAAACCTAGCAATCGAAAGTATGCGTAGCTTTCGGCGTTGGCAGCCGCCTTCCTCTAGGCAATGCCTCCCCACACGTCGCTCATTTAAGGAGCTGCCCATGCCGCGTACATCCCGGCCGTCTCTCTCTTCGCAGCCCCACCGGCTCTCGGCTGTGGGCCGCCGATGTCTCGTGAAGGCGCGCGTCCTGCTTCTACTGACTTTCCTTTTGCCCGCCCTGCCCGCCCACGCGCAGAAGGACGCCGGCGCCTTCGTCGGCATAGTGCATGACGCTTCCGGCGCCGCGCTTGCCGGCGTTGCCATCACCGCCAAAGACCTTGATCGCGGCACCATCAGCACCGCCACCACCAATAACGCCGGCGAGTACGTCCTCGAGCCCGTCAAGGTCGGCAGCTACACCATCTCCGCCGAAAAGACCGGCTTCAGCAAGATTGTCTCTACCCCCATCACGCTCTCCGTCCAGCAGCGCGCGGTCTTTGACGTCACCCTCACCGTCGGTCAGGTCAGCGAGTCCGTCACCGTCAGCGACACCGCCGTGCAGCTCGAGACCGAGACCAGCGACCTCGGCCAGGTCATTGACAGCCGCCGCGTTGCCAATCTCCCGCTCAACGGCCGCAACTTCGCCCAACTCGCCCTGCTCACCCCCGGCACCGCCCCTGCCGCCCCCGGCTCACGCGATCAGAGCAAGTTCGGCTTCAGCGCCAACGGTGCCCGCAGCCTGCAGAACAACTTCCTGCTCGACGGCATCGATAACAACTCCAACCTGCCCGACCTGCTCAACGGCTCAAGCTACGTCATCGAGCCGCCGCTCGAGTCGCTCCAGGAGTTCAAGGTCCAGACCAGCTCCTATACCGCCGAGTTCGGCCGCGGCAACGGCGCCGTCATCAACGCCGTCACCAAGTCCGGAACCAACCAGATTCACGGCGCTCTCTACGAGTTCTTCCGCAACGACGCACTCGACGCCCGCAACTACTTCGACCTCAAGAAACAGCCTTACAAGCAGAATCAGTTTGGCGGCACCATCGGCGGCCCCATCGTTCTCCCGCACCTCTACAACGGCCACAACAAGACCTTCTTCTTCGCAGACTACGAAGGCTTCCGCCTACGCGACGCCGAACCAATCCCCGCTATCGTGCCCACCGCCGCGCAGCGCGCCGGCGACTTCTCCGCACTGCTTGACACCACCCAACCCACCGTCGACATCAACGGCAACGCCGTCCTCGACTGCAACGGCAACCCTACCTACACCGGCGAAATCTTCAACTCACGCCTCGCGCAGGTCACCTCGGCACCGGCTGCCGCGACGCCTACCTTCTGCGGCGTCCCCTTCGGCAGTACCGCCGCCGGCACGCCCACCAATATCATTCCCGGCACGCTCATCGATCCCCTCGCCGCCCGCATCGCCGCGCTCTATCCGGCCGCAAACGCCAACAATCCGGCGTACAACTACGTCTCAAGCCCGGTCCGCGTCACCAACCGCAATAACTTCGACATACGTCTCGATCACCAGCTCACACCGAAGGACAGCACCTTCGCCCGCTACAGCTACGAGACCGAGCCCACTAACATCCCGGCCGTCTTCGGCCCTGTTGCTGATGGCGGAGACTTCTTCTCCGGCATCGCCGAGACCCAATACCACAGCCTCGCGCTTAGCGACAGCCACATCTTGACGCCGAAGCTCGTCAACGAGATCCGCTTCGGCTACAACCGCATCCACTCCCGCCGCCTGCAGCCCGGCTACGCTTCCAACCTCGCCACCAGCATCGGCTTCCCCGGCATCCCACAGACGCCCTCAAACGGCGGCCTGCCGCAGCTCACCTTCAGCGACGTCTCGCAGATCGGCAGCTCGCTCTTCCTGCCCACGCGTGAGCTGCAGAACACCTACATCGTCTCCGAGAACCTCTCCTGGATCGTCGGCAATCACAGTCTTCGCTTCGGTGCTGAGATCAACCGTAACGAGTTCGCCATCTTCCAGCCCGCCGAACCGCGCGGCACCCTCAGCTTCGGCACGCAGTTCACCGACAACCCCGGTGCCGCCAACCTCGCCACAGGGGGCTCCGGCTTCGCCTCCTTCCTGCTCGGTATTCCCGGTACCGCCAGCATCAGCAATGCCATCAACATCGACTACTTCCGCCCCAACTGGAATTTCTACGTCCAGGACGACTGGAAGCTGAGCCACAGCCTCACCATTAACGGCGGCCTTCGCTACGAGCTCTACCAGACTGTCAGAGAACGCCACAATCATCAGGCCACCTTCGACCTCAGCACCGGCACCCTGATCGTGCCGAAGGGTCAGCCCACCACGCTCACGCCGACGCTCGCCTCCTACATCCCCGTCAGCGCCTCCGGCACCGATGGCCTCATTAAGCCTGACCTCAACAACTTCGCGCCTCGCCTCGGCCTCGCCTATAGCCTCACCAACAAGCTCGTCCTGCGCTCCGGCTACGGCTTCTTTTACGGCGGCAGCGAGAGCGGCCCCTACTCGAACCCCAGCCCCGGCTACAATCCGCCCTATTATGTGACCAACTCCTTCGCCGCCGCCTGTTCCCAGGCCTCTGCCAACCCCAACGGCACCGACTGCTCCATCCCCAGTCTCAGCGTGCTGTCGAACGGTTTCCCAGCCACCTCGCTCACCGACCCCAACACGCCGCTGCTCTACTCGCTCGACCCGCAGCTGGTCACGCCCTACACCCAGCAGTACCAGTTCTCGACCGAGTACCAGCTCCCTGCAGGCTTCCTGCTCAGCGTCGCCTATGCTGGATCGCACGGCACGAAGCTCTACACCTTTTTCAACGGCAACGAGGCGACGCCCTCGCCCGACCCCAACTCCGACCCCGCCCTGCGCCGCCCCATTCCGTCCATCAACGCGCCCATCCAGTGGTTCCGCTCGTCCGGCAAGTCCAACTACAACGCGCTTGAGGTCCACACCGAGAAGAACTCGCCCGACGGCCTCTCGCTACTCGCTTCCTACACCTACGCACACGGTCTCGACAACGCCTCTGCCGCCAACCTCGGCTCACAGAACGGCGGCGACTTCCGTGACTTCCGCCACCCCGAGCTCGAGTACGGTAACTCCGACACCGACCTGCGCCACCGCTTCGTCTTCAGCGCCCTCTACCCGTTGCCCTTCGGCGCGGGCAAGCGCTTCTTCCCGAACGCCAGCCGCCCCATCGACCTCGTGGCCGGCCACTGGCAGCTCGGCGGCATCGCCACCTTCGCCACCGGCAACTGGTACACCGCCACGGACGCCGTCAGCTTCGCCAACGTGCCCGACGGCGGCGGAAACGTCGGCAGCTCGCAGCGCCCCGACTACGCCGGCAATCCCAACGGCAAGCCCTGCCTTGCTGGCACCGCCTTCAACACCTGCGCCTTCAAAGACCCGCAACCGGGCTCCTTCGGCACCGTCAACCGAAACACAATCCAGGGCGCCGGCACCGAGAATATCGACCTCTCTGTCTTCAAGCTCATCAAGTTCACCGAGCGCGCTGGCCTCGAGTTCCGCTCCGAGTTCTTCAACCTCTTCAACCACTACAATCCTCTCTTCGCCCCCGCTGCCGCCAGCGCCACCGTCGGCGCGACCGTTCGCGACACTCCCGGCTTCGGCTTCGTCACCGCCGCCCAGCCCCCACGCCAGATCCAGCTATCGCTCAAGCTCTCTTACTAGCCCGGCCTGCAACGCATGCCGCACTACGCAGTCATCGCACGATTTTTTGCATCGGGGACACCAGTGAGCTATCGCGACCGCCTGTTCGCCCTCGTCGCAGTCACCGCCGTACCCACGTCCCTTGTGGCCGCGACCGACTCCATCCGCCTCGCGATGAACGCTCGCGACTGCACCTACAGCATCGGCACCGCCGCGCTGCCCACCCCCGTACTTACCGCAGGCCCGGCCGCTAAGATCGACGGACGCTGGCTCCACGCAAAGGACTATCCCTCCTGCAAAGCCGCCAAGGTCCCCGCCACCGGCCCACTCGGCCCCGCCGAAGATTGGACCATCGCTTACAACGGCCTCCAGGGCGCACCGGATCTCCTCCTGCACCTCCGCAGCTACACTACCCAGCCTTGGGGTGAGCTGCAGCTCACCGCCCGCAACTCCACCGGCCAGCCGGTCAAGATCCAGGTCCTCCGCCTCATCGACGCCAGCGGCGATCGTGTCCTCAATATCGGCGGCGACCCCGCTACCGCCCGCATCCTCAACGATAGCTTCAGCGAAGATCGCCCCGGCATGCAGATCCACGATCTCGCCGCGTCCGAAAAACAGTCCCACCGCGCCGTTGGGAGTCAGCTGCTCTACGACCAAGAATCCGGTCGCTCCTGGTTCGTCGGTACCCTCACCTCCGACAGGTTCCTCAGCGTCCTCCGCCTCCATATGGCCGCCGACCATGGCTCGCGCATGCGCGACTACGAGGTCGACTCGACCGGCACCACCGAGCTGCTGCTCGAAAACTCCCTCGCCGACTCCTCCGCCGACGACCGCGTCGAGCTCAGCCTCCCCCTCGCCCCCGCCGCCGAGCTCAGCTCCGAGCGCATGGCCTTCAGCATCAGCCAGGACTACCACGCACAGCTCGAAACCTACGGTCGCCTCATCCGCGACCTCCACCAACCCCGCGCAGTCAGCACGCCCACACCGCTCGGCTGGTGGAGCTGGACGGCCTACTACTTCGGTCTCAACCAGGGCACCGCCCTTACGAACGCCCAGTGGCTCGCCGAGCACCTGAAGCGCCTCGGCTACACCTTCTTCCATATGGACGAGGGCTATCAGTTCGCCCGCGGCGAGTACGCCACACCCGACGCCGCACTCTTCCCCAACGGCGTCACCGCCCTCGAACAAAAGGCCATCGGCCTCGGTCTTACGCCCGGCATCTGGACCGCGCCCTTCGAGGTCTCCGAACGCTCCTGGGTCTTCGCCAACCACCCCGAGTGGCTCGTCCACAACGCTAAAGGCGCGCCAATCCACATCGGCCTCGTCGCCGACGGCCAGGACCACCTCTACGCACTCGACCCCACCCACCCCGCCGCGCAGGGCTACCTCAAGCAGACCTACGCCACCCTCGCCCATGATTGGGGCATCCGCTACATCAAGATGGACTTTATGGAAGACAGCGCCATCGAAGGCTTTTACCACGTGCCCAACACCACCGCGCTCGAGGCCCAGCGCATCGGCATCCGGACCGTCCGTGAGGCCGTTGGCCAGAACGTGCTCCTCGATAAGGACGGCTGTGAACTCCTCAATCCCGTCGGCCTCGTCGACATGGGCCGCATCTCGCAGGACACCGGCCACACCTTCGCCGCCAGCAAGGACGCCGCACCCGGTATGGCCGCCCGCTACTACATGAACCGCAACTACTTTATCGCCGACCCAGACGCCTTCAGCATCTCGCGCCAGACCGTCGACGACCAGAGCTGGCACGGCGGCCAGAAGCCGCTCACGCTCGACGAAGCCAAGGTCTCGATCGCACTCACCGCCATCACCGGAGGCATGTTTGAGATCGGCGACGACCTCCCCACACTCGGCGAAGATCGCGAACGCGTCGCGCTGCTCGAGAATCGTGACCTTCTCGACATGGCCCGCCTCGGCCGCGCCTCCATCCCGCTCGACCTCATGAGTTACGCCGCTGCCGACCAGCAGCCCAGCCTCTTCCTCCTCCACGAAGATGGGCGCCAGACCATCCTCTCCGTCTTCAACTGGACCGACGCCGCCCACAGCCACAGCCTCTCCCGCCAGGCGCTCGGCCTCGACCCGCAGGGCAACTACAGCGTCGCCGAGATCCTCACCCCTGGCGATCCAGAAAACCCCCTGCCCGCCACGCTTGACACCACCCAGCCCGCGCACTCCGTCCGCATGTTCCGCATAATCGACACCCGAAAACCCGCGACCGCTCCCACCGTCACCATCTCCGCGCCGACCTCCGCTCGCGCCGGCGAGACCATCGCCCTCACCACCGCCGCAATCCCCACCTCAGCGCCGCTGCTCAGCATTCACTGGGAGTTCGGTGACGGCACCTCAAGCGAAGGCACCGCAACCGAGCACACCTGGACCCACGCCGGCACCTACACCGTCCACGCCCACGCCCTCGGTCTCTCCGGCGCCGCCAGCGATCAGACTGCAACTCTCAACATCAGCGGCACCGTCGTCACCAAGTTCCTCCCCGATGACAAGCGCCGCCTCGTAGGAAAGCCATGATCCGCTCCGCCGCCACCGCGCTCTGCGCCCTCGCGCTCGCCGCCTGCTGCCATGCCGCACCGACCGCCTCCGCAAAAGCCGCCGAAGCCCGCGAGACCGCCGCCCTCAAAGCCTTCGCCGCCTTGCATCCTATCGACGCCCATGTGCACATCTTTGAGAGCTCGCCTGCGCTCACCGCCATGCTCGATCGCCTCGACCTCCACGTCCTCGACATCCTCGTCGCCGACGATAAAGACCCCGTCTGGGGAACGATTCCCGACCAGCGCGAACGCGCCCTCGCCTTCATCGACTCCGCCCCAGAACACGCCGCGCTCTGCACCAGCTTCAACCCCTTCGCCTTCTCCGAGCCCAACTTCCTCCAGACCACCATCGCTTCGCTCGACAGCGACTTCGCCCACGGGGCCGTCGCCGTCAAGGTCTGGAAGAACATCGGCATGGAGCTCAAGGACGCCGACGGCCACTACGTCATGATCGACGACTCGCGCCTCGCGCCTATCTTCGCCGACATTGCCGCGCACGACAAAACACTCATCGCCCACCAGGCCGAGCCCGATGTCGCCTGGGGCCCACCCGATCCCAGAGCGCTCGATAACTCCTACTACGCCGAGCACCCCGAGTGGAATATGCAGAAGATCCCCGACGCGCCTCGCAAGGCCGCCATCCTCGCCTCGCGCGATCACCTGCTCGCTCTCAACCCCAAGCTCCGCGTCGTCGGCGCGCACCTCGGCAGCATGGAGGCCAACGTCGATCTCGACGCCGAGCGACTCGACCGCTACCCTAACTTCGCCATCGACACCGCAGCCCGCGTCGCCCATCTCACCCTGCAGCCCTCACCCAAGGTCCGCGCCTTCTTCCTCAAATATCAGGACCGCATCCTCTACGGCACCGATATCGAGATCATGAAGGCCGCCGACAACGACCGCTCCGTCACCGAGTGGCAGACCCAGCTCGCACTCGATTGGCGCTACTTCTCCACCGCCGACCACTTCCGCTACCACGGCAGGCTGGTCACAGGCCTCAACCTGCCCCCGTCCATCCTCAAAAAACTCTTTCATGACAATGCCGTTCACTGGGTTCCCGGTATCTTAGGTCCGCAGAGCAGGGCGGCCGCCTCCTCACGCTAGACGAAGCAACCAGAGACCTCGTGGCCACCCAACCCCCCGCCGCCGCACCGCCCCAGCTCAAGCGCACGCTCAAGCTCTGGCACCTGATCGTTTACGGCATCATAATTATCCAGCCCACCGCGCCCATGGGTATCTACGGCGTGGTCGCAAACGTCGCGCGCGGTCACGTGGTCACCACCATTCTCATCGCTATGGTTGCCATGCTCCTCACCGCGATCAGCTACGGCCGCATGGCACGCGTCTACCCCAGCGCCGGCTCCGCTTACACCTACGTCGGCAAGGAGCTCCATCCACTCGCCGGCTACGTCGTCGGCTGGTCCATGCTCATGGACTATCTCCTCAACCCCATCATCTGCGCCATCTGGTGCAGCGCCGCCGCGCGCAACATCCTGCCCAGCATTCCCTACGCTGCCTGGGCCGTCGCCTTCGTCCTGCTCTTCACCCTGCTCAACCTGCGCGGCGTCCAGGCCTCCGGCAACACCAACGCCGTGCTCGCCATCGCCATGAGCCTGGTCGTCGTCGTCTTCCTCGCCTATGCGATCCGCTACATCGCCCTCGTCGCGCGCCCCATAGGCGGCCAGTGGCTCACGCCCTTCTACGATTCCTCCACCTTCTCGCCCGCACTCCTCTTCCGCGGCACCTCCATCGCCGTCCTCACCTACATCGGCTTCGACGGCATCTCGACGATGTCCGAAGAGGTTGAAAATCCACGTCGCAACATCATGCTCGGCACCGTCCTCACCTGCCTCGTCATCGGCATCCTCTCCGCCGTCGAGGTCTACGTCGCCCAGCTCGTCTGGCCCTACCGCGGCCCCTTCGATGAGGCCACCCTCGACACCGCCTACGTCCACGTCGCCCTGCGCATCGGCGGCAGGCTGCTCTTCCACACCCTCAACGCCACCCTGCTCATTGCCAATCTCGGCTCCGGCATCGCCGCCCAATTCGGCGCCGCCCGCCTGCTCTACGGCATGGGCCGCGCCAATGCCCTTCCGCGCAACGTCTTCGGCACGCTCAGCGCTCGTACCGCCATTCCGCAGAACAACGTCCTGCTCGTCGGTGCCTGCACCCTTCTGGGCGTCTTTCTGCTGACCTACGAGAAAGGCGCGGAGCTGCTCAACTTCGGCGCATTCATCGCCTTCATGGGTGTTAACGCCGCCGCTCTCGTGCATTACAGGTTCCGCTCGCAGGAGAAGGTCACTCTGCCCGCGCTCGCCCCTTTGCTCGGCCTTCTGGTCAGCGCCTTCATCTGGCTCAACCTTGGCCGTAACGCCCAGCTCCTCGGAGCCGCCTGGATCGTCGTCGGCCTTGCAATCTACTGGGCACGCCGCAAGCACCAAACCCCGGACGCCGACCCTCTCGACGCCTGACCGAGCACCCTACCCTGAGCCCTTTTGTGCTCACCCGCGCCTACCCGCATCAGTTGCCAGCAAAGCCCGCTCTTTCCCGTTGACATACCCTCTTGAGGACATAAATTCGCTTGCAATCGAAATTATGCGATTGCAAACGTAATCTAACGATCTTCCCAATGGGGACGTCGAAAACTTCGCTGTCACTGGCAACCCTCATCCACGACGACAACAACATCGGCATCGACGTCATCGGCTTCGAAGTGACCTCTCCGCAGGTCGCCTACGACCAGGTCCGCAACGGTGTCATCTCCGGCAACACGGTCTACAGCAACCGTTTGCAACAGCGATTGCAGACGATGGCTCATAGCTGACGGTAGATCGCAAACTCCTGCACCACGCGGCTGATCACGCCACCCGGGCTCGGCGCATCCGGCTTCAGTCCGTATTCGATCGACACGCACAGCCCTAGCATCTGCCCGAACAGTACATCCACCACCGCACGATAGCCGTCGCTCACCTTCATCCGTACCGGCAGATACTCCTCACACAGAGGAGCGAACACCGCCTCCGCACTGGACGGTCCTACCGCGATCCGCGCCGCCGTTATATGCTTGCCGCCGATCTCCCCCAGCAAGTCCGCCGCATAGCCCCGCCGGCTGGCGTCGCTCGAGACAAAGCACACGAACAGCGTCTCCTCATCGAGCGCCGCCATCGGCCCGTGCCGCAAGCCCAGTACCGTCTCCGACATCGTCTTCGTCTGCCCGGCCGACATCTCCAGCACCTTCAGCGCGGATTCCTTCGCTACCGCCGCCAGCGCGCCGCTGCCCACCAGGCACAGTCTCCGCGCACGCCGCGCAGCCAGCCGCTCAGCCAGCGCAAAGCCCTCGCGCAGCATCGCCTCGCCCGCCACACACATCTCCTCAAGCATCGGCCGATAGTTCGCAAGCGACCAAGCATGTGCCAGGCACTGCCCCAGCACCACCATGTTCGTAAACGAGCTCGTCATCGCCAGGCTACGATCGTTCACCGCATCGTCCAGCACGACCACCGTAGCGTTCGCCCGGCCGCGACATAGCTCTGCCATTCGTGCCTTCGGGTTGCACGTCACCACCAGATGCGCGATCTCCGGATAGGTATCGAGCGCCTGTTCGAGCACCGCCACACCCTCCGGCGAATCGCCCGACCGCGAAAACGAGATCCAGAGATACCGCCGTCCCGGCACGACATACGCCTGCAGATTCGGCAGCAGGTCCGTGCTCGCGCACGCAACCACCTCGCAGCCCCACTGCTCACGCAGCAGCAGCGCTAGCGCCCCGCCAATGTAGTCCGATGTCCCCGCGCCGATCAGAAACACCACCGGCCGCAGCTCGAGCGCCGCCCGCACCCCTACCCCATCCAGAAACGCACACAGCCGCTTCTGCTCGCGCGCAAAGATCCCGAGCGTCACACGCCACGTCTCCGGCTGCTGCGCGATCTCGCGGGGTGTGTGCACCAGCCCTCGCGCGGTCTGCTCAGCGAAGGACATGTCCAGCAGGTCCGATAATTGACTCACACAAAATCCTTCGGCGATTCGGCTTTTATCGCCACTACAATCTAAAAGGGAAGAAAAGAGAAGTAAAGGAAAGTTTGAGTGGACGCACGCGGACTTGCGCAAAGGCCACGCTCGCCTCTCCCAAAGGAAGCCGTCTCATGCTCGCAAGCCCAGCCTCACCCCGCTTTGACCTCACTCTCGCCGGCGAAATCAACCTCGATCTCATCCTCTACGGCCTGCCCGCCGACATGCCGCTTGAGCGCGAGCTCCTCGCCAGCGGCTTCGAACTCACGCTCGGCAGTTCGTCAGCCATCCTCGCGCACAACCTCGCCGTCCTCGGCTCCCGCGTCGGCTTCGTTACGCGCGTCGGTCAGGATCCCATGGGAACCCTCGCCATGGAGCGCCTCGCCCACCCCAACCTCGACCTCTCCCGCACCCAGCGCTCCGCTACCTGCGGCACCGGCGTCACACTGCTTCTGCCCCATGGCCACGAGCGGCACATTCTCACCTACCCCGGCACCATGGCCGAGATGGATCTAGCGAGTCTCGATCTCACCTACCTCAGCGCTGCCCGCCACTTCCATCTCTCCTCGCTCTTCCTGCAGACCGCGCTCCAGCCGGAGACACCCTCACTCTTCCGTGCCCTCAAGCACGCCGGTCTGACCCTCTCGCTCGACACCAACGACGATCCCGCGGATCAGTGGTCCGGCCCGCTCGACGAGCTCCTCGGCCTCGTCGACCTTCTTCTGCCCAATGAGTCCGAAGCCCTCCGCATGACCCGCACCACCTCACTCGACGCCGCGCTCGATATCCTCGCTGCCCGCGTCCCGCTCGTCGTCGTTAAATGCGGCGCGCGCGGCGCCATCGTCCAGCAGGGATCCACCCGCGAGCATGTGGCGCCCCTCACCGTTACCCCGGTAGACACAATCGGGGCTGGCGACAGCTTTAATGCTGGTTTCCTCCACGCCTGGCTCCAGGGCGAGCCGCCCAACCGTGCCGCCGCCCTAGGCAATGTCACCGGCGCCCTCTCTACCCAGCGTCGCGGTGGCACCGAGGCCTTCCGCGATCAAGCCTTCCTCACAGAGTTCCTCGCCGCCCACTCCCCCTGCATCGCTCCAAACGCTAAAGGCTGGGTTATGTGACGACGGAGGTGAGGAGGATCGTCATGTCTCCAGTGAAATACATAATGTGCACTCCTACACCCAAAAAGTCCTACATATAGGCCGTTCTGCAGCCCGTGGGCTAGACACAGGTCAATGAAGAGCAAGTTGCCGTTCTGTCGTAACCTCGCCAATCGAGAACGCTGCTGGCACGTGCGACGTTGCGCTGCCTTTGTTCGAGGTGAGGCGGTTGGCGGATTAAAAAAAAACAGGCTCGTATACTAACTTTGCTCTTGAAGGAGCGGGGCTGGATAGCGTCGTACAAACTGTCGGCAGAATGCGTTCATGCGTTCATCAAGAACGCGGTGTACGTCGCGGACGGGTATCCAAGAGACAAACCTACTTCGGTTGGGGTAAGCATATCCGTTGAAATGGAGCGACCACGTGAGCTCCCGTCTCACCTACCATTTTCGCGATGGCTCCATCGACGACGAGACCACCGTGTTCTCCCAGCGCACCGTCTTTCATCTCATTCGCGACCATCACGTCCAGCGCGGCCCCTTCTTCTCAAAAGCCTCCGATTGCCTAGTCGAGGAAAGCGGCAACATCACCATCCGTACTGTCGATAAGGATGGCAAGGAAAGGGTCGAAACGAGCCACATCGACCTTCCTCCAAACGTTTTTAACGGTTCCACTGGCACTATGCTTCTCAATGCTTCACCCAACACCAGCCCTTTCAAACTCGGGCTGGTGGCGCCCACTGGAAAAGGGCGTCTCATCCAACTTTCGATTGACGTCACCGTCCGCGAGATCGGTCCGCTTGAAGACGGGGTCCAGTGGTCAGCGTAGAACCAGCGGGGGTCTCCTACCCGGCCGCTGCTCAAGTCAAGAAGTAGAGGGCTCGTTTGCCGAACATCCCGGCCTGCGTGGCCTAGGCTGTGTAATGGTGCCGGACTGGTCATAGCTATCGAATGGAAGGTTTTAAGGAGTGGCCCTGACCAAACCACGCCCTCCGGCATCGAATCCTAATATGATGCTCGTGCCCGAATCCATACGCGAGTTCTTCCGCTGCAGGGTTCTGCGCCCGCTGCTTCGTCTGCTGCGGGACGGCGTGACACCCCGCCGTTTAGCTTGGAGCTTAGCGCTGGGCGTGGTTCTCGGCATCAATCCATCGGTCGGACTCACCACTCTGGTGGTTGTCATGCTCGCCTGGGTCTTCGGACTCAACCAGATTGCATCGCAGATCGGTGCACATACGATGGCTCCTCTTCATTTGCTGCTGTTTATTCCATTCATAGAAGTTGGTGTGTATCTCTTCCACACTCGACGCCTTCCGATGACTCGGCAGCAAATCGAGCATCTAAGCCATCATCCCTTGCGCCTGTTTCGCGAGATTTGGCAGTGGGAATGGCATGCGCTGGTTGTATGGGGCCTTTTAGCCGCAATTGCGATGCCAATACTTGCCCTCTACCTTCGGCGCGCGCTAGTGCTTTTGATGCGACGCCACAAGACGCTGCTGCGTTCGCGGACCGCGCTGCACTAGGAAGCACCAGCTGTTTCGGGATTGCGATTTGCGAGTCCACACACAAGTTCGCAGCGATTTTGACCTTTCTTTTCAAACGCGCTTCTTGCCGCACGCAATAAATGGGAAGGTGCAGGAGGGAAACGAGGCTGTGACGACACTCGTCTCCCACGACTTGTCAACTCGTTCGCTAGTGAGAAGCCGACTTATCAATACTGATCCTGCGCACCTACTGCAATTGCTGCGGCAAGCTCACTTCCTATTCGGCAAGCAGCCTCTTTATGTCAGTCTCGAATGCTTTCGGGTCAACTACTCCAGCGTGGCTTACCGCGATTCGCCCGTTCCGGTCGATGAGAACGGTCAGAGGCATTTCGCGGAGGTGGTAGAGGGCACCTATCGCATCTGTCCCAATCGCAACCGGGTATCGCATCTGGTGAGTAGCCGCGAAGGACTTCACTGCGTCTGGTGCTTCCCCATACATGTCCAGTCCAACCAGCGAGAGTCCCTTGTTCCTGTACTGTTGATCAAAGCCAACGTACCAAGGCAGTTCCAGTTTGCAACCGCCGCAGGCGATCGCCCAGAAATCCAATAAGACCACTCGCCCTTTCAGAGTCGTCATGGCGAATGGCTTCCCCTGCACGTCCGTCACTGTGAAGGCGGGCGCTTTCTCACGCTGTTCTACGGGGACAACGTCGGAGAGCGCCGCTGACTTTTGTCCTTCAGTGCTTGTCGGAGCCCAAACACTGAAGCAGAACACAAGGGCGAACGACAGGCAGAGTCTTCTCACTAAGACCTCCAACATGTACTGTCCGACGACCATACCAACTGGAAGTCTTCCTTTGGAATAGGGTAAACGGGCAACCTAGAGGGGTAAGGCCCGGGAAACGCGCTTATCTTCAGCGATCGGTCATTGCCGAGAGGAACGACTTCCCGTTACCAACCCTTATTACGCGCCGCTTCTAGTTCTAGCGCATCCCCATCGGCGGGAGTGCAGGGGCCCTTAATCGCTGCTGCGAAAAATACGAGTCGCCATACTCCTTGTGATCTAGGTGCGAAACACTGGCGATTTCGCATGAGCGACCTTGAAGCGTGGACCCCTCAACAAGTAAGATCACCTCGCCAGCCCAAAGCCGAGTGACCGGAGACACCATGCCGACCATCGTTCCAGATATCAAGAAAGTTCAATTGCCGCGTAAAGCGTTCAAAGGCCGCCCGGATGTTTGGGTCTTTCGCTGGCGCGAGAGCCGGCGAAACGGTCCGCCCAGGGACATACGTCGGGACTGTTCGCAGTCCCGGCGTTGACCGTTCCAATCACCATTCCTAAAGAAAAGAGCCCACCAGCGCTGGTGGGCTTTTCTGCTGACCTCGGGGGCGGTGTGATGGAAGATTTCTCAGTGCCTTCTCAGTGCCCTCGGGAAGCTCACTTCTTTCTGATTGTCGATAGGCCCGAAAGCCGCATAGAGACTAGTCTTTTGAGATGGTAGGCACGACTGGATTCGAACCAGCGACCTCTACCGTGTCAAGGTAGCGCTCTAACCAACTGAGCTACGCGCCTGCGTGGAGGGACTTGCGACCCACTCAGTATATCAAGGAGCAGTTCTAACCCCTGGGCCGTTTGTTGGCTGTGCGCGGCTGGCCTGCGATAGGATGGGAAGCCGGAAGGGGATGGGGCGTTCGCCGGCCTGGACCCTCACGTGATCAATGTGACTACCAGCCCGTGCTGAAGGATCTGCGCGCCGCCCCCAATCAACTTACCTTCCTGCGCCTTTGCATCATTCCTTTCCTGGTGAACGCAGTGCTGGACAGCCACTATCGGATAGCCTTTGCGCTATTCATTCTGGCCGGCATCAGCGACGGACTGGATGGCCTGCTGGCTCGCCTGCTGCAACAGCGCACGCGCCTGGGTCAGTATCTGGACCCGGTAGCGGATAAGCTGCTGCTGAGCACGCTCTTTCTGGTCCTGATGCATCAAGGGCTGATTCCGCGCCGCGTCACCATCCTGGTGTTCAGCCGTGATATCGGTATCCTGATCGTAGCCGCATTGCTGTTTGCCACCGCGGGCGCGCGGGACTTCCGGCCCAGCATGTGGGGCAAGGCGAACACAGTAGCGCAGATCATCGCGGTAGCCACGGCGCTGTGGACGGCCTTCTACGCGCCGCCGCTTCTGGTACTGGCGCGCAGGTTGTCGCTCATCGCGACCTTTGGACTCACGCTGATCTCGTGGCTGCACTACACCCTGCGCGAGACGCGGCGGCTGGGCTCAGAGGACCACCGCAACGCCGCATGACAGACAATCCTCAGGCCTCATCGCTTTCGGGAGTCGCCTCTTCGGGCGTCTCCTGCGTCATCTCCTGATACTCGTCAGCGTCGAATACTTCGCCGCACTCCAGACACTCGACGTACTCGACGTCTTCTTCGCGCGCTACTACGCGCACCTTAGGATGTTTGCAGGCTGGTCGCATGATCGATGGGGCTAGGTTGGTGGCTCGACACGGACTGCTGCACTCGGGCCGCTATGCAGGTGATTGTACCCGCCTATCCGGCAGAGTCAATGTGCCCGCCGTGGCAGCCCCCGCCACGGCTTCCCCAAACGCGCATCCCATGCAGCCTGTCGTGGAACTGCGCCCGGGCGGCACGCTGGAGGTGGCCATCCGCTATATTACCCGCGCGCAGGACCGCTTCGATGCTCGCTCGCGGCCCTAGCGGCTGCTTTCCGTCCTGCATGCGCCGCCGCAGTTCACGTCGGACAGGGAGCAATCCGCGCTGATGAGCGTACCTCCGCCGTCCTGAGATAGGCGACTCTAATACTTCGGAACGGCCGGATCTACCTTCTCCGACCATGCGGTGATGCCGCCGGCCAGATTCTCCACATGGCGGAAGCCTTGCTGCTGCAGGAACTCTGCCGCCTTCTGGCTGCGTCCCCCGGACTTGCACTGCACGACGATGCTGGCATCGCGGTCCAGTTCCCCGGCGCGTTGTGGCAGATCGTTGAGCGGGATCAGTTGTCCGCCTATGTTTGCGATCTGATACTCATGCGGTTCGCGCACATCCAGCACGAAGACCTTCTCACCGGCAACCTGCCGGCGCTTCAACTCTTCGGGGCCAATTTGCGGAACACCATTCTGGATGTTTGACACTTGTGCGGTCTCCTGTGTCTGCGCCGGGATCCCGCAGAACTGTTCGTAATCGATCAATGCGGTAACGGTCGGGTGGGTGCCGCATGCCGGGCAGTCTAGGTTCTTGCGCAGCTTCAGTTCGCGGAAGCGCATGCCGAGCGAGTCGACCAGCAGCAGGCGGCCGATCAATGGCTCACCTATTCCCAGAATCAACTTGACGACTTCAGTAGCCTGCATGATGCCGACCAGCCCAGGCAGGATTCCGAGCACGCCACCCTCTGCACAGGAAGGAACCAATCCGGGCGGTGGCGGCTCGGGATACAGGCAGCGGTAGCAGGGGCCGTCCTTGGTAGCGAAGACGCTCGCCTGCCCCTCAAAGCGGAAGATCGATCCGTACACATTCGGCTTGCCGCTGAGCACGCAGGCATCGTTCACCAGGTAGCGTGTCGGAAAATTGTCCGTGCCGTCGGCGACGATGTCGAAGCCGGCAAAGATCTCCATCGCGTTCTGCGACGTCAGCATGGTCTCAAACTTCTGGATATTCAGATCGGGGTTCAGCGCCTTCAGCTTGTCCTCGGCCGAGTCGAGCTTCGAGCGTCCAATGTCATGCGTGCTGTGAATGACCTGCCGATGAAGATTGCTTGCATCCACCACGTCGAAGTCGACCAGCCCAAGCGTGCCGACGCCGGCCGCGGCCAGATAGAGTGCCATGGGCGAGCCCAGACCGCCCGTGCCCACCAGCAGCACCCGCGCCGCCTTCAGCTTCTGCTGGCCTTCCATGCCCACCTCGGGCAGGATCAGGTGACGCGAGTAGCGCGCAATCTCTTCATGCGTCAGCGCCGGTAATGACGCTGTTGCTTCTGCCACTGTCGCCATAACAAATTCCTCTCTGCTTCCTGCGAGGATGACTAGCTCGTTTACCATCGCCATTCACTCACCTCAAGCGCGAAGTGCCGCCGCCCGTACGGCGTACGGCCAGTACCTAGCATCCGCCGGCGATGGAGGGGATGATGGAGAGCGAGTCGGCCTCCTGGATCGGCGTCTGCTCCTTGGCGTCGAGGTAACGAATGTCTTCGTCGTTCAGATAGACATTCACGAAGGAGCGCAGCTTCCCCTCCTCGGTGAACAAGTGCTTGCGCAGGTCGGGATAGCGCGACGTCAGCCCATCCAGCACCTGCTGAATATTGGCCCCGGTAACTTCGACAGTGTCCTGCTTGCCAGTAAATGCCCGCAGTGGCGTAGGGATAAATATCTTCATGGCGCTTTTTCCTCTAAGCTGTTCGAGTGCTAATCATCAAGTTTGGGCGTGCCCAGGTCCGGCCTCGTCTTACTCGGGCTTCAACATCGTGCTTCGTTCAGCACCATACTCAGAACAATGATGCTCTCCTCTTCGAAGCGCTTGTCATCCTCGACCGTCCCGGCCAGCAAAAAGGAGTTGGTAACCTCTGCCTTGCCCTGGCCGACACTGGTGATCACGTAGGAGCAGCCGATCCAGTGCGCCTCTTCGAAATCAGTCTTCGACCACTGGGCAGGATGGTCCGGGTGCGAGTGGTAGAAGCCGACGATGTCCATATCGCGCTCGCGCCCCTGCCGCTGGATGCGGATGAGCTCCTGCGGCGCGATGTTGTAGCGATTGTGCGCAGAGTCGGTGCGGGTGTTGCCCGCTTCGATCGCTGCCTCAACTGTGTTGCCATCCGCGCCGGTGCTCCCCAGCAGCACGCCACAGCACTCATGGGGATAGGTGCGCTCGCCGTGCCGGCGGATGCCCTCGTATAACTCCGCTGCAATCTTCAATGCCACGCCGTTACTCCCAAGGCCTCACTCCTGCCAGAACCGTTCGCTCAGGTACTTGTCTGCTGCATCGCACAGAATGGTGACGATCACAGCTTCCCGCCCCGCTGCATGCTCCTGCTCGCCGATGCGCAGCGCCGCAGCGACTGCGGCGGCCGCGGAGACGCCAACCAGCATGCCTTCCGTGCGGCCTAGCCGCTTGGCCATCGCATACGCGGCCTCCGTCTCCATCTCGATCTCGCCATCTGCCAGCGTCGCGTCGTAAATCGGCGGCACAATCGCCGTCGCCATGTGCTTCAGGCCTTCCAACCCATTGAAAGGCGAGTCCGGCTGCATGCTGATGCACCGGATGCGCGGGTTCAGCTCCTTCAAGCGCCGTGTGGTGCCGACAAACGTTCCGCTGGTGCCCAGACCTGCGACAAAGTGCGTAATTTGTCCCGCGGTCTGCTGCCAGATCTCATTGGCGGTCCCAGGATTGCCCTCCGTTCCTCGATAGTGCGCCTTCCAGTTCTCTGCATTGCCATACTGGTCGGCGTAGTAGTACTGCTCCGCGTCTGCCGCCAGCTCACGCGCCTTGCGGATGGCGCCATCAGAGCCTTCGCCGGGGTCCGTCCAGACAACGTTGGCCCCGTAGGCAGAGAGGATGCGCTTACGCTCCGACGAGACATTCGACGGCATGCACAGCGTTACCGGAAAGCTCCAGGCCGCGCCCAACATGGCATAAGCAATGCCGGTATTGCCGCTGGTGGCGTCCAGCAGGTGCTTGCTGTTTGCATCGCCAAGGCTGAGCAGCCCCCGCACCAGCGCCGCACACACGATGCCTGAGGCTGCGCGATCCTTCACCGAGCCGCCCGGATTCGCCCACTCTGCCTTGCCCAGCAGCGTGATGCCGGGCAGGTGCTCAGTCAGCCGCGCTAGCCGCAGCAGGGGCGTGTTGCCGATACGCTCGGCAAGTGTCGCTCCCAGTGCCTGCTGTGTGCCTGCCAACGTCGCCATGCGCTCCTCATTCTGTACTGTCACTATGCGAAACTGATGTTCGAGGCCTGTTCGCAAGCGTGCAGCGGTCCAGGCCGCTGCAATGTGTCTCTCTAGTTTATGCGGTACGCCGGTCGAGAACACGGCCAGATAACGAACCGGCATCCGCCACTGCCACGAGGAAGCCCGCCGCCATGCGCACCAAAGTGATTGTCCGCAGCTTTGAAGAGGTACTCCAACGGCTCCGCAACGCCCAGTTTGATGTGCGAGAGGGGCCGGGGGTCGCAAGCCAGGTCGCGGTGGCGAAGTATGGCGCCGCAGCGGTGCTGGCGAAGAACCCCAGTTACACCGCCAAGAATGCGGGAGAGCAGCACCCCGTGCTGTGGGCCACGCCACCTGGCTGGATACTGCGCGGCACTATTGCCCGGCTGGTAGACCACGGCAACCAGAAGCTGTTTGAGACCACCAGCACCCGGGTCGCCGCCACCGCCGATGCGCTGAAGTCCATCCATCGCTTCAGCGAGGAGCTGCGCGAGGCCATCGGAGAGCCCAGCTTGTACAACCAGTCGCTGGGCACAGTGAGCGACTTCTACATGTACGACCGCGTGAAGGGCCGCGAGGCGGGCAGCGAGACGCTCTCCGATCACTAGACCCACGCGTGCCGGATGCAGCACCGCTCGCATTGGTGGTGCGGCCGCCAAAATCGCCTGTCATCCTGAGCGGAGCGAGCGCCTGCATCTCTCCCTTTCACCGCGCCCTCTGCCACTCCCGGTAGACCTCACTCTTGCCCAGTCCGCGCTCGCGCGCGGCGCGCTTCAGGGCGTCCTTCTCGGTCAGGCCCTCCTGTTCCATCAGCCGGCGGATCAGCGCAGCGACCGGCTCTGCGTCCGCAGCCATGACCGCTGCCGCGGGCGCCTCCACCAGCACCACCATCTCTCCCCGCACCCGCTCCCGCACGGCCAGCGTCGTCCGTACCTCGGCTGCTCCTCCGCGCAGAAACTCTTCATGCAGCTTGGTCAGCTCGCGTGCGACGACCACGCGTGTGGCCGCTCCCCACAACGCGGCTACGTCCTCCAGCATCCCGAGTATGCGGTGCGGCGCCTCATAGAAGACTAGCGTCAGTGGCTCCTGACCGGCAGCAACCATCGCCTGCAGGCGCTCCAGCTCCGTACGGCGCGGACCTCCCTTGGAGGGCAGAAACCCGCAGAACAGAAAGCGCTGGACCATCAGGCCTGACCCCACGAGAGCCGTCAGCGCAGCGTTTGCGCCAGGAACTGGAACCACCAGCAGCCCCACTGCAGAGACCGCGGCGGCCAGCCGCGCGCCGGGGTCGGAGATTCCCGGGAGCCCCGCATCGGTGACCATGGCCAGCCGTTCGCCTGCCCGAATGCGGGCCACGGCCTGCTCGGCGCAGGCATGCTCCTTGTGTTCATCGCAGCTCTGCATCGGCACGTGAATATCGAAGTGCGTCAGCAGGTGCGCCGTCTCGCGCGTGTCCTCGCACAGAACGCGATCCACGCCGCGCAGTATACGGAGCGCACGCAATGTGATGTCTTCAAGATTGCCGATAGGCGTGCCGACCAGGTAGAGGCCCGGCGGCAGATCGGGATTCACTGCCGAACACCGGAAACGAAGGGGTCAAGCGTCGAAGAGGCAAGGACAGTGCGCACATGGAAGGTATAAACCAAAACCGGGTGGACGACTCCGCGTGCGGGTCCGCTGGCTTACCTGGTCACAGCGGCAACTCCATGAACACATTTGCACGCGTGTAGGGCATCGGCGGCAGGCTTTCGGGCGGGACGTGACGAAAGCCTGCCGCCTCGTAAAGATGGATTGCATTTGCCAGAACGCTGTTACTGCCCAAAAATAGGGGCTTCGCACCGATCGTCCTGGCCTGGCCAATCGCGTGCACCAGCAGCCGCCGGCCGATTCCCTGACCGCGCAGCCGCGGAGAGACAGCCATCTTCGAGAGCTCATAGACGCCGTTGCTCATGGGGATGAGCGCCACGCAGCCAACCGCTTCGCCCTCTACCCATGCCATGAAGATGTGGCCTCCCTGGGCAAGTACCGTTCGGTCCGGATCGCCGAGAACTTCGCGGTCCTTGGCTTCCAGAATGAAGTACCGTTGGATCCACTCCTCATTCAGTACGCGGAAGGCCGATGCATCGTCGCCAGCGAGCAGGGGACGGATCTCAATTGCCGCAGGTGCCGTCGGGATAGCCTGACGATCGCTGCTAAATTCTGTTTGCATCGGTGGGCATGGTGCACCTCCTGAGAACAGTTTCGACGCCCAGGGTCAGCAAGGTCCAATATCTTGTGAAGAGCAATCAGCGGATCATCGTCGACCGCTTCGCGCGCCTCGCCATGCAGGCGCAGCAGTCGTGATCGAAGTTCCGTCTGACCGGAGACCAAGGAGGCTTACTCGGCGGCCTGTGCGTGACGCTTGCGCTTCTCGGCGAACAGGCTCATGGAGTGCATCAGGTTCTGCAGCGTTACGATGCCGATGACGCGCTCTCCATCCGTCACCGGCACCAGTGACATGCCGCGGCCACTGAAGCGGCTGATGGTGGTGCCCAGCGAATCATCCGGACTGGCCACATGGAAGCTGCGCTGCATGATGCCCTGCACATAGCCGTTGCCTTCCGCGCGCAGCGCCTCCGCGATCACCTGCCGGCTGACCACGCCCACCACGCTGTTTCCCCGCACCACTGGAAAATCGTCCTGCAGTGAGTGAACGGCCTTGCCCAGCGCGTCTTCCAGCGTGTCCGAGGGCGACAGCAGCGAGAAGTCCGTCAGCATGATGTCCCGCATGTACACCGTGTCCACGACGGACTGAAACAGCGCGCCCTGGTCTTCCAATTGCGAGCCGATGAAAATGAAGAAGCCGGCAGTCGCGAGCCATGGGTCCTGCAAAAAGATGCCGGTGAGGAAGGCGATGACAGCGATCATCTGGCCCAGGCCGGCAGTGGCGCGCGCGGCCTGCGCACGGCTCTGGGAGCGGGCGAAGTGGCTACGCAAGATGCGCCCGGCGTCCAGCGGATACGCCGGCAGCAGGTGCAGCAGGCCGAGCAGAGCGTTCATCCACACGAAGGAACGAATGCAATGCGCTGGCGTGACCAGTGGCGGCTGCAGCAGATGGAGGCCAGGCGCGGTGCCGATGATGGTGAGCCACAGCAGCAACGCCAGGGACAGGCTGACCAGAGGGCCGACGGCGGCCATGCGCAGCTGCATCGGCAGTTCGCCGGCGCGCTCTACGCTTTCAGCGTTGGCAAAGGACATCAGTCCGCCGATGGGCAGCAGCAGTATGCTGCGAATGGGCAGGCGGTGGTACGCAGCGGCTATCGCGCGGCCGGTCTCGCGCACCAGCACTGCCGTTAGCAGCAGCAGCCACAGCCAAAGCCCGCGCCACTGCGACAGGCCCAGCATGCTGGCATAACCCAGGCACACACCCAGCAGCAGCACAAAGAAGGTGTGTATCCGAAGATCCACGCCCCACCACCGGCCCAGCGGAAATGACCATCCACGCATTCTTTGTGCCGTCTCTCGCTTCCTGCCCGATATCTGCGCCTTTTTGAACAGCCGCTATGAGCGCAATTCGTGCGGGGCTGCTGCCATTGTAGAGCAGCGATATTCGGTGGGTGCTACGCGCGCAATACATGGAGCGGCGGCCTGTGTTCTTCTGTACCCATGCGCGTCATCGCCGGCACCTACCGCTCCCGCCCGCTGGCGGCGCCGCGCGGCCTGGAAACGCGCCCCACCAGCGACCGCCTGCGGGAGACGCTGTTCAACGTACTCGCGCCCCATATCGAAGGCGCGATCTTCGCCGACCTCTACGCGGGTACTGGCGCGGTGGGAATAGAAGCGATGAGCCGTGGTGCCGCGCACGTGACCTTTGTGGAGAATGCGCCGTCCGCCGTCGTGTGCCTGCGAGATAACCTGCACGCGCTTGGCATTCATCGGGAATTCACGCTGGACCAGCGCAGCGTGCCGGAGGCATTGCGCAAACTTGTTTCGCTCACGCCCGCCTTTACCGTGGTCTATCTCGATCCTCCGTGGGAGAGCACCAAGGAGTACGCGCAATCACTCGCACTGCTGGGCCAGGCCGGTAGAAGCCTGCTGGGGACGGGCGCGATGGTTATCGCGGAGCACGCGCGACGGACTTCGCCCGCGCCGGCTGAAAGTTACGGTGCACTAACACGCTATCGCTTGTTGGAACAGGGTGACGCAGCGCTCAGCTTCTATCGCACCGCGGAACGGTGAACGCGACCGAATAGCTCAGAGTGCGGGCATGCCCGGCCGCGTCAGAACTGCGGTCCGCCCGTGTGCTTGCCGGTGCGCAGGTCGATGACGAACTCTATCTCTGCATCGCTGCGCACGTCCCAGCCCCAGCCTTCGAGCATGCTGTCGGTCGCAGCGCCAAGCCGCACACCCTCCCAGGACAGGCGGTGTGTCTGCCACTGCCGCCCTTCCTTGCTCCACGCCTCGACGGAATGGAAGCTTGCGAATAGCAGCAGCCCCGCCTCAGGCAGCGGACGCACCTCCGTGACTGGGCGGTAGCTGATCTGCTGAAATCGCTCTGGAGCACGTGTGTCCATCACGTACGCATAACCGCCCGCGATCGCGCACAGCATGGCAGGGTCTGGACAACTCCAAACGCCAGTCGGCACAGCAGGGCTGGCAAAGCCCAGCGCGCACGTAGCCAGGAAGCTGCCTCCCGCGGCAGGCCGCACCATCAACTCCAGCGCACCGCGCTCTATCTCCTCCACCGCCGCGGGATAGACGAAATGCCGCCGCGGCAGAATGAGTGGACGGGCAGCAAGTATCTCTACCTGCCACTCGGCCGCAAAGCTGTGATCGATTGCTGCCATCAAACCTCTACCCGCCGTCCCTCAGGCTTGTGCGAATCTATCAGGGTACGTTCCATGCGTGCGTCTCTTCCTTGATGGCGAAGACGCGCAGGAGGCAAGGCCATGCTCGCTCTCGCTCAGTCGCTTTACACCGCCGAAGCCACGGCCACCAACGGCCGCGATGGCAAGGTTCGCAGCTCGGATGGCGCAGTCGATCTCACGCTCTCTCCACCGCCCGCGCTGGGCGGCACCGGCAAGCCCGGCGCGAATCCGGAGCAGCTCTTCGCTGCCGGCTACGCGGCATGCTTCATCGGCGCCATGCAGTACCAAGCAATGCAACAGAAGCTCCAGCCCGGCGACATCACCATCGACTCCAGGGTGTCCATCGGCCCGGCCGAGGGCGATGGTGGATTCACGCTGGCCGTAGCCATGGATGTGCACGTGAGTGGTCTCGATCAGGCAGCAGCGGAGAAGCTGGTCGCCGATGGCCATCGCACCTGCCCCTACTCAAATGCGACCCGCGGCAACATCGCGGTGAAACTCACCGCCCACGGGGGAAAGTAACCGGACGCCAACTCCCTGGTGCGCGGCTTTGCCGGAGTGCGACACGCGCCGGCGTGGCCTTGAAGACAGCGATGGCAATTGATCTGTTGATGGCGTTCTAAGGACGGCCCGGACCGCGCATCGCGAACCCTGGGGAACCACAGCCTTCCGCCTGCCGTACCCGCTGGTATGCCCGCCAATCGACGAGAAGTGCGGGGCTATCATGTAGACGCTCTCCGTGGCCTTCATCCGGTCCGAACGCTGCCCGCAGATCCGCCGATGACCAGCAAGACTGCAACCCGCCTCCTTTATTTCGCACTGGCCTTGTTCATCGCCGCCAGCATGACCTACTGCGTCATGGAGTCGATAGGGACGGGAAGGACCGTAGCACATCGCGGCGAATATGCCCGCGCACCCTTCCAGGTGAATGACGATTTGCTCACCCTGACCACGGTGGAGGGCGAGGGCATCACGGCCGGCCTTCACCACGGCGACCGCTTGCTGGAATTGCAAGGGGAGCCCTTTCGCAGTCAGCAGCAGCTTGCGAATCTGTCTCCCGGCGGGAGCCGTGCGCTGCGTCCTGTCGATCGGTTGGACGTGGTGGTGCGACATCCCAACGGTGCAACCTACCGCACAAACATTCACGCCGTCCGCAATCAACCGGCTGCAATGAGCCAGAGCGCGCGCTGGGCCGCGATTCTGGCTTCGAACGTGTTGCCGCTCCTCTGCCTTCTGATCGGCTACTGGGTGGCGGCGGCACGCATTCGCGACCCCAACGCTTGGTTGCTGCTGGTGCTGTTCACAGCGCCCTCCGTGATCCTGCTAACGCCCGTCTGGTGGTCTGGACCCCCGGCGGTTGGCCTCGAACTGTGGTATGACCTACTGCAACTGCTCACCTTGCCTGCGCTTGTGCTGTTCGGCATTTACTTCCCGGAGCGGTGGCGTGCAGACCAGCACGTGCCGTGGGCCAAGTGGCTGCTGCTGGCGCCCATCGCCATCTGCTCCGTGCTGGTGACAGTCGACGTTGGGGTCCAGACCTTCGCCGCCCCCGAGTTGGGCCAGTGGAGCGCACGTTTCGGGTATTGGACGGATCGTTTTTTCGGTCCGCTGAATCTGGCCTGCGTGCTGGTTTACGGCGTTGCCATGTTCGACAAACTGCGCTCCGCCACGACAGCCGATGCTCGCCGCCGTATGCGCGTGTTGGCTGCAGGCTCTTGGGTGGGGCTTGGCTCATTGATTGTGCTGGTGACGCTACCCCGCTTCGGCATCCAGCCAAATAAGCACCTCGGCATCACCCTCGCAGGTGTGGCTCTTTTCTTCGCTGCGCCCTTCTCCTTTGCCTATGTGGTGCTGGTGCAGCGTGCGCTCGATGTCCGCATCCTCATCCGCATGGGCACACGCTATGCGCTGGCGCGCGCCACCCTGGTGGGGCTGCAGATCGCGGTCGTCACCTTCATCGTTTTCCGCTTTCTGCTGCCACTGTTCAAGCATGACAATCTGGCGGTGGCGGTTCCCCTCACCGGCGTCTTCATCGCCGTCATGGTCAAGACATTCGCCACGCACGACTCCAACAGCAGCCGCCTGCAGCGCTGGCTGGATCGCAAATTCTTCCGCGAGGCCTATGACGCAGAGCTGGTGCTGAGCGAACTCTCCGACCAGGCACGCCGCTTCACCGAGGCCGCGCCGCTGGTGGACACCGTGGTCCGCCGCATTGCAGAGGTTCTGCATGTCTCCTGCATTGCCGTCTTCCTGCGCCGCGACCGCAACTTCCATTTGCAACAGTCCATCGGCATTGCTATCGACCGGGAGATGCACTTTGAGGAGAGCTCCTCCGCCGTGCGCAATCTGGCGCGTTCCAACCAGCCGGCCACACTCTACCGCGAAAATCCCGACGGCTGGTTCCTGCTGGCAGAGGATGGCGAGCGCACGCTGCTGGACAGTCTGGGTTCCGAATTATTGCTGCCGCTGGCCGGACGCGATCGTCTACTTGGCTTCATCAGCCTCGGCTCCAAGCGTTCGGAGGAGCCCTACACCCCGTCGGACCTGCGGCTGCTGCAGTCGGTCAGCACCCAGGCAGGGCTGGCGCTCGAGATCAGCGCGCTGGTGCACTCCCTGGCCAGCGAGGCAGCACAGCGCGAGCGCATCGACCGCGAGATCGAGATTGCGCGCGAGGTGCAGGAGCGCCTCTTCCCGCAGTCCATCCCCAAGTTGCCCGGCCACAGCATCCACGGCGCCTGCCGCCCCGCCCAGGGTGTGGGCGGCGACTACTACGACGTGCTGCCGCTGGACGATGGCACACTGGGCCTGGCCATTGGCGACGTCTCCGGCAAGGGCATCTCTGCCGCACTGCTGATGGCCAGCCTGCGCGCCTCGCTGCGCGGCATGACCATGGACGGCCCAGCCGATCTGGCGCGCATGATGACTCGCGTCAACCGGCTGGTCTATGAGTCCTCCGCGACTAATCGCTACGCCACCTTCTTCTTCGGCGTCTATCATCCCGGCACCGGGCTGCTGCGCTACGTGAATGCGGGCCACAACCCGCCCTACGTGCTGCGCGGCGACGAACTGCATACGCTCGAAGGCGGTGGCCCGGTCATCGGCCTGCTGCCCGATGCCAGTTACGAAGAATGCCACCTGACGCTCGAGGCCGGGGACCTGCTGCTGGCCTACACCGACGGCATCAGCGAAGCGCTGAATCTAAGCGAGCAGGAGTGGGGCGAAGAACGCATGCTGGCCGCTGCGCGCGACCGCCTGCCCCAGGACGCAAGCACCATCCTGCGCCACATTGTGCAGGAGGCAGACCGCTTCGCCGCTGCAGCCCCGCAGCACGACGACATGACCCTGCTGCTGATGAAGCTGGAGAGCGCAAGCCAGATAGCCTAGCCTGCAGCAGCCACTCTCAGAACTGTTCGATATCTTTGTGGCGCAATATCAGCGGACGATTCCTAATCGTTTCCGCTGATAATCGGTGGTGACTTTTCGTTGCGACCAAGAACACCACCGCACATGTAGAAAGTATCGATGACTCCTTTGATAGCCAATGAAATAGACGCGCTTCGCGATCGGTGGCCGCGCTTGTCCCGGGCTGACCGGATCAAGGACTTCAGCGCACTGCAGACCGGCGAGAAGGCAGACTTCTTCCTGGAGCTGCGTACCCGCGATCAATACGCCGTTCTAGTCCAGTTGCCAGAGGAGGAGCAGCACGTCTGGCTGCGCCTTCTGGCGCCTGACGATGCGGCGGATCTGATTCAGGAAGCCGATCCCCGGTACCGCAATCCTCTTCTTTCCCTGCTGGATGAACCTACCCGCAAGGAAGTGAGCGCCTTGCTGGCCTACCAGGAAGATGAGGCCGGCGGCCTGATGAATCCACGCTTTGCCCGCCTGCGGCCTGATTCGACCGTGGACGAGGCCATCTCCTACCTGCGCAAGGAAGCCGTCCGGGTCGAGACCATCGACTACGCGTATGTGCTCGATCAGGAACAGTATCTGCTGGGAGCCATCACGCTGCGGCAGTTGTTCACGGCAAAGGCAGACCGGCTGGTTCGCGACGTGATGGATCCAAATGTCATTTCCGTGCGCGAAGAGGCGAGTCAGAAGGAGGTCGCAGCCATCGTCCGCAGCAGCAGGCTGGTTGCCGTTCCAGTCCTGGACAGTGGCCGGCACATGATCGGCATCGTTACGGTGGACGACATCATCGATGTGGTTGAGGAAGAGGCCTCGCGCGACATCCAGAACATTGGTGGCGCCGAAGCACTGGACGGTCCGTACCTGCATACTCCGTTTCTCGAACTCGTCCGGAAGCGGGCGGGATGGCTGGCCATCCTTTTCGTCGGTGAAATGTTCACCGCAACAGCCATGAGCTTCTTTGAAGTAGAGATTGCTCAGGCCGTCGTTCTGGCGCTCTTCCTGCCCTTGATCATCAGCAGTGGAGGTAACTCCGGCTCACAGGCAACCACGCTGGTGATTCAGGCAATGGCGCTCGGGGATGTAAGGCTGCGCGACTGGTTCCTGGTCATTCGACGTGAGCTGTTCGCCGGCCTGTCTCTCGGCTGTGTTCTTGGGCTTATCGGCCTCGTCCGGATTTTCGTTTGGCAGTCCATCTTTCATACGTACGGCGCCCAGACCGCACTGCTGGCCCTGACTATCCTGTGCAGCCTGGTTGGAGTGGTGACGTTTGGAACCATCGCAGGTTCGATGCTGCCGTTCATTCTCCGGCGCTGCGGTCTCAATCCCGCTAGTGCGTCCGCTCCCTTTGTCGCGACTCTGGTGGATGTGACTGGGCTGGTGATCTATTTCTCCATCGCCAGAGTGATCATGCTAAAGCCGCACTAGGCAGCTCTCGCTGGCACCAATCGGTGCTGCCACTTCATGCGCAGCCACCGGTTCATGGGCTCTGAGTAAATGCGCGCGACCAATTCACCCATCAGCTCAGCCGCCACGATGGCGGCAAAAAAGATCAATGCCATCCAGACGAGACCAGCCAGGAACCGCCGTACCCTCCGCACCAATGGCCACGCCTCGTTGCTCAGGTTGCATCAGCCGCACGCTCGCGCACGCTCTGCACGCCGATCCCCAACGCGGCGCCCTCTTCCATCAGCGGCACCAGCTTGTCGAACTCCGGGCCGGAGTGCGAGCCGGTCAGCAAGATGCGAATGGGATGAAACAGCTCCTTCCCCTTCGCTCCCGACGCGGTTTTCACCTCGTTCATCAAAGCCTTGAAGCGCTCCGCAGTGATGGGCTCCCGCTCCGCTCGCAGTCGCTCGCGGAACTCAGCCATGACGCGCTGGCTTGATTCACTGCTAAGGATCGCAGCGTTCTCCGGGTCCGCCTTTATCTGTTCATGGAAGAGCTTGAACAGGAATGCGGCCTTCGCCGGAAGCTGATCCAGCCGGTCCACGCCAGGAAGAAAAACCGTGAGCATGCGCTCGAACCATTCTGTCACTTCGTCGGATACCTTTTCATGAGGCGGCAGATAGCCAGCCGTCGCGAAGTAGGGCCACGCCAGGTCCGCCACTTGGGCAAGAGGCCGAAACTTCAGGTAGTGGCGATTCAGCCAGTCCAGCTTGCCGAAGTCGAATACTGCCGGCGACGCAGTCACTCGCTCCAGCTTGAACTCGGCCACCAGCTCTGTGGGTGTGAAGGTCTCGCGCGTGCCGCCCTCGGCGCCCCAGCCCAGCAGCGCGAGATAATTCATCAGCGCCTCCGGCAGGTAGCCCATCTCGCGGAAGCTGGCGATCGACGTTGCTCCGTGACGCTTCGAAAGCCGTTCGCGATCGCTGCCCAGGATGGTCGAAAGATGCGCAAACTGCGGCGTCTTCCAGCCGAAGGCCTCGTAGATAGCCACTTGCTTGGGCGTATTTGAGATGTGGTCGTCGCCGCGGATGACGTGGGTAATCTCCATCAATGCGTCGTCCACTGCTACGACGTAGTTGTAGACCGGCATCCCATTCGAGCGCACCAGTACCGGATCGCTGACCGACTCCGAGGGAAACTCCACATCGCCACGCACCAGATCGTGAAAGCGGATGGGGCGCTCCGGGATTCGTAATCGCACTGCGTACAATTCTCCGGCCCCAGCGCGGCCTGTGGACTCCTCCGCTGACAGCCCCCGGCATCGTCCGCTGTACACCAGCGGCTGGTGCGCTGCGGATGCTGCCGCTCGCTCTGCTTCGAGCTGCCCTGGTGTACAGAAGCAGCGGTAGGCTTTGCCCGCTGCCAGCAGCCGCTCCGTGTGCTCGGCGTAGATAGCCAGGCGCTCGCTCTGCCGGTAGGGGCCGTGCGGACCGCCCATGGCGGGCCCTTCCTCCCATGTCAGGCCCAGCCAGTGCAGGTCTTCGATCAGGAAGCCTTCATAGCGGGCTTCGGAGCGCTCCACATCCGTGTCTTCAATACGCAGCACCGCCGCACCGCCGTTGTGCCGGGCATAGAGCCAGTTGTAAAGCGCAGTGCGGGCATTGCCGACATGCAGCATGCCAGTAGGGGAGGGTGCAAAGCGTACGCGCGGTCGGGTTGCAGTCATACGCAGTCGATGCTATCGCAGTGGTGTCGAGAACCGCGCTGCGCGTCGCTTTGCTTACAATGAAGGAGACACCGCAGGAGGAGAACAGCACGCATGGCGCAC
The DNA here is from genome assembly GCA_038231235.1 of Terriglobales bacterium. Lineage (GTDB taxonomy): Bacteria > Acidobacteriota > Terriglobia > Terriglobales > Acidobacteriaceae > KBS-83. The sequence goes on from JBBRLT010000005.1 coordinate 44,460, forward strand.
ATGATCCAGGATTCCCGCTACAAGAAAGAGATGGAAGGCCTCGACGAGCCGCCCTTCGACTCCGACTTCGGCAACAAGGTCTTCCACAACGTTTCCAAAAAAAGCTGGGGCGAGTGGGTGGAGCGGCAGAAGATGCTGCTGAATGAATATCGCCTGCAGCCATGGACCCGCGAGGCGCAGGAGTTCCTGGTGGAACAGATGGAGCAGTTCTTCTTCGGCGAAGGATCGGCGCTGCCCCAAGACTACATTCCGCCAGCGGGGTAGCGGGTCAGTTAGCCGAAATGCAGTCTGCTGAAGAGCGGTCAACGGAGAGCCGGTTAGCAAAGAGTTGTCAGCCCTTATTGTCATCCCAGTCATCCTGAGCGCAGCGAAGAACCTGCAGTGCTTCGTGAGGCTCCGCCATGCGCTATGAGGAGACCCGCTAGCCCTCATAGCGATCAAGCAGCGCAGGCGACCAACGGGAGCCTGCCTCACAATACGCGCCGCCGGCGCGCCTGCCTGGATGGCAGATCCCCTGATACACTCTTCAGAGCAAGACCCCTGCCTCACCGTTGTCGGGACGTGGCTCAGCCTGGTAGAGCACTCGCTTGGGGTGCGAGGGGTCGGCAGTTCGAATCTGCCCGTCCCGACCAACAACTTCACTTCAGCTTCAATCCACTAAGCCAACGCCGTCCGAGTGCGCGCAAACATGCGCCGCACAGCGCGCACGATCCAGCGTGCAGCGAAGATGGCCAGCACGGTGGCAACGATTGCGACCGTCGCGCTGATCCATGGATGCACCGTGACCAGCCAACTTAGCCCCACAGCAGCGACATCTTCCGTCGTGCTGAGCGCGATGTTCGACAGCGGCTCCGGGCTGGGCGTGATGGCTGCGCGCACGGCAGTCTTCGAGCCGTGCGCCGCCATGGCGATGCCGGAGCCCACAGTGATCGCGAGCAACTGGAGCGGCGGCGAGAGGTGTGTGGTGGCGCCGTAGGCCAGCAGGCCAGCGATCGGGATGCGCACAAAGGTGTGCAGGGCGTTCCACACCAGGTCCAGCACCGGAATCTTGTCTGCGACAAACTCTGCAGCGAACAGCGCGCCGCTCGCCGCGATCACCCACCAGTCACCCAGGATCGCGAGATTGCCTGGCAGCACCGCCCAGTGCAAGTGCGAAAGAATGCCCAGCGTCAACACCGTGGCGTAGACATTCAGGCCCGCGGCAAAGCTGGTAGCAATCACCAGCGCTGCGATGGTACTCGGCGTAATGCCCACAGGAATACCTCCACGCTTCAGGTCAATTTTACGCTCGGCGCTTCAGCGAAGCGGGCGCGCTGCTGTTGCTGCAAAGCCCAGTGACACTCTCTGCATGGGCGCGCTCTCTGTCTCCGCGTCTTCGACGGTTAGTTCCCAGCGCGTCATTCTCGATAGATCCTCGCCGGCCTTGCTGAAGCCCAGCTTCGCATAATGATCGGCCACCAGCTTGTTGCGCTCGCTTGGAAGATACGTCCCGCGCAGCGTACGAATGCCGGCGGCACGCGCGTGCTCCAGAATCTCCCGAAGCACCATGTGCTCCACCCGGCGGCCCAGCACCCGACAGCTCATCAGCCAGGTGTCTATCTCCCAACCAGCACCTTCCGCAGTCCGGCAGATGACTACTGAGATCATCCCGTTATCGCCAAACGTATCGGCCAGCCGCACCTGCAAGGTGAAGATGTTGGAATCGTTTTCCAGCGCAGCTATCTCCGGCTCGGTGTAGCGGCGCGTGGTCAGGTTGTACTGATTCGACTTGTTGATCAGCTGCACGATGCGCGCGCGGCCTTGCGCCTCGAAGGGCTGAAAGGTAATCGTCATTTCCAGTGATGCGAGGTAAGCATCCACGCCACCTACTTGCTTTTGCAGATTCGCGCGGCGTGCATTGTTCTGATAGAAGCCGGCGCGCTCCAGGTCCTCCGCGGCAAAGGCGATGGCTTCGAAGTATCCCGCGGCAGCGAGGGTGCGTGCGTAGAAGGCAGGCTCCTCCGGCAGCTCCGGCACCGCAACCTGGGGCAGCAGGCGGCGCACCAGCCCGCGCTCCGCCGGGTTGTCGTCGAGGAAGACCATCGTGTCCAGGCCAAGCGACAGCTCGTCCGCAATAGCCTGGATGTTTGTCGCCTTGTCGTTCCAGTTGGCCTGGAAGACCGCGAAGTGGTCGAGCTTCAGCAGCATCTCCGGATGCTCGATGAAGGGCGCGCGCGCGATCTCATCCATGTTTTTCGACGAGACGGCGAGCACGATGCCGCGCTGTCGCAACTGGAGTGCCATGCGCTGCACCGCCAGGTGCGCCTCGCCGATGGCATCACCCTGCGCGATGCGGATGCCCTCCAGCCCGTCGTCGCCGATCACACCGCCCCATACGGTGTTGTCGAGATCGAGGATCAGCACGCGGCGGCTCTTGCCGCGGATGGCCGCGACCACGCGCGCAACGTGATCGGCATAGAGCGGAATCAGGTCATTGGCGAAGGGCAGCTTGCCCATGTTCCAGAGTTGCGGGTCGTGCCAGTTGGCCAGCCCAACCGTCGCGGCAATCGCCGCAACGTCCAGCAACACATCACCGTTGGCCACACTGGTTGCGGCCAGCTCCCGATTGATGGCGTCGAGCGCGTGGCGCTGCGTTCCGGGCAGCGCGCTGTCCAGGCTGCCGAACAGCGCCTCCGGCGGCGGAGCGAAGGTCGAGAAGATCGAGACAGCCTGCGTGTTGGCCTTGATCCCATTGCGCAGTGTTTCAAGATAGCCGAGTGCGCCCCGCACACTCGCGGCGGCTGCCTCCGCCTGACCCGGCGACTGCTTCCATGGCAGCGCGCGATAGTCCAGTGCAAATAGGACCGCGTCCGGCTGTGCGCTGTTCACATGCGAGTCGGGCGTCAGCGCCTCCTGCGCTACTTGATCGTAGGAAGGCTGGATAACTTCGAGCGCAATGCCGTGACGCGCGGCACTCGCGATCAGCGCCGGCACAATGAAGTCGATCGTGGCATTGCTCAAGACCGCGAGACGGAAGGGCGTCAACGGATCAAGTGCTGTCCCGGCGGCGCGCAGCTTACTGATCGCTTTGGCCAGCCGCGTCAGCTGGCTTTGGTCCAGCGCATGATTCGCCAGCGCCCGCAGCTCGCCGCCGAGGGGAGCGTCAGTCTGGCCCAGCGCCTTCACGCGTGCAGAGAAGTCATCAGGAGCGGGCGGCAGCCATTGCAGTTGGGTGTAGAGATTGCTCATAGAGGCAGCCCCTCTATTCTCGCCTATCTTCTCATCGGCGCCACCCTATCGCTGCCACCCGGAGCAACTAGCCGGAGCCTTCGCTCCGTTCACTACCACCCAGCCATTGTCCGCGCCGCGATGGGTCGCGCAATGTACATCGTGAATGCCGGCAGTGAAGTGTCCACGCGATGGGAAGAAGGCCTGCCCATAGGCGAGCACGGCCGCTCCTTTGGGCGCAGTGACGACTCCGTCCAGATCGTCATTGGTCACGACCTCGATCAGCTTCGATCCCTGGCCCGGCAGGTTGACCAGCAGCGGCAGCACCTGGTGGCTGCCATGCGGGCCGCCGGACTGCGTGCGGGATGGGCTGATGGTGGTGCCGCAAACCATCACATTGTCCGCGGTGCCAGAGGGCCGCTGGGCCACCAGATCCGCCAGCCTCTGATTCACCAGCGGCGTGCAACTTTGCGGCACTGGCACATCGCTGGCTGCATGCGCAGCCATGACCGACATCAACAAGAATGCGAAAGCGAACAGTGCAAGCATCGGACGCATGGCTGCCATCACACACGTCCGTACCCCAGCATGTCCACTACTCTGCCCGCAACGCCTCCACTGGATTTACAGAGGCAGCACGATGCGCGGGCAGATAGCTGGCCAGCAGCGCCGCTGCGCCCAGCGCCACCGAGACCCCCGCGAGCGTTGGTACGTCCCAGGACTTTACCTGGAACAGCAGCTTGCCCATCAGCGAGAGCACGGCAACAGAGCAGACCAACCCCGCCGCGACCCCGAGCACAGTTAGCCGGCACGCCTCCTTCAGCACCAGCCCATAGATCGTCGAACGCTGCGCGCCCAGCGCCATGCGCACCCCGATCTCGCGTGTCCGCTGGCCTACCGAGTAGGCGACGACGCCGTAAAGTCCGACCACGCCCAGCAGAGCCGCCAGGGCGGCAAAGCAGCCCACCAGGTAGGCCGCGGAGCGATGCAGGTATGCAGTCGGCGAGGCCTGCATGCGCAGCGTCATGGTGGTCTCGTCTGTCACTCCCAGGTCGCGATCGACGCTGTGCACAGCGGCCACCATGGCCGGCAGCACACCTGCTTCGTCCTGCTTGAGACGTGCGATCAGCGAGAAGCCGGAATCAGTACTCTGGCTCAGCGGGTAGTAGATCGCCGGCCATACGTCTTCGTCCAGCGGCCCCTCCCGGAAGTCGTCCACGACGCCGACGATCACCTTCATCGACTTCGGTGTCAGCTGGGTATCGCCCAACCGCTTGCCCACGGGGTCTTCTCCGGGGAAGTATTGCCGCGCCAGTGTCCGGTTGATGATAGCTACCAGCGGCTTGCTGGTATCTTCCTCCGCTGTGAAGGGCCGCCCGCGCGACATGGCCGCATGCAGCGTAGCGAAGTAGTCGGACGTCACCTCACGCTGCAGCACTTCGTTGTGCTCCCCGTGATAGGGCTTGCCCTCGAAGCGCAGCCAATCCGTATTGCCATTCATGGTGACGGGAAGCACGCTGGTCAACGCTCCGGACTGTACACCCGGCAGCGATGAAACGCGCGCGAGCAGTTCGCCATACAGCCGCACCTTCTGGTCGTCCTTCGCATAGGCAATCTCCGGTGCCCCCACGCTCATGGTGGCCAGGTGGTCGGGGTGGAAGCCGAGCTCGACATGCAGCAGCCGATAGAGGCTCTTGCCCAGCAAGCCGGCGCCCACCAGCAGCACCATGGCGATGGCCAGCTCTGCAATCACCAGGTTCGCTCCCAAGCGCCGCCATAACGTGCCGGCTGCACCGCGGCCGCCCTCGTTCAACCCTTCCTGCAGTTGCGCCCGGGGCAGGCGTGCCATGGGCGGCAATGCGAAGAGCAGGGTTGCGACCACGACGATGACGGCGGCGAACAGCAGCACCCGCGAGTTCAGCCCCACTCCCTCCAGAAACGGCATGGCCGCCAGCATGTCCTGCGGAACCAGCCGCAGCAGTGCATGCATGGTGCCGTAGGCTGCCGCCAGGCCTAGCGCTGTTCCTGCCAGCACCAGCACCAGACCTTCTGTTACGAATTGCCGAACCAGCCGCAGTGGAGAGGCGCCCAGCGCGCCGCGCACCGCAGTCTCTCGCTTGCGGCTCTCGGTGCGAACCAGCAGCAGGCTGGACACATTCACGCAGGCGATCAGTAACAGCAGCCCGGCTCCGCTCAACAACACCACAAGGATTGGCCGGACCTGGCCGACGATGGCTTCGCTCAGCGCGATGACATTGGCACCCTGACCACGGTTCGAATCGGGGTACTGCCGCTCGAGTTGCGCGGCGATGTTCTTCATCTCCGCATGCGCTGTGCTGATGGAGACATCTGTTTTGAGTCGCGCGACGCCATATATGCCATGGCAGCTCCGCCGCACGTCGCATTGCCCGTAGGCGTGGAACGGCGTCCAGAACTCGACGGCACCGCGCGGGGCGAAGTTGAAGTTGCGGGGCAGCACTCCGACGATGGTGTACGGAATGCCGCTCAGTGAGACCGCCTGTCCGATCGCATCGCGGCGGCCCCCATAGCGACGTTGCCAGGTGTTGTAGCTGAGGATGGTCGTGCGCGGGCCGCTGGGCAGGTCTTCCCCGGAGTAGAAATCGCGCCCCAGCAAGGGCTTCACGCCCAGCGTACGGAAGAAGCCATCGGTGACTCGCGCGCCGCTCACAGGCTCGGCGCTCCTAGACGCGCGCAGCAGATAGCCACCGTATCCCCAGACGTCCAGCGACTGGAAGGTAGTATTCATCCGCTTCCAGTCCAGGTAGTCGGGATAGGAGAGGTTGGATCGAGGAAACATCACCGCCGTCTCATACACCGCCACCAGCTGATTGGGCTCCTGATAGGGCAGCGGCTTCAACAACGCCGCATCGACAAAAGCAAACAGCGACACACTGGCAGCAATGCCCAGCGCCAGCATCAGGATCGCCGTAAGCGCGAAGCCGGGATTTTTCGCCAGCTGCCGCAGCGCGAAGCGCAGGTCCTGCATGCCATGCTCTATCCAGGGCAGCGTGTCGCGCTCGCGGTAGGCCTGTCGGGTTGGCTCAAGTCCGCCCAGCTTCAGAATCGCCTGCCGTCGCGCCTCTTCTGCTGTCATACCGGCGCGCTGGTTGTCATCGGTCTGCATCTGGATATGGCTCTCGATCTCGTCGGCCATCTCCTGCTCGCGTTGGCTGTCCCGACCCAGGCCGCGCAATCGTGACCAGAACGCCCGTAGCTGTCTCATGCCGGATCCTCCTGCCGCGACAGAAGCGCAGGCTTCAGGAAGCGCGCCACGATCGCCGTCGCCTGCTCCCACTGCCGGGCCTCATGCGCGAGCCGGCGCCGGCCAGCCCTGGTCAGCCGATAGAACTTGGCCTTGCGATTGTTTTCCGATGCCCCCCACTCCGCAGTGATGGCGCCCTCCTGCTCCAGCTTCAGCAGCGCGGGGTAGAGCGTGCCGTAATTCAAGGAGAGCAATGCGCCGCTGGTCTGCTCAATGCGCCGGGCGATTCCATAGCCATGAATGGGCCCCATGCCCTCGATGGTCTTCAGCACCATCAGCGCCAGTGTTCCCTGCCATACATCTGCCCGGTCGCCCATATTGCTCGGCCCTCCGCTGTTCCTATTGCTATGCCATAGGACTGTGTCACAGTCTCCTATGGCCTGGCAATAGGTACGAGAAGGGAATCTAACTGGTTCCCAAGATTTTCGGGGCTGAAGAAGAAAGCACAACAAGGCGTTCTGGGGTCTTAGGAAACTGAATCGATGGCGATGCCGCGCTTGGCAATTGCCGCCCGCCACTCGCGTAGACGGATCGCCCGCGGCAGATAAAGCCGGCGAACGAAGTGCCGCCACAGCAGCTTCGCCCGCGCTGGATGCGCCTGCCGCTCGCGCCATGCATTGCGCAGCAAGCGCAGCTGGTAGACGGCGTTGCGCGCCGTCGATTTGTACATCGCGAAGTAGGCATCCTCAGCGTCCAGCAGATTCGCGTACCGCTCCTCTGACATGCCGCCCTCGCCTGCCATTAGGGAAATCTGATGGTGCAATCGCTGCTCGCCCGCCAGCCAGACGGCCATGCCATGGGTGGCCAGCATGTGGCACAGGTAGCGGTCAGAAAAGTCCAGCCAGAACTCTGCGCTGAAGCCGCCAATGGCGCGTAACGCGGCCACGCGCAGCAGCAAGCCAGTGTTCACCAGCACTACCTCTTCACGGCACAGGCCCTGATATCCGGCTGGCACATCGCGCGCGCCGCCCAAGCGCACCGTCACCTTGGGCGAGACCGTCGTCTCGCCAACCACAACCGTGGGTGCCACTGCAGCGACGCTCTCATCAGGCCCCACCCGCTCCGCATGCTGCTGCATAGCGGCAAGAAAACCGGGCGGCAGCGTCGTGTCCTGATCCAGCAGCAGCAGCCAGCCGCATCCAGCGGACGTAGCCATCTCCATCGCGCGGTTGTACGCGCCAGAGACGCCGAGGTTCTGCTCGCTATGCCGGTACTCCAAAGGAAAAGGCGCGCGCAGATCACTGAGCGGCTCGGGAGTGTTGTCCCACACCAGCGTGCGAAATGAATGCAGCAGTTCTGGTTGTTGCGCGAAGCATTCCGCCAAGCTGTGCATCACCGCCGACCGATCAAGCGGCAGCTCATAGCGAACCACCACGATCAGGATAGAGGGGCTCAGTTGAGGATTAGACGGCATGCACGCGATGGCAGAGCGCCGCTGCCGGCCCTAGAGCAATTTTCCTGATGCTGTGCGTTGCGAAGATCAACTCGGCGTGGCCTTTCCTCAAAGAAAGGCCACCATAGCGGTTGCCGGTCTCCCTACACCTACAGGAAAATTGCTCTAGCTGTCCACCGAATGCGTCCGGTGCATCCGCTTCGCGCGCCGTGCCTGATAGAGGGCGAGGGCAAGCGGGAGGCCGGCGAAAGTGCGGCGGTGACAACTGCGGCACCGTACCGGATACTGCAGCAGCGCCAGACGCTCCAGATCGCTCCAGCGAAAGCGCGACAACCGGAAGCTTGAGGCGGAACAGTCGTAGCAGATCAACAGAATGCTCCCATTACATCGGTGACGCGGCATGCCTCCGTCCTGGGCGCCGGTTGCACTCAAGGGGAGTATCCTGCCTTCACGCTACCATGATCGGCAGCCCTGTTTGCTGGGCACGATGACTTTGGTGCGGAGGTCGGGCCTATTGTCTGGGACGTTTCCTTCACCTGTGACGTGTGCGGAACGAAAAAGGGCGAGGCCAATCACTGGTGGATGCTGGCGCTGGGCGAGTGCCCTTGCGATGAAGAAGACCAGGTTCCGCAGCGCTTCTCTGTCATGCCCTGGCGAGGGCAGCAGAGTCGCGACTCGGAGATGCGTCACCTGTGCGGCAAAGGCTGCGCCACGCAGGCACTGGAGCGCTTCATGACCAAGGAAGGCGCCACCGGACCGGGGCAACTGGAGATGGAAGCGCCGTTGCAGATGAATGCGGCAGTGAGGCAGACCGGCTGATACAGAGCCCGGTGTTAATCGAACAACTCGGGGCGTTCGCCTTCCTGCTTTGCCGTGCCCACGCGGGCCGGGGTGGCTTTGCCGGATCGAGTGGTACCCGAGCTGGGCGAGTCTGACAGCATCCCGAGAATCTCTTTCAACTCCAGGCGCAGCTTGCTTAGCCGGGGGCTTTCCGGTCCCGTCTTCAGGCCGGCGCGCACCAGGGGCAAGTGTGCCGCGTCGCCTTTGCTTGCGCCCACCTTGCGACTGGCGCCGCTGGCATCCCTGCCGCCTTCCAGGATGGCCTGACGCGCACCAGGGATGGTGTATCCGTCCTGATACAGAAGGTCGCGGATACGCCGCGCCAACTCCACCTCGCGGCGGCGGTAAAGCCGCTGGCCGGCGCCGCTCTTGTTCGGCTTCAACTGGGGAAACTCTGTCTCCCAGAAGCGCAGCACATAGGTCTCCACCCCGCACAGCCGGGCTACCTCGCCGATGCGGTAGTACAGCTTGTCAGGGATCTGCGGCAACGCCTTCGCAGTGCGGGTCGCAGGCTGCCGTCCGTTCGATTTGCTCGCCATAGAGCAAGTTTCCTGTAGGTGTAGAGGGGATAGCCAATCGCTATTGTGGCCTTCCTCTAAGGAAAGCCATGCCAAAGTCCTTTGCGCGCTTCACAGCATCAGGAAAACCGCTCCAGCCCAGGGCCAGTAGTCTTTCACCGGCTTTCCACGGCAGTATAGGCCCCGGCAGCGCGCCACGGCTGCTACTTTCTCGCGCGTGAAGCGCGGATTCGCAGGCCGGTGGCGGGAGGCGCACTGTCCGCGTCTCCCCGCCGCCCATCCATCCGTCGTGGCGATGGCTGTTCTCTAGTGGTGGCCGCGATCGTCTCCGCTGTTCGGCCGCGACTGGGGAGTGGGCGCTGGCCGGCCCTGCGGAGGGGCAGCGCGTTGCGGCTCCGGGCGTGCCTGCGGCGGCGCAGGCCGTACCTGCTGCTGCGGTACAGGCCGCTGCTGCAGTTGCTGCTGGTGGGGGAACGGCTCCTGGTCGACGGGGCGCCCTGCGGGGCGGCCGACCGATAGGTTGTCACGCTGCTGTGGTTCGAGCGGGCGCCCCGGATCACGACCCAGGCTCCGCTGCTGCTGTTGGAAGGTCGGCTGCGGCGCTGGCGGCTCATTGCGGATGACCAATGGTCGCTGGGGATAGCCACTGGAAGGCTGGGCCGGCCGCACATAGCCTCCCCCCGGCTGGGCAGGCCGCGCCACGGGCGCGATCGGCTGCACGGGGCGTGCTCCGGTCGGCACCTGGCCGGACTGCTGGCCGGGATAGTTGGGCCGGGCCGCTATCGGGCCGCTGGGAGCAGCAGGCGCGTTGCCGAAGCCGGGGCGCGGCTGTTGGACCACCGGCCGCGGACCCTGCACCGGCGAGTTTGCCACCGGCCCATTGCCCGCCTGTGGACGATAGGGCACTGCAACCGGACGCGCTCCTGGGACTGCCTGCGCCTGCCGGCCGCCTTGCGTCAGCAGCGTCGGCCGCACGACCGGAACAGGAACGGCGCGGCTCACCGGCCGCACCACCACGCTCTACCGCGTGGGCTGGATGCTGGGATGCGCGATCACCTGCGCAGTCTGTATCTGCTGCGGTGACACATGGGCCAGATTGCGCCCCACCGGCTGGCCGGCGGCAAAGGCGCGCGCGTTCACCGCGGAGAAGCCGGCATTGCGATTGGTGTAGGCGTAGTTCATGCTGCGCACGTTCGTCACGTTGGTGTAGTTGTTGGTGTTGCGGACGAAGGTGTTGTAGTTGTTCACAACAGTCGTGTTGTGAATGTTGACGATGTTAATGTTGGTCACATTCACCCGGCGCACGTAGTCCGAGCTGCAGTGGTACCAGGGAATGTAGGGCTCGCCCACACCCAGCGGGAACCATGCGGTGAGGCCGCCACCGTCATAGCCGAAGCCATTGCCGCCCGCGAACACCACCAGTGCCGGCGACCACACCGGGCGCACGTGCACCGGTCCCGGGACCCAGCCCCAGCGGCCGCGGTAGGAGACCCAGCGGCCGTAATGGAAGGGCGCATAGCCCCACGGCTCCGACTCCACCCAGGTCCATCCATAGGGGCCAGTCCACACCCAGTGGCCTGTACGGTACGGCACCCAGCCCTCTTCCACCTGCGTGGGATACCAGATGGGCCCATATTCGCTCTGCTCGTCCCAGCGGCCGTAGTCGTCCAGGTCGTCGTAGCCCGGCGTGTCCCGGCTCACGTACTCCGCGGAGCGCGAATGTTCCTGGTGACGATCACGGGAGAGCGACCACTTGTCGAACTCATCCCGCCCTGGCAATGTCGCCTCTTCAAGCTCGATCGGATTCGTGCCCTGCAGCCGTACCGAGTTGCCGGCGCCAATCTCCTGAGACAGATTCGGTCCGGAGAGCTGCACCGCTCCGCTGTTCACCGTGACCTGCGTCCCGTCTTCGTAGGAGTCGACACGGATGTCCCCCGGCTGCACCACTGTGATCGCACCGTTTGGGGTATCGATCTCCACTTGCTGGGCGCCGCCCTGCCGGTCATCTGCCGCTGCGTCGTAGCCCTCAACAGAGAAGGTGCGCACCCGGATGGTGCCCTGGGCCAGGCCCAATTGAGTCAGCCGGTCGCTCAGGCTGGTCATGGTCAGATCTGTGGTGTGCCACATGCGCACACTAGTGGCGCCCAGCGATAGTTCATCGCGGCCATCCTGATCGGTGTACACACGATCTCCCGTAGCCACCGAGTAGTTCGTCTCCGCCTGGTTCCATTGATCCACGCCCGCCGGCTGGATCGAAACATTGCCTTCGAGGTAAGCCAGCCGCGCGACGCGGCCGGAGGGATCGTCGGAGTCGGCGTAAGCCGGGGTGGCATTGAGCATCGCTGCGCACGACAGGGCCAGGACTAACAGCGTCGAGGTTGGAGCCGGTAACAGGCGGCGAACGCTGCGAAGCGTGTTCCTCTGGTCGTTCATGGTCGTTCCTCCGGACGGGAATGCGCCGGCCCGTCCTATATCCAGTCGAAACCCCGTCCGCCGGCATAGTATGCGGTCATCGCGGAAATCCTGCGATGCCAGATCCTGTTTTTCAGGGGAACAGAGTACCGTGTCCCTGCGTATCTTTTTCTTGGAAGGGGTATCTCTATGGGTATGTTTCTGCGATGCGTTCCGCCTGCGGTCGTGTTTCCTGCACTGCTGGTGCTGGCCCTTCCCGTCGTGACCGGGTGCTCCATCCGTGTGGACAAGAATGAGAACGGCGAAGACAAGAAGGTGAAGATCGATACGCCACTGGGCGGTATTCACGTCAACACCAACAAGGCCGAAGGCAACACCGGCATCGCGCAGTATCCCGGCGCGACGTTGAAAGCCAATGATCATGGGGACAAGAATGCCGATGTGCAGCTTGGCTTCGGCTCCTTCCAGTTGCGCGTGCAGGTGGAGCACTACTCCACGCCCGACGATCGAGCCAAGGTGGAGACCTTCTATCGCAAGGCCCTCGCCAAGTACGGCGACGTGCTGGAGTGCCACGGCTCGCAGGCGGTCGGTTCGCTGAAGAAGACATCCGAGGGCTTGACCTGCAGTGATAAGGACAAGAACGTGCACATGGACGACGATGGCGAGAACCTGACCCTGCGCGCCGGCTCGCGGCGACGCCAGCACATCGTCGGCCTGGGCAAGTCGGACAGCGGCCCCACCGAGTTCGCGCTGATCGCGCTCGAGCTGCCGTCCGAAGATTGGAAGAAGAATCAGGACACGGACTAAAGCAATTCTCCTGATGCTGTGAGCTAGGAAGCTCATCTGGGCGTGACCTTTCCTCAAAGAATGGCCGCATGAGCAGCCGCTGGACGGCCTACACCTGCAGGAGAATTGCTTCTGAGTGCTGAGCCTGAATTCAGTGGCTCAGTCGCTCCAGTAAGCAAAGCTTCGCGCGGTAATCCTGCGCTGACCTGCTGCTTCATCGCGATGATAGAGATCGGCCAGCGCACGCCACAGCATCGCCGCATCCTGCTCCAGGCCCAGCACCCGCAGCGAGCGCAGCAGGCGCGTGATTCGCAGATGATTCGAAGGGGACATCGTTGTACCCGCGCCAGAGTGCGCACTCCCGCAGTGCTGCTGTCGCCTATACGCTAGAGCCGTAGCCTGCATGTCAGATACCATCACCCCCGCCGGCCAGCCGCCACTGCCGAAGACTCCGCCTTCGACGCAGCAGCCGCATGGCCGCGCTGCCGCCCTCGCCGTGGCCAGCGGCATCCTGCTTTCGAGGCTCATCGGCCTGATACGCGAACGCATCTTCGCGCATTACTTCGGCAACTCCATGGCGGCGGACGCATTCAAGGCAGCCTTCCGCATCCCCAACATGCTGCAGAATCTCTTCGGCGAAGGCGTGCTCTCCGCCTCGTTCATCCCGGTGTACGCGCGGCTCAACGCCGAGGACCGCCATGAGGAAGCCACCCGCACCGCCGCTGCCATCTTTGCGCTGCTGGTAGTCATTGCGTCGCTGCTGGTGCTGGCCGGCGTACTGTTTACGCCGTGGCTGATCGACGCGATTGCGCCCGGCTTCCATGGCGAGAAGCGCCAGCTCACCATCCAGATCGTGCGTATCCTCTTCCCCGGCGCGGCACTGCTGGTGCTCTCCGCCTGGTGCCTCGGCATTCTCAACAGCCACCGCCGCTTTTTCCTCTCCTACGCCGCGCCGGTGGTGTGGAACCTGGCCATGATCGCGACGCTCGTGTGGCAGGGGCGCGTGCTGTTGGCGCGCGGCATCGCAGGTGCAGCCGATGCCGAACCACTCCTGGCGATTGCGTTGGCGGTCGGCTCCGTCATTGGCTCGGCGCTGCAGTTCGCCGTGCAGTTGCCTACTGTGCTGCATCTGCTGAGCCCGTTGCGCTTCGTAGCCGACTTCCGTTCCGAACACGTCCGCACTATCGTGCGCAACTTCTTCCCCGTCTTCCTGAGCCGCGGCGTGGTGCAGGTCAGCGCCTTCGTCGATCAGATACTCGCCAGCCTGTTGCCGGACGGCGCGGTGGCCGCGCTCAGCTATGCGCAGACCATCAACCAGCTTCCCATCTCGCTCTTCGGCATGGCTGTCTCTGCGGCAGAGCTGCCCGCCATGTCCGCTGCACTGGGCACGCCAGAGGAAATCGCAGCGCAGCTGCGCAAGCGCCTTGCTGCTGGACTCGCGCAAATTGCCTGGTTCGTCGTGCCCTCTGCCGTCGCCTTCGTCGTGCTGGGAGATGTAGTGGTCGCGGCCATCTACCGCACCGGCCATTTCAACGCGAGCGATGTGGTCTATGTATGGAGTGCGCTGGCCGGCTCTGGCGTCGGCCTGCTCGCGGGCACTTCGGGGCGGCTCTACTCCTCAGCCTTCTACGCGTTGCGCAACACGCGCACCCCGCTCAACTTCGCGCTCATCCGCGTGGCCTTGACCCTCGCGCTGGGCTATCTGTTCTCCATACCGCTGCCGCGCCTGCTTGGCATTGATGCGCGCTGGGGCGTCGCCGGGCTGACGCTCTCCGCCGGCCTCGCCGCATGGGTGGAGTACACGCTGCTGCGCCGCGCCCTGCACCAACGCATCGGCATCGTCGACTACCCCGCCAGCCGCGTGCTGCGGCTATGGCTCGGCGCGATGATCGCCGCCGCGCTGTGCTACCTGCTGCATCGCTACCTGCCGCTGCACCGGCAGACCAGCACTGCGGCCATCCTCACCGCAGCCGCCGTGCTCACGCCCTACGGCGTGCTCTACGTCGCAATCACCAGCATGTTGGGAATCCCAATCCCCGGAAGCCTGATGCGGAGATTCAAAAGAGATGAGAACTCGAAATGAGCATCATGAGCCTTCAACCCAAAGGAAGGCTCGCCAGGTGCGGCCTTACTGCATTCTCCTTGAGCATTACGTCGCTCGGCCTCCTGCTAGCCCTCTTCATGACCTGAAGGATGGCAGATCCGCACACGCAGGAAAGCCCCGGAGCGCAGTGTTGCGCGCCCCGGGGCCCGATATTGCTGAACTTCGCTGCTTTAGACGGTGACCGGCTTCGCTGCCTCGGCTGGCGCGGCCTTGTCGCCTGTCTGGCCGGGCTTGCGGATGTCGATGCCGCCCTTGAAGAATGCGCCGTCTTCGATCGAGATGCGCTGCGCGATCACGTCGCCGGTCAAGGAGCCTTCGCTGCGGATGTCGACGCGGTCGCTGGCATTGATATTGCCGCGCACCTTACCCAGCACCACGACTTCGCGGGCAGAGATGTTCGCCGCCACCTGGCCATTGCGGCCCACGGTCACGCGATTGCCCGGCAGATTGATGGCGCCCTCCACCTTGCCATCGATGTAGAGAGATTCGGAGCCAGTGACCTCGCCCTTCACGACCAGGCTTTTGCCGATGGTCGCCTGATCCGCGGCCGCGGCTTGTGCCGCCGGTGCGCCGGGGCGCGACGCAGCCGGTTCAAAGCCGCCGCCTGCGGGCGCAGCCGGACGGTTCGGCTCGTTGGAGGGGGACTGGGGAGAGCTACCGGGCTGGTTCGGTTTCCACATCGCTTGGGTGTTTCCTTTCGAATACTGCGTAATATGCCTTTGCCTGCCGAGGAGCCCTGCGGGAACGCTTCGCCCGCACTTTGCCTTGGTCCAACTCTGCAGGAGGGTTCAGGGAACAGCCGCGGTCTCCGCACTACTTCGCAACGCGGCCCACTGCGCCAAACCCTGCCCTGTGTCTGCATCTTACTCACCTCTCCATGAAAAATGCATCCCCGCATCATAATCTTTTCTCCGTTTCTTGCACCTAAGTGGTATCTATTTGCTGGCTTTGCGGCGCATTTCACGGGGCAGAGGCGATCACGGCGCACTTCACCGTAAACTCTGCTGGGAACTCCAGTCCAAAAGGAAGGCCGGCCTATGGCCTCGGATCGTGATCTTCTCGCCCGTATCCGCCGCTCCGCGGGCGGGCGCGCCGGCTACAAACAACTGGTGCGCGAGCTTGGCCTGGGCGGGGGCCGGGAGCGCCGCCTGCTGCTGGAACAACTAGCCCGCATGACGGCAAGCGGCGCGCTGGTGAAGGCGGACCGCGATCAATGGAGCCTGCCCCACGCCGCGGCCGCGCGCACCAACCTGATCCCCGGACGGCTCGACCTGCATCGTGACGGCTTCGGCTTTGTGCGTCCCAATGCGAGCGCCAGCGGAGACAGAGAGGCCGACATTTTTGTTCCGCCTGGCGATCTGAACGGCGCCATGCAGGGTGACCTGGTGCTGGTGGAGCTGTCTCCGCCCCGCACCAGCGGTCCCAACGCTGGCAAGCGCTCTGGCCGCATCGTGCAGATCGCGCATCGCCGCAACCCCACGGTGGTGGGCCGCTTCCGCTACGCAAACAGCGAGCGCTCTCTCGGCAATCTTGTAGTGCCCTTCGATGAGCGCATGACGCAGCCCATCCTGATCCCCTTCGGTGACGAGATCCCATTGCTGGCAGCCGACGCCACGCCGCATCGAGTGCTGGGCAACGAAGCGCTGCACGCGGGGACCGCCGTGGCGCACCATCACCCGGAAGAGCAGGACCTGGAAGGCCTGGTGGTCGATGTCGAGATCACCGACTGGCCCACTCTGAGCCGCCAGGCGCGCGGGCGCGTGCTCGAAGTGCTGGGCCATCCCGACGACTTCGGCGTTGACGTCGAGATCATGATCCGCAAGCACCACATCCCGCACCTCTTTCCGGATGCAGTGCTGGGAAATGCGCGTACGGTGGCGCACCTCGACCAGGATGAGATCGCAGCACGCCGCGACTTCCGCGAGTTAGCCATCGTCACCATCGATGGCGAGACCGCAAAGGACTTCGACGATGCCGTGCTGGTGCGCGAGACGGGGACAGAAGCGGGGGCTGGTTACGAATTGCAGGTCCACATCGCCGATGTTGCCGAGTACGTCACGCCCGGCTCACCGCTCGATCTGGAAGCGCGGCTGCGCGGGACTTCGGTTTACTTTCCTGACCGCGCTGTGCCCATGCTGCCGCAGGAGCTCTCGACTGACATCTGCAGCTTGCGGCCCGACGAAGACCGCCTGGTCCTTTCCTGCATTATGCAACTCGACGCAGCCGGTGCCATCCGCAGTTACGAGGTGTGCGAGGGTGTGATCCGCTCTGCGCGCCGCATGACCTATACCCAGGTGCACGCTGTCATCAGCGGCGACGCAGCCGCACGCACGGAGTTCGCGCCGCTGGTGGCCGAGTTCGAGCGCATGCACGCGCTCGCTCTCATCCTCAACCGCAAGCGACAGCAGCGCGGCTCCATCGACTTCGACCTGCCCGAACCGGTGATCGACTTCAACGCGCAAGGTGAGATGGAGGCCATCGTGCGCTCGGAGCGCACCTGGGCGAATCGCCTGATCGAGGAGTTCATGCTCTCCGCCAACGAGTGCGTGGCGGAGTGGCACGAATCACTCGGCGTGCCCTCTATCTACCGCATTCATGAGAAGCCGGACGCGAAGCGGGTGCTGGACTTTGAAGAGACCGCCGCGCACTTTGGCTACTCGCTGGGCCTGGGCGCTTTGCCCGTGAAGCGCGTGCAGTTCAAGAGCGAGCGCCGCGAGTTCCGCGCGCACAACGCACGCAATCGTAACAGTCAGCGTCAGTCACCCCGCACCCAGGAAATACCACAGGATATCCCCGTAACGCCGCGGATGTATCAACGGCTGGCACAGAAGATTTCGGGCAAGCCGGAAGAGCGCATCCTGGCCCACCTGATGCTGCGCTCGCTCAAGCAGGCCCGCTACTCGGAAAAGAACGAAGGCCACTTCGCGCTGGCCACCCAGCATTACACCCACTTCACCTCACCCATTCGCCGCTACCCGGACCTGATCGTGCACCGCATCTCGAAGGCCTTGCTGCGTGCCGGAGTCTCGGGCCATGTCCTCAAACAAACCGATGTCATCCTGAGCCGGGTGCCCCATTCGAGCGAAGCTCGGGTGGGCCTCAGCGAAGAAGACCTGGGCGCCATCGCACGCGAGTGCAGCGACAATGAGCGCCGCGCTGCCGAGGCCGAACGCGAGCTGATGGAGTGGAAGAAGGTGAAGTTCATGCAGCATCGCATCGGCGAGGACTTCGACGCGATGGTGATGAACGCCACCAAGTACGGCCTGTTCATCGAGCTCGACGATCTGTTCATCGAAGGCCTGGTGCCCATCGACAGTCTGCACGACGACCATTACACCTATCGCGACAACACGCGCGAGATCATGGGCAACCGCAGCGGACGGCGCTACGGCATCGGCGATCGGCTGCATGTACTGCTCGACCGCGTAGATGAAGTCGAGCGGCGTCTGCAGTTCTCGGTGATGGAAGAAGTGGTGCCGGCGCGCCGTCCGGCCAGCAAGTCCGCCAAGGCCAAGGCCAAACCAGCAGCGGCTCCCACTGGCGCGTCGCGGCAAGCAGCGTTGCCGCGTGCTGCAGCGGCCAGCCGCAGCGGCAAGAGCCGTAAAGCGAAGGACCGTAAAGTCAAAGACCGTAAAGGAAAAGGCAAAGGCAAGCGCCGCTGAAGATTCCTCCGTGCATATCGGTGCTCCCCGCGTATCGACAGCTTGGGCGGTGAACGCGAAGGCGACGTGGGTTCCATCATCATCCTGATCGCCACCGACGCGCCGCTCTTGCCTCACCAGCTGGAGCGGCTGGCCCGGCGCGCCACCATGGGACTGGCCCGGACTGGGTCTACCTCCGGCAACGGCTCCGGAGATCTGTTCCTCGCCTTCTCCACCGCCAACCGCCACATCGACGCGGCGCCCGGACCGAATATCGTCCGGACAGTCTCGAATGAGCACATCTCTGCGCTGTTTACCGCCACGGTGGAAGCGACAGAGGAGGCGATCGTCAATGCGATGGTGGGCGCCCACACCGTGACCGGCATCGACGGTCACACTGCCATCGGACTGCCGCATGCCAAGCTCAAGCAGGTGCTGAAGAAGTACGCGCGTTAAGCCCAAACGCCGCTCGCGCTCTCGCAGCCGCCCACCCCACTGCGCCCCAGGCCACGATATTGATGGCGATGATGAGCAGCGGCAGCAGCAGTTCGTGCTCGAAGTTTCGCGCCATTAGCCCGCCGGTCAGCCAGTGCACCACCTGCCAACCGGGAAACAGAATGAACTGCGCGACGGTGTGCGCCTGTTGCATGTGGTAGAGCGGCGGGATGCGTACCAGCAGATCGAAGAGAAGACATGGCAGACCAAGGATTGCCGCATACATGCAGCCGCGTTTGTAGGTCATCGCTCTGAGATCTCGTCCGTCCCGGTCGATTTTCCAGCGGGAGGCTGCGCAGCAGACGCAGCCGGCAATTCTGCGGAAGACACGGCGGATGGAGACGCCGCCGGATCGTCGTCATTCAGACCTAATCGCGTCTCGATCTGTACCGGCCCCTTGCCCCGTAGGAGATTGCGGCGCTGCTGGCGCAGGTTCATCGCGAACATGACGGCGCGCAGCAGCAGGATGCCGCCCAGCACGGTGACCAGGCCCCAGTTCGTCCGGCCATGGGCAGCCAGCAGCGAGTAGAGCGCTGTCAACACCACGATGACGAACAGCCCAAAGGAGATGGAGCTTGCCCTGCTCTTCATACCGAACACTCTAAGGCAATTCCTCCCAGAGTGGCGTGGAAGCAGTGGCTACCGGTGTGGCTGCCTCGGTGAATTTGCCTCGTCGCGAACAGCGCATCCAGATTTTAGGTCGCAGCGGTCTTGCCCTGCTTCAGACCCCTTCTAGCGTCCTTTCGCTGCACCATACCTCCTTAAGTAACCTAAAAATACGCGATGCCAGCGAATTTACTTCCTTAACAGGCACGAGGTAGGGCATAATCCGTGCAAATTTTGCTCTTCATTACTGCTCCCCGCGGCCAGGCAAACCCTTGCCTCCGCGCCCTGCAGTGGAAACAACTCCTTTCCCTTGAGGTTCTCCTGTGCTGCGTCGGCCCTGCCTGCTGCTCCTTCTGCTTCCTCTGCTCTCTGCCGCGCCAAACGCCTTTGCGCTGGACTGGCAACAGCCCACGCCAGCAGAGCTGAAGATGAGCTCCGACCCGGCTGCGCCCAATGCCGACGCCGTCTACCTCTACCGAGAGGAGACCGCGGACGACAAGCTGCATATGGAGAGTGTTTACGTCCGGCTGAAGGTGCTGCGTGAGGAGGGCAAGAGATACGGCGACGTCGAAGTTCCCTTCGGCGGCTCTTTCACTGGCGTCGACGAAATCCAGGGCCGTACCATCCATAGCGATGGCACGGTGATCCCGTTTACCGGCAAGCCATACGAGAAGCTGCTGGCCAAAACGGCGACCCTGAAATACAAGGCCAAAGTCTTCTCTCTGCCGGACGTAGAGGTCGGCAGCATCCTGGAATACCGCTTCAAGCTGCGTTACGACGACCACTCAGTCATATCGCCTTCCTGGACCATCTCGCAGCCGCTCTATGTGCATAAGGCGCACTACCACTTCGTGCCCACCGAGCACCAGGTGCTGTCGAGTACCGACAATGGCGATACCAGCAGTTCGCTGGCCTACAGTCACATACTGCCGCCTGGCGTAAAAGTCGCTGTTTTACGCGGCGCTTATGAGGTGGACCTGGCCAACATTCCTGCGCTGCCGGAGGAGCAATACGCGCCACCCATGGGAGCCTTCGCATACCACGTGCGCTTCTACTACACAGGTGTGCGTTCGCCGGAGGAGTTCTGGAAGAACTACGGCAAGTTGTGGGCCCACACGATCGATAAGTTTGCTGCTTCCTCCCCTGCCATCGTGCAGGCGGCGCAGGAGCTGACCCAGGGCGCCAGCACGGAAGACCAGAAACTCAACCGGCTTTACAGCGCGGTCATGAAGTTGGACAACACCAATTACAGCCGCGAGCACAGCCGCGAAGAGAACCGCGCGGAGGGCGTGAAGCGGATCAAGTCTGCGAACGATATCTGGAGTCTGAAGCGCGGCTCAAGCGATGACCTGGCCTTGCTCTTTCTCTCGCTCGCCAGGGCGGCCGGCATTCGCGCCTATGGAATGAAGGTAGTTGATCGCAATCACAGCGCCTTCGACCCGAACTACCTCACGGGTGACCAGTTGGAAGACCTGATCGTTGTCGCCATGGTGGATGGCAAGGAGCGCGCGTTCGACCCCGGCGAGCGTTACGCCACCTATGGACAGCTGGCCTGGGTGCATACCCTTGCTGTTACGAAACTCTGACGAGGGCGTTTGTGTTGACCGACCCAGTCTACTTCTTGTACCTAGCAGCGGCTGTCCCCGCCGTAGACCACGCCCGCGAGAGAGCGAGTACCGACTCCGTGTCCGAAGTTAGAATCGAATGATCGTGATCGTCAGATCATCTCGCGCATCACTTGTGGGCGAAAAAGATGCCCACGAGGTCATCAGGCTCTCGCGGATCTTGTCCGGCGTCTCGTCGAAGTGACTACGCAGCAACGCCTCCAGCCGCTCTTCCCCGTACTCATCGTCTGCCGCACTGGCAGCCTCGACTAGCCCATCCGAATACATCACGAGCAGATCGCCCGGTACTACTTCTACTGTCGTGGCGTTATAAGCGGCCTGTGGCAGCAGCCCCAGCACCGGCCCACCCTCGCCCAGTCGCTTCATCGTCAGCGCTTCTTCCCTTCGGCTCACTAAGAATGGTGGACAATGCCCTGCGTTCACGTACCTCATGGACCGAAGATGGCTATCGTAAGAACACCAGAACATGCTCGCAAACTGGTTGTCGCTCGCCCTTTCAAAAAGAAGCTGATTCAGTCTGCTTGACTCGTCTTCATGGTCCGCCTTGGCGCTTTGCCAGCCCGCGATCCGCACGGCCCCGTGGATCACGCCCATCAGTAACGCCGCAGGAAGCCCCTTGCCCGAGACATCCCCGATCACTGCTGCAAATCCATTCGCCTCGTTCGGAAAGACATCGTAAAAGTCTCCGCCCACCTGCTCTGAGGGCTTGTACACTATGGCAATTTGCACACCGGGCAGCTGCACTGAAGGATCGGGTAGCAGTCTCGACTGCACCTGACGCGCAATCTCGACCTGTTCCTCCAACCGCCTCCCCTTTGCATACGATCGCAGGCCGACTCCAGCCAGGAGCACTGTCGCCAGCAGCGTCAGCGCTGCTGCCAAGTTGATTGCAAGGTTGCGCCGGATCGGCGCTAGCACCGAATTGTCGGCTCCCTTTAGGGGCAAGGCAACCTCAAGCGTCATGAACCGTGGGCCCGCCGGTTTTGCGTCCATCGGCAGAGGAGCGGGGGTTGGTAGCGCTGCAGCAGCGCCCCTTGCAGGATGCAAGGCAAACACTTCCAGCACCACGTCTCCAGACGGAGTCGAGACCGTCCGAAACAGCGGTTCCCTGCGTGCGAATGCATTGTGTACTTTCTCGGCAGTGAACGGCGAGCTGAGAAAGCTGTCACCGAGGTGCTCGAGCAGCACACCGTCCGCGCCGCGGAGGCTTACGGACTCGTCTTCGCGCAGGCTGCTCCCCAACGCGCTTTGAAGCGGCTGCTGGTTCGCGTCGCTCCGGCGGAGCTGCTGCTCAACCTGTGCGCTAATCTGTGTCATTTGGCGCCGCACCTGCTGTGTCGCCAGCAACCGGGAGACAAACCTATAGTCCCGAATCGCATTCGCCCCCAAGAGCAGCGCGATGGCGCAGCCAATCGCCAGCCATACTGTCACCCACCTGTATCGGCCGGCCGAGCGGGAAGATGGACCAGACGCCGCTAAATGGCTGGATTGCATTTCGATCTCCGATCACAGAACGAAGCAATTTTATCCGAATGCCTCAGTCTCCATTCATCCCCGCGCTTGCTGCTTCCGTGAGGCTGTTAGGAAACTGGGCCGACAGATCACTACTGAAGATTAGTCGACTAGCATTGTCGGTCGGGCGAAGCCGCTGCTTGCACCTTGATGACCGGAGGCAACTTCACAACGACGCTGGAGCCATGTCCTACCTGACTCTTCACCGTGATCGTTCCATCACTTTTCGCGACAATTTGCGATGCGAGCGAGAGTCCTAGACCCGCGCCTCCAACGCTTCGGGAGCGCACTTTGTCCGCCCGCCAAAATCTGTTGAATACCTTAGGAATCGCTGTAGGTTCGATTCCAATGCCCGTATCGTTGACAGAAATACTAATGCCGTCCAGCTGAGAATCGACCGTGACCGTGATCGAACCGGATTCTGTATATTTGACAGCGTTATCCAACAAGATTAGAAGTAGCCGGCGCACGTCAGTTTCGTTACCCATCACCTGAGCCATGCCCTCACATGCTTTGCAGGCGATGCTAAGTCCCTTCTCGGCCGCAACGGAAAGGAACTCCTCGCAGACATCGTGGGCAAGCTGCGCGACATCGACGATCTCGGCTGCAGTCTCCTCTCGCTCAAGATCATTCCGAGCCAGTGCGAGGAGTTGTTCCACAAGCTTGGACATGTGGCGCGCTTCTGACGCCACTTTTCCGAGTGTCTCTCTAAGTTCCTCTCGCGAACGTTCGCGCCGCAAAGTGACTTCGCTAGCCGTAAGAATCAGTGCCAACGGTGCGCGTAGCTCATGGGATGCATCTGCGGTGAATTGCTGCACGGCGAGAAAGCCGCTCTCAATTCGGGAAAGCATCGCATTCAGAGTCTGGGCAAGGCGCTTCAATTCGTCGTCGGTATGCGGAACGCGAAGGCGTGAGGTCAGGTGTCTCGGATCGATTGCCTCGGCTTCTTGGCGTATACGTTCGACGGGAGCCAACGCACGTCTGCTCAGAAAATATCCTGCCATTGTGGTGAGCAGTAACCCTCCGAGGAGAAGGAAGCAGAGATCAAGCGTGTACTCGCAAACGGACCCAAACATGTCACGTAGCGGCTCCACAAGATGCACCGTCAAAGGGACTCCAGCGACAACGATACGTTTGCTTGCCACTCTTACAGGCCAGCGCCGCAGAGCCAGCTGATTCAGCTGCCCCGTCTCTCCCCCGATGCCGATCGCACCGAGCACACTGTGCATGCGCAGCTGATGGCGGACGGATCGCTGCAGGGTGCAGTGGTGGAGCAGCGCTTCGGCCAGGGCTCCAACGCCTCCCGCGTCACCTTCGCCCAGGGCAGTGAGCAGCAGCAGCGCGACTTCCTGGAGCAGCGGCTGAGCCGGGACTTGCGCAGCGTGGCGCTGGAAAAGATCGTCGCGCCGCACCCCAACGACCTGGCCCACCCCTTCGAGATCGACTATTCGTTCCGGGCCCCTGGCTATGCGCGTACCGCCGGCGACATGCTGCTGGTACGTCCGCGCGTCATGGGCACCGATAGCATGCCGCTGCCGCGCGAGTCGCGCAACTGGCCAATCGATCTCGGCGCCATGCAGGTCCGCCGCGATCAGATCGACCTTACCCTGCCCGCTGGCTACGTAGTCGATGAGCTGCCCAACGCCGTCAGCCTGGATACCGACTTCGCTTCGTACCACAGCACCGTGACTGCCGAGGGCGGCATGCTGCACTACACCCGCGAGTACACCGTGAAGCAACTGGAGCTCGAGGCCACCCGCTACGATGAGCTACGCCAGTTTCACGAGCGCATCGCCTACGATGAGGCCACCACGGCAGTGCTCAAGAAGAAGTAGACAGAGCGGCGAGTCAGCAAGTGGTGGATGCAGCCACATTGACCGTCATCGTGAGCGTAGCGAAGGTGTGGACCTGCAGTTCAACCGATCCATAGGCCGCAAGCAAGCTTATGCAGCATCGCGCTCGTGGAGTCGAGAGTGCCGGCTGGCCGCGCAAGCGATGGTCACAGGAATCCTGCGCGCCTCAACTGTTCGCAGCAGCATCATGCTGCGAAGCAGAACAGCGGCCATCAGGCTCAACTCAATCGTCATCAGCATCGGCAGACCTCCAGTGGGAAGCATCCCTCGCCGTCAGATCGTCTCGTATCAAAGCGTTCGGGCGACCATTGCAGCAAGCAGGACTGTACGTAAGACGAGGGAATCGGTACGGATGGATTCATTATCTGCATGAGCACCCCTTCCCACAGCGCCCATTCCATCGAGCGTAGGTATCCCTAGAGCAGAAGTGAAGTTACCATCAGAGCCTCCGCCCGTCGCTGCTTCTTCCTGATTCACGCCAATCTCTGCGGCCAGCAAGCGTGCCTGCGCGAATAGCTCGGCTGTTCCCGCCGTCCGCTCCATGGGCGGCCGATTCATGCCTCCAGTCACGTTTAGGCGGCAGTGCGGATCGCGTGGCGTCAGCGCTCGCAGCTGCTGCTCCACTGCCTCTCCATCCCGCGTCGTGCGCACTCGCAGGTCAATCTCCGCCCACGCTTCCGCGGCGACCACGTTCGCCTGCGTCCCGCCGCCCACCACGCCGACGTTCAGTGTGGTGCCCCGTGCGAGATCGGTCATCGCGCTGATCTGCTCCACCTGCCAGGCCAGCTCTCGAATTGCGCTGTGGCCTGCAGTAAAGTCCACACCACTGTGCGCCGCCATCCCGGCAACCTCCAACCGGTAGTGCCCGATGCCCTTGCGCGACGTCTTGTAAGCCCCATCCAGTCCCTGCGCTGGCTCCAGCACGAACACTGCCCGGCAGCCGCGCGCCACCTCTTCAATGTGCGCGCGGGAGTGGTAGCTCCCCGTCTCCTCGTCGCCGCTCAGCAGCAGGATTACCGGCCTTCCCGGGTCCAGAGCCCGCACCAGCCGCAGTGCCTCGATGGCCATGACGACGCCCGCCTTCATGTCCAGTACGCCCGGCCCGTAGGCCCACCCGTCCTCCACGCGGAATGGCATGCGTTCGAGCGTTCCCACCGGCCAAACGGTGTCTACATGGCCCAGCAACAGCACTGGCTTCCGCGGGTCCGGTCGCCCCCCCTGCTGCCGATCGCCAAAGTGGGCCTCCAACAGGTCGCCACTACCGCTGCGGGAGTGGCGCTGCACCCCGCCGCCAAGTTCACCCACCCAGCCAGCAACCACCTCTAACGCCTTATTTACTGCCGCCGGGTCGTTCGTCGGGCTCTCTACATGAACCAATTCAGATACCCGCACCAATAGACGGGCAGATGCGGACTGGACCTCTTCAACCCATCCCCGCATCACTGCATCTCCCTGCTTTCCAAGCACTTGCTTCCGCCAAAAGGGGAAGCCGCTATGTGGTTCTTTGGCCATTCGGAACGCCGTTCTGTGGCATCTTTGCAACAAGGAAACTTTCCTGTGTGTGGGTAGTCTATTCGCTGGTAGCCCTGATCCGACACGGTACCCGCTCTCATCACCAGAGGCTTAGGCACGGTGGAGCGCCCCCTGATAATGACCGCGGGCCTATCGGGCAGCTATCCCGGCCGCGTCAAGGGACGAACCGGCCACGAGGTGTTCCAGGCGTTCATGCAGGCCCAACTCGAACAGACCATCTCGGGCAGCATCGTTCTCTCCGGCATCGGCCTGCACAGTGGCGCGCCGGTGCAGCTTCGACTCCTCCCGGCGGCTGCAGGGACCGGCATCGTCTTCCGCCGCACCGACCTCGACAACTTCGAAATCCCCGCCATCGGCCGCAATGTCGCCAAAGTCTCCTACGCCACCAGTCTGATGCGCCAGGGCGTGCTTATCTCTACGACGGAGCATCTGCTCTCCGCCTGTATCGGCATGGGCATCGACAACGTTGTAGTGGAGCTTGACAACCTGGAGTTGCCTATCCTGGACGGCAGCGCGCTGCCCTATGTAGAGGCCTTCCAGTCGGTCGGCATCAAAATCCAGCGCCGCCGCCGGGAGTACATCCGCATCCTGCGCAAGATCGAAGTTCGCGACGGAGACAAGTTTATCGGGGTCTATCCCGGCGACGGCTACGCCATCACCTACGAGATTGACTTCCGCGTCCCCATCGGCCGCCAGGAATATACCGTCGACCTGGCCGCCGACGCGTACGGAGCAGAGATTGCCCCGGCCCGCACCTTCGGCTTCCGCGAAGACGAGCGTATGCTGCGCGACATGGGCCTGATCCGCGGCGCGTCCGACCAGAACGCGATCATCCTCTCCAAGGGTGCGGTGCAGAACGGCCTGCTACGCTTCCCGGACGAATTTGTGCGCCACAAGGTGCTGGACCTGATCGGCGACCTTGCCCTGGCAGGGCACAGAATCCTGGGCCGCGTGGTGGCCGAACGCGCCGGGCACGCTATGCACACGGCCCTCGTCTCTCGCCTGATGGCAGACCGTAAGGCGTGGGAACTGATCACGTTCCCGCAACCAGAAGCCGCCCGCCGACCGGCTCGTCCCGCCCGACTCGCCCCCGTGCAGGTGTAGATCAAACATCTGCCATCCGGAGCGCCGCGAAGCACCTACACTACCCCGCCAGATATACCGGGTGCCACATCCTGAGCAACGCGAAGGGTGGGAGGCGCGAAGCTCCAGCCAAGGTTATTACCCTTCCAATACTGTCATCCTGAGCGCAGCGAAGGGTATGCAGTATCTGCGCACTCGAGGATTACAAATACGACTGCGCCGGAGCCGTCTCCACTGTGCGCTCTTCCGCCCTTGCCCGCTCTACCTCGGCAGCCATCGCATACTTCAGCGTGTCCACACCCAGGCCGCTTACCGCGGAGATGGCGTAGAAGGGCAGCTTGCGCCGCTTGGCCATCGCCTGCAGTTTTTTGAGCTTCTCCGGATTCGCCACATCCGCCTTCGACGCCACCACCAGCATCGGCTTGGTATCCAGGCCATGGCCAAAGCTGGCCAGCTCGCCCTGAATCACCTTGAAATCATCCAGCGGATTCTCCCGGCCGCTGCCATCGGAAACGTCTACCAGGTGCACCAGCACCCGCGTCCGCTCAATGTGCCGTAGAAACTGCATGCCTAGGCCAGCACCCAGGCTGGCGCCTTCAATCAGTCCCGGGATGTCTGCCACTACGAAGCTCTCCTCATACGGAGCCTCCCCGACTGTCACCACTCCCAGATTCGGCTCAAGCGTGGTGAAGGGGTAATCGGCAATCTTCGGCCGAGCCGCGGAGATGCGGGAGATCAGGGTGCTCTTGCCCACGTTGGGATACCCCACCAGCCCGGCATCCGCCAGCAGCTTCAGCTCCAGGCGATACGCGCGCTCCTCGCCCGGCCGCCCGGCTTCGTGCTCTCGCGGTGCCTGATGGGTCGAAGTCGCGAAGTGCTGATTGCCGCGCCCCCCGCGCCCGGCCCGCGCCACAATGATCCGCTCATCCGGCCGCGCGAAGTCGTGCACCACCTCGCCCGTCTCCGCATCGTAGAGCGTGGTGCCCACCGGCACCTTCAGAATCGCGCTCTCGCCGTCGCGGCCACTGCAGTTCGAACCTTCACCATGCCGGCCGCGCTCTGCCTTGTGCTCCGGGTTAAAGCGGAAGTGCACCAGCGTGTTGTGCCGCTCGCTAGACTCCATCACCACATCGCCGCCACGACCACCATCGCCGCCAGACGGGCCACCTCGCGGAACAAACTTCTCCCGGCGAAAGGCCATGCAGCCATTCCCGCCGTCTCCCGCCTTCACCTTTATCTTTGCTTCATCAATGAACATAAGTGTTCTCTCCAGTCTATCGGAGAGGCAGTTAGAGGTCAGACTCTCGACAAGACCCTCATGGCGAACAGCACCATTCCGCGACCCAAAATCAAAGTGGAGGGGACAGATCAATCTTCGCAGTGCCGTTGTAGCGGCCAAGGAGCTCGGTATCGATCCTGTTCTCAGTCACACGCCCCAGTTGTAGCTGCACCTGCAAGTAGGAGCGATCTTGCCTACAGTAGGAATCGCCTGGACGCTCTTGAAGAGGCGGCGCCCACCTCGATAACTGAGTTGGGGCCGCATTGCCGCACCACCTATGTGGCATGGAGCGAAGGCGATCTTCCCGTCATGATGAATGATGCCGGAGGCAAAGCATTGTCACCATCCGGCAAGCGACCGTTCTGCACCAGCGTGAGTCACGTATTCTGTATAGGAGCCAGGGGATGCCGCAGCGCGGCGCGCGTTGGAGACGCATCGGGCTGCCTCTCGCGCTGTTGTCTGCCGGGGCCATGGGCGGCGCTCCTGCACTGCGCAGCCAGTCGACAACACAAGGCGTCATCGGCGGCACGGTGGTGGACCCCGATGGGGCGGCTGTCTCCCAAGTCGAAATAGACCTCACCAATACAGACAGTGGCCAGGTCTACCAGGCCCGCACGGATGCGCAGGGCAACTATCGCTTTCCCGGTCTGCCGCCGGGCGCCTATGAGGCGTGGATCACCCAGAGCGGATTTGCGCGGCTGCACGCCCCCAACATCATGGTCGAGGTCGGACGCGTTACCGCGCTGTCCGGCCGTCTCAAGACCGCACAGGCCGAGGCGGTGATCGAGGTTCGCGAGCCCGCAGAGAGTCTCGACCTGAGCTCCCCGGCGCTCTCCACCAACATCGACGAAGAGGCGCTCGATGGCCTGCCTTCAAACAGCCGGCGCTGGTCCTACTTCGCCCTGCTCACGCCCGCTGTGACTCCCGATCAGGAGGGCTACGGCCTGCTCAGCTTCCGCGGCATCAGTGTCCTGCTGAACAACAGCACGCTCGATGGCGCAGACAACAACCAGGCCTTCTTCTCCGAGGAGCGCGGCCGCACCCGCGCTGCCTACTTCACCAGCCAGGCCGCGGTGCGCGAGTTTCAGGTGAATACCTCGAACTACAGCGCTGAGTACGGCCGTGCCGCTGGTGGCGTAGTGAACACCGTCACCCGCAGCGGCGGCAGCCGCTTGCATGGCAATGCGTTCCTGTTCGACCGCGACAGCGCATGGAGCGCGCGCAATCCCTACACGCAACTTGCGCAGGTACAACCAGATGGCACAGTATCTGCCGTCCAGGCGGCAAAGCTGGATCGCCGCCAGCAATGGGGCGCTGCCGCCGGCGGTCCCCTCCGCGCCGGGCGCCTCTACTGGTTCTTTACCTATGACCAGTTCCATCGCGACTTTCCCGCAGTCTCGCGGCCCGGCAACATCACGAAGTTCTTCGATCGATCACTGACTTCCTCGCAACTTGAACTGCTGCGCCAGCGCCTCGGCGAGCCGCTACCCATCTACGCACTCCAGCAATATCAGCAGTTCATCGCGGGCCTCATCACGGAGACTGGCATCGTCCCGCGCACTGCCAGCCAACTCATCCTCTTCCCTAAAATCGACTGGCAGTGGAACGACCGCAACCATCTCTCACTGCAGTACAACCTCATGCGCTGGAAATCGCCCCACGGCGCGCTGACCCAGACCGCCAGCAACTACGGCGTGGCCAGCTTCGGCGACGATCACGTCACCGGCGATGTGCTCATTGGCCGCTGGAATACATTCTTCACTGCCAACTTGATGCATGAGCTGCGTGTGCAATATGGGCGCGACTTCGAATCGCAGTTCAGCACCGCGCCCTCCACCTTCGAGCAGCCTTTCAGTCACAACACTTATGGGCGCTCGCCGCAGATCTCGCTGCTCAGCTCCGGCGTTGGGCTGCGCATCGGCAAGCCCGCTACCCTGGACCGCGCTGCGCTGCCGGATGAACGCCGGACCCAGGTTGCCAGCACATTTACCTACGTGCGCGGCAACCATCTGCTCAAACTTGGTTACGATTACAACCGTGTCCTTGACGGCATCTCCAGCCTCTACAACGGCAACGGCACGTATGACTATTCGAGCCTGGTAGACTTCGCCTCCGATGCGCTTGCGCCCAGCCGCTGCGATGCCAACGGCTCTGGCGTCGGCACCTCACCCTGCTACAACTATTTCACCCAGGGACTCGGCCCCCAGACCTTCGACTTCGACACCAACGACTACGCCGCTTTCCTCAGCGATGAGTGGAAGCTGCGCCACCGCCTGACCCTTTCCTATGGCGTGCGTTACGAGTTCGAACAATTGCCGCAGCAGAACCGCGCTCTGCCCAACCCAGCGCTGCCGCAGACCAGCTTCTTCCCCAGCGACCGTACCAGCTACGGCCCGCGCCTCGGTGCGGCCTTCGATCTGTTTGGCAAGGGCAATACCGTTTTGCGCGGCGGCTACGGCATCTACTTCGGCCGCGTCCTTAACTCCACCATCTTCTCCGCTTATACGCAGACCGGCTCTCCCAACGGGCAGCTCAGCTATTACTTCCGGCCCGGTGACCAGGGCGCGCCGTCGTTTCCCTATGTCTTCAGTGGCCGCGTCCTGGTGCCGGAGAAGCCGAGCGCCGTCTACTTCGACCATAACTTCCAGGTGCCGCGCATCGCGCAGTCGGAGATCTCACTCGCTCAGCGACTCTTCCGCAATACCGAACTTACCGTCAGCTATCTGCGCAGCACGGGCCAGCATCTGCCCAACTTTCTCGACACCAACATCGATCTCGGCACGGCCGTGCCCATCACCTACACCGTGCGGGACCCGCAGCACCTGGGGCCGCTAGCGCAATCCACCTACAGCACGCACCTGTTCACGCAGCGCCTCAATCCAGCCTACGGCTCGATTACCGACATCGACAGCATCACCGGATCGCGTTATCAAGCCATCGTAGTGAAGCTCTCCCATCGCAGCGGACGCTGGCTGCACGTCCAGGCCAGTTACACCTACGCGCACTCGCAAGACGACAACCAGAACGAGACCACCTTTACCGACACCAATGATGTGCTGGACCCCACTGACCTTAAGCTTGAGTTTGCCGATTCCAACTTCGATGTTCGCCAGCGTGCCACCAGCGGCATCATCGTACGCGCGCCATGGAAGCTCCACGGCTGGCGTGGCATGCTCGTCAATGGATATGCGCTTGCGCCTACCGCCTCCGCGCAAACCGGGCTGCCCTACTCGCTGCGCACCGCGGGCTCTATCCCATTCCTCCGCTACACCGACCAGTTCGGCCACGTGCAGCGGCTCTCCGGGCTAGGCTCCAGCATCAACGGCTCTGGTGGAGACCCGCGCATCCCACAGGTCGGCCGCAACACCTATCGCTATCCCGGAACTTATACCGTTGACCTGCGCGCCTCCCGGGAGATCGCTCTCAGCGAGCACACTCATCTCGAACTGATGGTCCAGGGCTTCAATCTCGCCAATCATCAGAACGTGACATCGATCAACACAGTGGGCTACTACATCACCGGCGCCAGCAACGCAGAGACCAACCCGGTTCTCACCTATCAACCCACCTTCGGCACAGTGAACAACAGCAACAGCACCAACCTCTACCGAGAGCGCCAGCTCGAGCTGGTCGGCCGCCTGCGCTTTTAACGCGCACGCAGGGCCCGTCATCCTGAGCGAAGCAAAAAATGCGGGTGCCCCATCCTACGCAAAGCGTAGGGTGGGTTCTGGAAGGGATCGGAGCGTCCCCATAGCATTGTCATCTCGACCGAAGCGAAGCGCAGCGGAGAGATCTAACTTTCCCAACGGCTGCGGATTTAGAATGAAGGCTCCATGCCCTTCACCGAAAATTATGACGTAGTCATCGTCGGCGCCGGCCACGCCGGCTGTGAGGCAGCCGTGGCCGCGGCGCGCATGGGCATGCGGACGGCATTGTTCACCTTCAACCTCGACCTCATCGCGCAGATGTCCTGCAACCCCGCCATCGGCGGCATCGCCAAGGGCCACCTGGTGCGGGAGGTAGACGCGCTCGGTGGCGTGATGGGCGAGGTAGCTGACGCGGTAGGCATCCAGTTTCGCCTGCACAACACCTCGCGCGGTCCGGCCGTGTGGTCGCCCCGCGCAAAATGTCAAAAGCAGCAGTACCGCGTCAAGATGCGCCAGGTGCTGGAGTCGCAGCCGAACCTGTTCATCAAGCAGGCGGAAGTTATCGATCTGCTGATCGATACGTCAGCAATAGGCGTACGCATCGCACGTGGCCTGAAACTGCGCGATGGCCGCACTATCCACGCGCAGGCGATCGTCATCACCACAGGCACGTTTCTGAACGGCCTGATTCATTGCGGCGAGGAGCAGTACGCAGCCGGCCGCAGTGGTGAGCCGCCCAGCGTGCTACTGGGGGAGAGCTTGAAGCGGCTCGGCCTGCGCGGCTGCCGCCTCAAGACTGGCACGCCGCCGCGGCTGGACGGCCGCACCATTGACTGGTCGCGCTTTCAGCGGCAGCCTGGCGACGCCGACCCCACCCCCTTCAGCTTCCGCACCACCACGCTGCCGCAGCGTCAGATCTCCTGCCACATCGCTTACACCACGCCGGAGACGCTTCGCATCATCCGCGAGAATGTCTCGCGCTCGCCCATGTACTCGGGGCAGATTCAGGCCACCGGCCCGCGCTACTGCCCTTCCATTGAAGACAAGGTGGTGCGCTTCCCAGACAAGGAGCATCACCAGTTCTTCCTCGAGCCGGAAGGCCTGGACACCCACGAGGTTTACATCAATGGGATGTCCACCTCGCTGCCCATGGAGGTGCAGGCGCAGATGGTTCACTCCATCCCCGGCCTCGAAAACGCGGAGATGCTGCGTCCCGGCTACGCCATCGAGTACGACGCTATCGATCCCACGGAGCTCGACCGCAGTCTGCGCGTCAAGTCCATTCCCGGCCTCTACCTCGCCGGGCAGATCAACGGGACCTCTGGCTACGAGGAAGCCGCCTGCCAGGGTCTAATGGCCGGCATCAACGCCGCCCTCGTCGTGCGCGGCGAGGCTGCCTTCACGCTTGATCGCACTGAAGCCTACACCGGCATCCTGATCGACGACCTCGTCAGCAAAGGGACCAACGAACCCTACCGCATGTTCACCTCGCGTGCGGAGTTCCGCCTTCACCTGCGCATCGACAATGCCGACCGCCGTCTGACCCCGCACGGCCGCCGCATGGGCCTGATCGATGACCACGCCTGGGCGGACTACGAAGCACGTCAGCAGCGCGCTGTCGCCATGGAAAAGCTGCTGTCGACAACACGCATTGATGCCGACCGCTTCGCTGTTGCATTTGAGGAATTGGAACTGGACCCGGACAACATCGCCGGCCACACCTTTGCGCAGATGCTGAAGCGGCCAGAGGTCACCATCGATCGCCTTCGCCCCCTGCTGCAGAAGCTTTCACTCGAGGTGGAGAGCAAGCGCGTCCTCGCACCACTGCTCGATGGCAACGCGCTGACCGCGCGCACCCGCAATGAGCTGCGTGCAGTCGAGACGGAGATCAAGTACGCCGGCTATCTCGACCAGCAGCGTAAGTCCATTGAGAAGCTGAAGCGCGCCGAGGGTCATGCCATCCCGGAGTGGTTTGATTATGCCAACGTCTCCGGTCTCTCCCGCGAGATGCAGGAGAAGCTCGGCCGCGTCCGCCCGCAGACGTTAGGGCAGGCCAGCCGCATGCCCGGCGTTACGCCGGCAGCACTCTCACTCATTCATGTCTACATCGAGATCCAAGCGCGCAAGCGCAGCAGCATGGGAGCTGCGACGACCGGCGCCGTCGCTGGTTCCTAGACGTCGCTGGTTCTTAGACTGGGATGAGTTCAGGGCTGCGGCGTTTCGCTGCCGGGCGCTGGCGCTGGCTGTGTGCTCTTCGGCCCCGAATACACCAGCGGAACATGCAGCGGCAGCGGAGCCCCACTCTTGCTGTGCGCAGCTGCCTTTTTGCGCTCATCTTCAGTGGCCACCACCGTGCGTTGCGAGTTGATGCACTGCCATCCGCCAGCGCTGGTGCGTCGGAAGATGTGCGTGAACACACCCTTCTCTGCCACCTTCTCGCCGCCACCCTTCCACTGCATCACGTAGGTGCCGTTCACCACGCCAATGTCGCCCATCACACGCGCCCCCACCACGTTCTGGGTCAGCGAGGCAGGCTCCGCGCCTGCGATAAACAAATTCGCGATCTGCTGGTTCCGTGTCGTCACGTTGCCATCCGCCGCAATGCCCACGAAATCCGCAGCCAGCAGATTCTCCAGGGCAAACTGATCGTGCTTGGCCACGGCGATGTCCCAGGTGTCCTCCACCTTCTGCATGGTCGCAACTTGTGGGCCGGACTCGGTCGATTGCGCAGGCAGGGCAACAGGCAGGGCTATCAGGGCAACAATTATGGCGAGGCGCAAGCGGGACAGCGACATTAGAGAGACGTCTCCACCGCTGATGATACAGCGCCAAGGTGAACGCAAATTACCAACACAACACCGCCGCAATTCACAGCCTAGCGGTGGTCGTCAGTTTGGAGCAACATAGAACCCATGGCTGCCTTCCCAGAAGTCTCCCTTGAACGCGGCATGCCCGCCAGCCCGGATGCCGAGCGCTCCATCCTGGGCGCCATCCTGCTTGAAAACTCGCACTACCACGAAGCCGCGGAGAAGAAGCTCACCGCAGACGACTTCTCGCTGGACTCGCACCGCCGCATCTTCGCGCGCATGGATGAGCTGGTCAGCGCCGGCCGCGCCGTAGACCTGGTCACGCTGGTCGAAGAGCTGGCGCGCCGCAAGGAAGTCGAGTCAGTGGGCGGCGTCGCCTATATCGCGTCGTTGACCGAGGGCCTGCCGCGACGGCTCTCCATCGAAGAGTATGTCCGCATCGTCAAGGACAAGTCGTTGCTGCGCCAGCTCATCAACGTCTGCAATACCGCGATGACCCAGGCCGTCGATCAGACCGAAGATGCGCTCGAAGTGCTGAACGCCGCGGAGTCCGCGCTGCTCGAAGTTTCGGAGCGTGGAATTACGCGCGATTTCCTGACAATCCCACAAATCGTTCAACAGCATTTCGGCACCATCGACGCTATATGGGAACTTAAGCGGGAGGTCACGGGGCTACCTACACACTACAAAGAGTTTGATCGTATGACTAGCGGGCTGCAGGCAGGGGAACTCATTATAATTGCGGCGAGGCCTTCGATGGGCAAGACGGCCTGGGCCATCAACATCGCGCAAAACGCTGCCCTTAAAGGCAATAAATCAGTAGGCATCTTCTCGCTCGAAATGTCCAGTGAATCACTACTCCGACGCATGATCGCCTCTGAAGCCCGCGTTAACATGCGGAAAATGCAGCAAGGTTTTATTGGCCGAGAAGATAAAGATGAGCTATTGAGGGCAGCTGACAAACTTACAGAAGCTCGATTCTTCATTGATGACACACCCGGTATTTCACTTATGGAGATGGGCGCCAAAGCTCGAAGGCTAAAGAAGCAGCGCGGCCTAGATCTGATTGTGGTGGACTACTTGCAGCTTATGTCGGCAACTTCTACAGGGGCCGCTCGACGCCACGAAAATCGTACTCAGGAAGTTTCAGCCATCTCCCGAGGCCTGAAGGCGCTCGCGAAAGAAATGCGTGTCCCAGTTATCGCGCTGTCGCAGCTCAGCCGCGCCTCCGAGCAGCGCGGCGGCGACAAGAAGCCTATGCTCTCTGA
The DNA here is from genome assembly GCA_038231235.1 of Terriglobales bacterium. GTDB lineage: Bacteria > Acidobacteriota > Terriglobia > Terriglobales > Acidobacteriaceae > KBS-83. Next base: position 80,352 of record JBBRLT010000005.1, read on the forward strand.
CCTCCGGGAGTCGGGCTCCATCGAGCAGGATGCAGATGTGGTCGCTTTCATCCACCGCGAAAGCTACTACAACAAAGAGGAGGGCAGTGAAGATCCAAAAGCTGAAATCATTATTGCCAAGCAACGAAACGGGCCAACGGGATCCGTCACTCTGCACTATTTTGGTGAAATAACACGTTTTGAAGACCCTGCCTATCCTACGGAGGGCGAACCGCACTACGAATGAGCTGTCCTCCCACGCGCCCCGTCTGGGCTGAGGTCTCAATCACCGCGCTGCGCAACAACTACGAAACGTTGAGCGCTCACGCCGCGAAGGCCGATGCAGAGATCATCGCTGTCATCAAGGCAGACGCCTACGGCCACGGCGCCGCTGGCGCGCAACAGGCACTGCACCCAGCAGGCTGCCGCTGGTTCGCCGTCACCTCCGTCGAAGAGGCCTGCGCGCTCCCCCCGCTGCCCGCAAACAGCCGCATGTTGCTGCTCTCCGGCCTCTACGCGGGTGAAGCGGAAGAAGCCGCCGCACGCGGTCTCACACCAGTGCTGTCGTCGGTCGAACAAATCGAATGGCTCGCTGCAGCGGCGGAATCTTCGCAGGAAACGCCCTACCCGTTTCATCTGGAGATCGATACCGGCATGGCGCGGCAGGGCGTGCAGTGGCATGACACCGCGGCGCTCTCTGCAATCGCTGCGCGGACTGCCGGTCACCCACAATTGGCGCTCGAAGCCGTGATGACCCACTTCGCCTCGTCTGAAGATCGGGCGTCTTCCCAGACCAGCCAGCAGATCGACCGCTTCCGTACCGCACTCGGCCATTTGCGTTCGCAGGGTTGCCGTCCCCCGCTCATCCACGTCGGCAACTCCGCCAGCCTCTGCGATCCGGCGCAGACTGCGGCACTGCATGACCTCGCGCAGCAAAGCGGAAGCCGGTTGCTCATGCGGCCCGGCATCGCGCTCTACGGATACGGCCCTGACGCTGCGCAGCACGGCCTCGCACCAGTACTCGCGTGGAAGACGCACATCACTGCGCTACGCACCATCGCTACGGGAGAGAGCGTCAGCTACAACGCGACCTTCCGCGCGACACGGCCTACGCACGTAGCGCTGCTGCCCGTTGGCTATGCCGATGGCTACAATCGCCTGCTCTCAAATCGCGGCGCGGTGCTGGTGCGTAGGCAGCGTGCGCCAGTCATCGGGCGCGTCACCATGGATCAGATCATGGTTGACGTCACCGATATTCCCAATGCGGCGTTGGATGATGAGGTCGTGCTGATCGGCGCGCAGGGCGGCGAGCGCATCACTGCCGATGACATGGCCGCGCTCAGCGGCACCATCTCCTATGAGGTGCTCTGCGCCATTGGCCCGCGTGTGCGTCGGCGCTGGCAGGACTAACGCAGTCGCGCGCATCAGTCCCGAGCACTCGCTGAAGTATCCTAAGGTCAATGCTTCGAGAGCGCTACGCGCGGTGGATGTTTGCCTGGGAGACCGCGCTCACCACCCGCGATACCAACCGCATCGTGCGCCCCGTTGAATGGGGCTTCGACTGGCTCGCCGACTACGCCGCGCCGCGCGGCCTGCTGCCCGTCAACGGCGCGGAGCTGCCACCCGCCGAGGCCGAGGCCGCTCTGATCGAGATCAATCGCGCGGTGCTCGCCGACCCGCACGCCTTCTTCGACTACCAGCGGCCCTCCGACTTCCGCCTGGAGCAGCGTCACCCGCAGCTCTTTCCCACCAACGTGCGGCCGGAGACGCTGCGCCGCGATGCCGAGCTGCGCGCCCGCGCCGAAGCTGGCCGCGTGCCCCACGCAGAGTTTCTCCGCTTCACCTCGCCCGTCCGCACTCCCTACCCGGAGAACGACCTTGCCAATGCACGCTGGTATCCCGCGCCGGCAGAGCGGCAGGCGGGCAAGCCGAAGCAAGCCATTATCGTGATGCCGCAGTGGAATGCGGACGCCTTCAGCCACAACGCGCTGTGCACGCTGTTCAATGGCTTCGGCATCTCCGCGCTGCGGCTGTCGAAGCCATACCACGACATTCGCCGTCCCGCGGAGCTCGAGCGCGCGGACTACGCCGTCAGCGCTAACCTGGGCCGCACCATCGCTGCCTGCCGCCAGGGCGTGGTCGACGTGCGCTGCTGCCTCGACTGGCTTCAGAATCAGGGTTATGAGCAATTCGGCATCCTCGGCACCAGCCTCGGCTCCTGCTACGCCTTCATCGCCGCCGCCATGGATCCGCGGCTGCAGGTCTGCGCCTTCAACCACGCGTCCATGTCCTTTGGCGACGTGGTGTGGACCGGCCAAAGCTCGCGCCACATCCATGCTGCGTTTGCGCAGGTCATGACCCAGCCGCAGCTCAACCAGATATGGGCGTCCATCAGCCCCGTCTCCTTCATGCAGCGGTTCGCCGCGCCCGCTCGCAAGGTGTTGATCGTGCACGCCACCTACGACCTCACCTTCCTCCGCGAATATTCGATGCAGGTGATTGAAAGCTTCCGTCGCTATGGCGTTGACTTTGAATCGAAGGTGCTGCCCTGTGGTCACTACACCACGGGCGAAACGCCCTATAAGTTTCTGGACGGCTGGTACCTGGGATCGTTCATCTACCGCGCCTTTCGCGACCTCGCGGAATCGGGCATCCGCCCCGCTCGAATGCTCGAATCGGAGCTCGCCGCCCGTTAGTTCCGGAACAATGGGCGTCCTACCCTACGCGAACGCGTAGGGTTAGCCTCCGAGCCCGGAAGGTGGTTGCGGAGCTAAAATCGAAGTCATGCCGAACTCCGCGCCGACTGCCCAGCAAACCATCCAGAACCGCTCCCTCGCCCAGGCCGATCCTATCGTCGCCCAGGCCATCGCGCACGAGGTAGCCCGCCAGCATGAGGGGCTGGAGATGATCGCGTCGGAGAACTTTGTCAGCCGCGCGGTGCTGGAGGCAGCAGGTTCAGTCTTCACCAACAAGTATGCGGAGGGCTACCCTGGCAAGCGCTACTATGGCGGTTGCGAATTCGCGGATGTGGTGGAGAATCTGGCCCGCGACCGCGCCAGGCAGATCTTCGGCGCGGAGCACGCCAACGTGCAGCCGCACTCCGGCTCGCAGGCCAATGCCGCCGCCTACATGGCCGTCATTCAGCCGGGGGACACCATCCTCGGGCTCGATCTGGCACATGGCGGTCACCTGACCCACGGCCACAAGCTCAACTTCTCCGGCAAGCTTTATCGCGCGGCCTCCTACGGTGTGCGCAAGGACACAGAGGTCATCGACTACGACGAGCTGGCCGAGATTGCCCGCCGCGAGAAGCCAAAGCTCATCATCGGCGGCGGCAGCGCCTATCCGCGGATCTTCGACTTCGCCCGCATGCGCGCCATTGCCGATGAAGTCGGGGCCCTGCTGCTGATTGACATGGCGCACTTCGCCGGGCTGGTCGCAGGCGGCGCGCACCCGTCCCCCGTGCCGCACGCGCATATCGTCACGACCACCACGCACAAGACGCTGCGCGGTCCGCGCGCCGGGCTGATCCTATGCCAGCAGCAGTTCGCCGCCGCCATTGACAAGTGCGTCTTCCCCGGCCAGCAGGGCGGCCCGCTGGTCCACGTCATCGCAGCCAAAGCAGTCGCCTTCGGTGAAGCGCTGGAGCCCAGTTTCAAGCAGTACGCAGCGCAGATCGTCGCCAACGCGAAGGCACTTGCCGCGGCTTTGGCCGATCACGGCTTCCGCGTCATCTCCGGTGGAACTGATACGCATGTGGTGCTGATCGACGTCTTCGCCAAGGGCATGCTGGGCAGCGAGGCAGAAAATGCGCTGAACGAGGCCGGCATTACGTTAAACAAGAATGCCATC
>JBBRLT010000006.1:0-79367 GCA_038231235.1 Terriglobales bacterium
GACGAACTTCGCGGACGACACTTCCAATCTTTACCATAACAATGGCGACGGGACATTCACGGATGTCGCATTCCCCGCCGGCGTCGGCGTGAATAACCAGTATGTAGCGTGGGGTTGCGGCTTCGTCGATTACGACAATGACGGATGGCAGGACATACTGCAGGTGAACGGGCATGTGTACCCTGAGATTGATAGTTATAAGTTCGGTCAGTCCTTCAAGAACCCGCGGCTGGTCTACCGGAACCTGGGGAATGGCAGGTTCAAGGACATCTCTGCCGAGATGGGGCCTGGCATCAGCGAACACTTCTCCAGCCGTGGCGCGGCCTTTGGCGACTACGACAATGACGGAGCAGTCGATGCTCTCATCCTGAATATGAACGACGTGCCTTCGCTGCTACGCAATGAAGGTGGCAACCAGCAGAACTGGATCAAGTTCAAGCTGATCGGGACCAAGTGCAATCGCACTGCGATTGGGGCGAGGGTTCGCGTCATAGCCGGGCAGCATATTCAGATGGACGAAGTGCATGGTGGTACAAGCGTGATGTCGCAAAGCGACTTACGGCTCCACTTTGGCCTGGGTGCCGCCGCTACCGTAGATGTGGTTGAGGTGAAATGGCCTACGACACAAAAGACCGAAAAGTTTACGCAGGTCAAGGCGAACCAGATCCTCACTATCCGCGAAGGCGATGGAATTATCTCCCCCTTCAAGGCGAAAACATAGATCCGCTCGCCAGCACAATACACAGAACTTATGGCTTCACGGAATATGCCGGCTGGTTCTGCAGGACAATGAGAAATTGCTTCAGCTGACGCCGCTGTTGCTCGACGGCTTCTGCCTGTGCTTTCTGGATAGCATCGTGGAGCAGAAACTCCTGTTTGGCCTTCTCGGCAGTTCCGGTGCGGTCGTAGGCCACCCCCAGCCGGTAATGAGCTTCCCCTTGCTGTGGGTCCGCTCCGACCGCTCTGATGTAGAAGCGGATCGCTTCCGGGTAGTCCCGCCTGGCAAACGACAGGATGCCGAGTTGCAGATACGCGTCAGCGTATTTCGGGTCGAGCTCGACCGCCTTTCGCAGCAGAGTCTCTGCACGCTGCGGAGCCGGTGTCGTGCTTTGCCTGGAGAGATACATCGCATAGAAATAGGCGGCGTCCGCGTTGCCCGGGTGGCCTTGCAGAAAGCGCTCCAGCTTCTGCTGCACGCAAGCGGTGGGTGAGGGCGACGCGAGAACGATCCTGCCCATAAAGAGGTAAGGCGCGGTATCCGCCGGGTCAAGATCGGACGCAGCGCACAGCTGTGTCGCGGACTCCTCATACTTGGCGCCGGCAAACAGAGCCGCGCCCCAGGCAGTCCTCATGCGCACGGAAGTGGGGTGGAGCCTGGTACCGTTCGCAAATACTTCACTGGCTTGCCATATCGCGCGATGAAGCAATAACTCTGACCCCCAGACAAAATAGTTTTCCTCACTGGGGACCATTCGAACGGCATACTCATCTTGCTGTACGGCAGCGAGCGGGTCACCGAGTTTCTCATCCAATTCACCCGCAAGCCGGTGATAGTCTGCCGTATCGTCCTTCGCGAGCGCCTGTTGGATGTGTTGCTGAGCCCGCGCGAGATCGCCCACGCCTTGGCAAGCAAGCGCCAGATAATATTCGTCATCGGCTGCCGCGCGATTCAGTTTGGAAGCGGTCTGCAGCGGTCTTACTGCCTGCAAGAAACGCGCGGAGCGCAAATAAAACACACCAAGATCGTGGTTCGCAGCATAACTTTGCGGCGCTGCTGCAAGTGCAGCAAGAAGGCTCGCCTCCGAATTGTGATCGCCGCTCGCGCGATTCTTCTCACTTGGTGGTTCAGCGGCTCCCTGCGCTTTCAGCCGAAGCGTTTCTCGGGTCAGATCTTCGCTCGTGCGTAAGGTGGCGTCGGATCCATGGCCGCCTGCTGCTGTCCAATCAGTCACTCCGGCGACGGCAAAGCTCGGCGTGTCCGAGAACTCGATTCCCTCGTCGGAGAGAGGCGTAGCCGGAGGCGAGGCAGCGGGGAGCGCTTCTGATCGATCGAGAACGACGCGTATCTCTTTCGCATCGCCCGTCGAAACCGCGACAGTGACGTTGATGCTACGAACTCCCGCCCTCTCTGCCCTGACCGTGTAGTTCCCCGGCCGCAGCGTCTTGAAGACGAAGCTGCCATTAGCATCGGTTGTGGTGGTGAGCGAGGCTGATCCTTCCCCCACTTTCAGCACGACGACTGCTCCCGGTACAGGTGTGCCAGCAGCATCGACAACACTGCCGGAGAGCCGAGTTGTAGCGACCCCCTGCTCCGGCGCGAGCTGCGCCATCGCCGGCGGGGTCATTGGAGTCATAATCGCGCCGAGTAGCAGGATGGTGCTCAGGCAGCGTGGCCGATTCCGGAGGAAGGCGTTCATCATGATTTTCGGCATGGGGTGACCCGCACGCTGCTCTGACGCGGCGCGCACAGCAAACCGGAGTTCAAGCCTCCGCTGGCGCCGCAGCTATTTGGAAGGTCACTTTCTGCGTGCCGAGCCACGGGTGCTTCGCCGATAGGGTTACCATGCCCGGCGTCTCTCCCGCGCGCACCCAGACTGCACCAGTGCCGCCGATCAGGCCGAAAGGGTTATCGCCGATGAGCGTTGCCGGGCCATTTAGCTCAAAGCTGATTGCATCCGCGGCGAAGGGCCGGACATTTCCAAATTCGTCCTCTACACGCAGCACAACGCGCGTTGTGTCGGCGCCATCCGCCATCAGCGCCACATCATCCGGCACCAGGCGGAAGGCGTGATCGACGCCGCTGCCTGACAGGGTGCGGCTGATCACCTGCTTGCCCGCGATGAAGCCGTCGATGCGCAGGTCACCCCAGTTGCGTAGCTCCTCGCCAAGCGGCACAGAGAACGGCGCGTACTTCAGGTGCGCGAACTGCTTGCGGTCAGGGTCGGCTTCGGCCAGCGGCTGCCATGCGCCATCGCGTTTGACGAAGAGCTTCACATGATCGCAGTTGGACGAGATCATGGCCGTGGTAAAGCCGGTCGACTCGTCATTGCGAGCCCAGTGAAAGGCCGGCTCCAGCACGATCTCCTCGTCCGGCTCGCACATCGACTTGTAGAAGTTCGCCGCGGGCTTCGGAGTGCGGAAGATATCCATTACGCCGTGGTAGCAGATGCGTTCGCCAGAGCCGAAGTTTGCGTGAGTCGTGTAATCGAAGGCGCACCAGCCGATGCCGCCGGCGTACTGGGGGCTGCTCGCCAGCTGGTCGTGCACGCGCGCGTGATGCACCAGGTGCTCCTGCAGCCGCTCCTTGTCATCAATCGTTTTGGTTGGAAAGGTGTGGCCGACGAACTCCGTATTCAGGTAACGCGGGTGATTGGGTGCGCGCAATGGCCAGCCAAAGTCGTTCATGGTGAATACGTCTTCGAGCAGCTCGGAGTTGTATAGGTAGCGGATGCCGCCAGTCTGCCGAGCCGGGTCAAGCGCATGCGCCAACGCGTTCGTCCGGGTATAGAAGTCGTGACTGTCCTGTGACTCATTGATGCGCACGCCCCACAAGACCACCGACGCACGGTTCCAGTCCCGCGTGATCATGCGGCGCACATTGTCGACGGCGACATCCTGCCAGGCCTTGTCGCCAATGTGCTGCCAGCCCGGGATCTCCTCCAGCACCAGCAGGCCCATCTCGTCGCAAGCATCGAGGAAGTGCCGCGATTGCGGATAGTGGCTGGTGCGCACAATGTTGCAGCGCAAGTCTTTCCGAAGCACCTTCGCATCCTGACGCTGCACCCGCGCCGGCATCGCCTGGCCCACCCACGGAAATGTCTGGTGCCGGTCAAGACCGTGGAGCTTCACGACCTTGCCATTCAACGAGAAGCCTTGGTCAGTGAACATCGCTTCCCGAAAGCCGATGCGGCGCATGTCTTCATCGATCACGCGGCCGCCCTCAAGCAGCTGCACGTGAACCGTATACAACTTCGGCTTGTTCAGCTCCCACAAGTCAATCTTGCCGCGCAGACCGGACAGCGTGATCGTCGCAGCAGGTCCATCCTTCGCTGCGTCGTACGGCAGCGCGCCCATCGCCTGGCCAGCATCCGCATCATGATGGTCTTTCACTGGGGGCGGGTGACCCTCGCCGGTGGCATGCGCGATCACGCGTTCGCCATCGCGCAGCTCTACGCGAAAGGAGAGCGGCCCGGCCTTGGCTGCGCTGTCCAGAAAGCAGGCCACGTCGAGCGATGGGTCAGTCAAAACGTTCTTGGATTGGGCATAGACGTTGTCAATGAATATCTGCGGCACGATGCGCAGCGCTACTTCGCGGTAGATACCGCCGAAGGTAAGGTAGTCCACCTCGTAGCCGAAGGGCGGGATATCCTTGCGCTCGGTCGAATCCACATCGAGGGATAGCACGTTGTTCCCCGCGGGATCGAGATGCTTCGTCAATTCGAAGCTGAATGGGGTGAAGCCGCCGCGATACTCGCCCAGGCGTTCTCCGTTGAGATAAACGGTGGAGGCCAGCATCACGCCCTCAAAATCCACAAAGATGCGCTTGCCCGCGGCGCTTGCGGGCACTTGCAGCTTGCGACGGTATACCGAGATGAACTCGTATGTTTTGTCATCAAAGCCGTGCCAGGGCAGCGGGATGTTGGTATGCGGTACCGTGACCTTGGCAAAGCTCGAGTCGTCGAAGGCTCGCTGATGCGCGTCGGCTGATGTGGTGGCTCGATAGCGCCAATTGCGATTGAGCGGCAGAATGGTCCGCCCGGCAGCCAAACCGTGGGCTTCCGCCAACGCCACGCTGTGCTTCGCCAGTCCGGCACCCACTGCCAGCGTTCCGCTTGTTTTCAAGAAGGTCCTGCGATCCATGTTTTCGTCGAGCCTCGCCTGTAAATCTGCACTTCGAATGCCCACTCTGTCCAGCGCGCTACGCGTGAGGCGTATAAAAGGGCAACGACGACGCCAGATCCGCTCTTCACAATTTCAACTGAGGGAAGAGTGGGGGGCAGGTGCAACCGGATCGCTTGCAAGACTTACTCACAGGCGAAGCTCGCGGCTACATTCACGTTGCCACCGCGATACGCGGGCCACGCGGGCCACGCACACAGCGGCCTGGTCCGCGATGTTCCCTTGTTCTGGTCGGAGACGACAAGCTGGGCCGGCACGATGCCCTTGTCCGCCCAGGCGTCCAATACGCCCACTGTGTCGAATCCGGCATTGAAGATGCCACGACCGTGGTCATACCCTGGAATGAGATATAGCCGTAAGAAGCTGTCCGCCACGGGCTGACCCATGGCGTGGACGATCCGCTGGTAGAGCAGCACGGAAGCATCGGTCGGAATCGTTGCGTCTGCTGTGCCGTGGACGAGCAGTAGCTTACCGCCCCTCTGCTGAAAGGGGCTCAGGTCAGCAACGCTACCGTCATCCTCCAGCGACTGTTTCAGGATGCCAGGAATCCACTTGCCCGCCGGGCCACCCGTTTGAGGGTCAAACGTTAACGCGTCAAAATGGGCGTCCTTTATAAGGAAGAAACGCAGCACTCCACTGGCGACGACATAGTAGAACGAGTTCAGCAGCACAACTGGTGGGCGGAATGGATGCTTGAGTAAGCCAGTGCTGTTTACGAGGTCGGCGCCACGCAGTACGTTGTAACCGGGCTCCGTGTCCATGCCATTCGCGACCTTGAACGCGGAGACCTGCGGCGTCGCGAAAGCCGCAATGGTTCGCTCCTGGCCGTCAGAAAGACATCCCCGATGGTCCCTGCCATCGAGACAGCGCAAAGTGGCCGCGTCGAAGTGGCAGCCAGCCGGATTGCTTACGATCGTGTCCGCTAGACCGTCCTGCCCGTCACAAACCTTGAGCACTGCATCGCGAAGGAGCCGCGTCTTTGCCCGGGATAGCCAGCCAGACTGTCCGTTGGGACCTTTCGCGTATAGCGCCTGGGAAACCCTTACAAATTGCAGATCGCTTTCGATCTGGTTCCACGCCGCATAGGCCGCCATAACGCCGTCATAATCCACAGGCCAGCGATCGACGACCTTCATGGCCTCGCGGCCACCAGTGGAGCCGCCAATGAAGTACATGCGCGCGGGAGCGCCGCCGTAGCGCATTTTCATGATCGCCACGGCTACGTCGTGCGTCTTCTTCAGTCCGTCCGAAGCAAAATTCTTACGTTCTTCGTCGTTCAGTGCGAATTTTGCGCTGACAGCATTCAATGCGTCGGGGAGAAAGAGATACCGATGATGGTGGCCAGAATCGCCACCAAACGTCACATACCCACGCTGCAGAGGAGTAAGTTGGCGCTTATCTCCCACGACGGTCGCACGCAGACCGTCAGACTCGCGCAGGTATCCATTGAAAGCGCCACCACCAAACTGCACGGCCTTGTGGTTCCAAATATCCGGTAGATTGACTTCAAATCGAATCGGATCAGCCTGGGAATCTACCGAATGCACTTCGCCGCGAACCTTACAAAAGCCCCCGCCGGCCCCCTTGATAGTTCTCGCAGAAGTGATTGTCGCTGCGTGGGTCGGCAACGAAAAGTCCAACTCACTGACGGTTCGGCCTCGCAACTCCACGCAAGAATTCGTTCCCGCAAAGGCCGAGATGGCCGAGATCCACGCAAGAGCCACCAACATCGCTATACGCGCCATCAAGACATTCCTCAATTGTTAAGGCTCGTAAGGATCAATGGAAGGCAGTGGCGATTAGATCAAACTGAGCTGTTGTGAGGTGACAGGTTTGAGGGTCCGGACTAAGACGGCAGTTTGCCTATTTGCTGAAGGATGCCAAGCTGGTCTGAACTGCCCCAGCGCTCGACCATTTTTCCGCCCTCAAAGCGCCCAATCTGCATTCCGCGCGCCTTGATCTTCTTGCCGGTTGCCTGAGCACCATGGAACGGGCCGTTATGCGTTCCGGTGATCGTATAAGCGAAGCAGACGTTGTGATCGTCCGCGACCAGATACTCAACACAGATGTTGAGGTCGGGGAACGCCCTGCGAAGCTCAGTGAAAAAGTTGATCAATTCTTCAGGGCCGGGTGCCTGGTCGGGGGCCGGATCATGATCAACGAACTTGGCGGCGACAACAGTTTTGATCGCATCAAGTTTCCCGCCATTGACCGCATCTCCGAAGCTTTCCTGCGCCCTGATATTTTGCTCTCTACTCACCGATATCTCCTTCGAGTTTTTACGCACTAGTTAGGATGCGCATCGTGACTCGCCGATGCAAATCTGAATTCCGGTTACGCAGGTGGAGGTCCGAGGCGGCCGACTCATGGTGCGGTCAGTGGACGACGGGCTGAACGTCGCAGCGGATTCCGAGGCCGGGATAGGCGCGGCGGTATCGGTGCCGGCATTCGTTTATGACTGTGTCCGCTATCGGACATTTGTCCACGCAAATGCATAGCGTCTCTGAACTGCGCAGAGAGGGTTCAGAAAGTGCCGACATACACAAGCTGCATCCCAATCAAAGTCATCGAGTCAAGTAGTCGAGTTCCCAGCACCAACTCCCGCCTGCTTTTGCAAATTCAGAACAGCCGAAAGGACACACCATGAAAGCGCTTGTTTACCACGGCCCGAAGAAAGTATCGGTCGATAACGTCCCTGATGCAAAGATCGAGAAGCACACAGACGTCCTTGTGAAGCTCACAACCACCAATATTTGCGGCTCCGATCTTCACATGTATGAAGGCCGTACTGACGTGGAGAAGGGCAAGATCCTGGGACATGAAAACATGGGCGAGGTGATCGAGGTCGGCAAGGCAGTCGATCGCGTCAAGGTGGGCGACAAGGTCGTTCTACCCTTCAATATCGGCTGCGGATTTTGCGCGAACTGCGAGCGTGGCCTGACCGGCTACTGCCTTACTCTGGCCGATCCCAGCGTTATGCCGGGCATGGCGGGGGCAGCCTATGGCTTTGCCGGCATGGGTCCGTATGCGGGCGGCCAGGCGCAGCTACTGCGCGTGCCGTATGGCGACTTCAACGCACTGGTTCTGCCCAAGGATGCCAGCGCGAAAGAAAAGGACTATGTGATGCTGTCGGACATCTTCCCCACCGGCTGGCATTCCACCCGCTTGGCAAACCTCGAGCCCGGCCAGTCCATCATCATCTACGGCGCCGGTCCCGTCGGCCTTATGGCAGCGCTCTCCGCGCGCATCCAGGGAGCCAGCCAGATCTTTGTCGTCGATGGGAAGGAAGATCGCCTGGCGCTTGCCAAGAAGATTGGCGCCACGCCTATCGACGCCATGAAGGGTAACGTTGCGGAGCAGATTCGTGAGTTGACCAACGGCCTGGGTGCGGATTGCGGCTCCGAATGCATTGGCTACCAATGCCACAACGCCAAGGGCAAAGAGGTGCCGAATCTGGTAATGAATTCACTGGTAGATGCAGTGAAGGCTACCGGCTGCATCGGTGTTGTTGGGGTTTTCATCCCGAAGGATCCCGGGGCGGAAGACGCGCTCGCGAAGAAAGGCCAAATAGCCTTTGACTTTGGAAAGTTCTGGTTCAAAGGACAAAAGATGGGGACGGGCCAATGCAATGTAAAGGCCTACAACCGCCGTCTCGCCAATCTGATTCATCACGGCAAGGCGAATCCCTCCGTCATCATCTCGCATGAGCTTCCTCTTGCTAAGGCTCCGGAAGCATACAAGCATTTCGACGATCGGGATAAGGGATGGACGAAGGTCATCCTGCACCCGAACGCTGCCTGACCGCCAACTTTCTAGCCGCCTCGAGCGAGGCGGCTGGGAACGTTTCCCGTCCGGCGGACCTTGCATTTGAACTACCGTTGAAAGCTATCCTGTCAGTCATCCGGGCAGACTGTACCGGCGTAGGAGTCGGATCATGGCGGAGACCGCCAAATTTCACCAGCCTGAATCGTTATTGTCAGCGGAATTTGAAAACAAGAGGGCGGCGCTGGTTTCAGCCATGGCAGCCCGCGCCCTCGCTTCGGTGCGGGTACAACGTACGGAAAACCTGGCATGGTTGACCGCCGGACGCGTGGACACCCGTGTGCTCCTCCCGGCTACTACTGGCATTGCGACCGTCGTTGTCCTGCGGGATGGACGCTGCTTCTACTTTGCGTCAGATAACGAGGCGCAACGCCTCGCTGAAGAAGACTTCGCTGGACTTCCCTTCACTGCTGTGACGGCACCGTGGTACACAAGCGATCCTACCGCGCACATTGAATCGATTGCCGGCTCAGGGCCTATCGCTTCAGACACCTCTGCAGAAGGCGCTGGGCTGCTGAAACTACTGCGTGCTGCACTCACATTGTCCGAGCTTGAGCGCTATCGCTGGCTGGCGCAGACTGTGGCGCATGCAACGACGATGGTCTTGCAGTCTCTGGAACCTGGGATTTCCGAGCGCAGCATGGCGGCGCGCATTGCGGCTGCTTTGCTGGAGCGCGGCATCGAGCCATCCGTGCTGTTGATGGCGGCTGACGAGCGGATCCTCCGCTATAAACACGCCGTCACGCAGGCCACGACGCTCAAGCACTACGGCATGCTCAACCTGTGCGCACGTCGTTGGGGACTGTGCGTCTCCATCACCCGCTTCGTGCATTTCGGCGCAATGCCGCAGCAACTGCAGGACGCCTTCGCCATTGCCGCAGAGGTCAATGCGCATCTGCTGGCGGCCACGCGGGCTAGCGCCACATCGTCCAATCTGTTTGCAACAGCGGCTGCTGCTTATGCTGCGCATGGGCATCCGGGCGAGGAGCTGCGGCACCATCAGGGCGGCGCCACCGGCTATGCGGAGCGCGAATGGATTGCTACGCCCGCCGGTACAGAACGAGTGCTGGACGCGCAGGCCTTCGCCTGGAACCCATCAGTCGCCGGCGGCAAGGTGGAGGACACGGTACTGCTCAAAGACGGCGTGATCGAAGTGCTGACCCGCACTCCGGAGCTTCCCACTGTGACCACGCGTGCCGGCGGCTTGATCGTCGAGTCCGCGGGTGTACTCGTACGCTGATCCTCAACTACTCTGGCAGCGGCGCAGAGCCAGTCACATGCAGGGTTCCGGTCACATGGGCAGCAGCAGCGGGCTGCGCTCCACCGATCATGATGGAGTAATCGCCCGGCTCGACACTGCGTCTGCCTTGTTCGCTCACGGTGCTTAGATCCCGCGCCGTCAGCGGGAAGGACAGGGTCTGCTTCTCCCCCGCAGCCAGGCGCACACGCGCCATTCCTTTCAAGGCGGGATTGCCCTTCGCCCCTGGCGCGGCCAAATATAGCTCCGCCACTTCATCGCCAGCGAACTTCCCAACATTGCGCACGGTCACCAGCGCCTCTACCGAATCGCCTGCATTCACCTCACTTTGCTTCAGGCGTAGTCCCTCATAGGCGAAGTGCGTATAGCTCAGTCCGTAGCCAAAGCCATACAGTGGCTGTCCGCGAAAATAGCGATAGGTGCGGTTCTGCATTGCATAGTCATCAAAGGGTGGGAGCTGATCGACCGAAGCATAGAACGTGACCGGCAACCGTCCCGCTGGATTGTTGCGGCCTGACAGTGTCTCTGCGATGGCCGCCCCACCCTCCTCACCCGGATACCACGCCTCCAGAATGGCCGCTGCATGCTGCTGCGCCCAGTTCACGGCGAGCGCACTGCCGTTCATCAGCACGACGATAACGGGCTTACCAGTTGTTGCCAGCGCGTCCAGCAGCTGCTGCTGGACAGCAGGCAGCACGATGTCCGTGCGATCGCCGCCGGCAAAGCCTGGCACGTGAATCGGCATCTCTTCGCCCTCGAGCTCAGAGCTGAGGCCGACCAATGCGATCACAGCATCCGCCTGGCGGGCGGCGGACAATGCTTCTTCCCGCAGCGCTGCGGCAGGCGGCTTCCACTTGAGCGTCATGCCGGCGCCAAACAGCAGCGCGTGGTGCGTGTAGTCCAGCTCAATCGCATGCGGACGAGTGTCGGCGAAGTGCAGCATGAAGCCAGGATTGCTGTGCGCGCGGGACTCTTTCGGCTCCCCAGAATCTTGCGCCGAGACCTGCTTGCCATCGAAGCTGAATGAATAGGTCTCACGGTCCTGGCAGGGATAGCAATCGGTGAAGCCAACCTCAAAGGCATAGTCACCGGGTGCTGGTACGGCGAGGGTGCCCTTCCACCGCACGCTGAAGTCCTCTGCCGGTAAGTTGGGAGCGGGTGAGGCAGCGTTCCAGTCGAAATCAACTTCCTTCTCTTCGCGCGTCATGATCGGCACACCACTGAGCTTCGAGTTCGCAAAATACTGGCCCGTCACGTGGAGCGCCGTACGCGGCACTGGCAGCGCTACACCTTCCGCGTATGGCGAACCCTGCGCGTAGAGCACCCTGGCCTTGCTGAATTCCTGTGCGATGCCGTCCACCGGCAACACTGGCGCTGATGGCTGACCGTTGTAGTTGCCTTCGAGCGCGATCAGCGATGCAGCGTTTGGTCCCACGACGGCCAGCGTCTTCATATCATGAAGCGGCAGCGTGTTGCCTTCGTTCTTCAGCAGGACCATGGCCTTTTGCGCTACTTCGCGCGCCAATGCGCGGTGTTCTGCCGAGTCATTGCGGCTGAAGGGGATCTGCGCGTACGCAACAGAGGCCGGTGGATCGAACAGGCCCAGGCGCACCCGCGCGGTGAACAGCCGCTTCACTGCTGTGTCCAATGCGCTCTCCGGCAGCAGGCCCTGCTTCACTGCCTGTGGCAGCGCATCGTATTCGTCACCACAGTTGGTATCTGTTCCCGCCAGCACTGCAGCAGCACTTGCGTGTGCCGCGTCCGGGCTGTAGTGATGGCCCGCGGTGCCACTGAAACCCTGCGCATCCTTGCTGTAGAAGTCACCGATCGCGCCGCAGTCGGATGTCACATAGCCATCGAACTTCCACGCGCCACGCAGCTTCTGCTGCAGCAGCAACGGGCTCGCGCATGCGGGAATGCCTTCGATGGCGTTGTAGGCACACATGATGGAGCCTGCCTTCGCCTCTGTGATGGTGGCCCGGAATGCGGGAAGGTAGGTGTCTTCCAGGTCGAAGGGCGTTGGCTTGACGTCGAAGCGATGACGCTCCGACTCCGGGCCGCTGTGCACCGCGAAGTGCTTCGGGGTGGCAATCGTCTCGTAGTACTTTGGATCGCTGCCCTGCAGTCCCCTGGCAAAGGCGACGCCCATGCGAGATGTCAGGTAAGGATCTTCGCCGTAGGTCTCCTGCCCCCGCCCCCAGCGTGGATCGCGAAAGATGTTGATATTGGGCGACCAGACAGTCAGCCCGAAGTAGATTGAGTGGGTGTCATGTCGTAACGCCTCGGCATTCTTTGCGCGCGCCTCTTCGGCAATGACAGACGACACGCGTTGGATCAGAGAGGGATCCCACGTCGCAGCCAGTCCAATGGCCTGCGGAAACACCGTCGCGTAACCAGAGCGCGCGATACCATGCAGTCCTTCATTCCACCAGTCATAGGGGGGAATGCCGAGCCGCGGAATAGCGGCTGCGCGATTGCGCATCTGCGACGCCTTCTCCTCGAGCGTCATCCGGCCAACCAGATCATGCACGCGTGGCTCCACCGGGAGCGCAGAATCCTGAAACGGGTACGATTGCGCGATGGCAGCCTTGCACATCAGCAGAGCGACGACGATCACTGCCGCCTGAGAAAAGATCGAAAGCACAGGCATCCTCCAGGATGCTGATCACTCTACATTCCCTCGCCCGACTGGGAAAGAGACGCCGCAGGATTTCTGCTTCGCTCGCAGTGTCAGATTTCGGCTATGGCGCCCGAAGCCTCCGCGATCTGTCGGGGGGCGGCAACGCGATCGTTCAACACGCTGGCATCGTTGAAGGAGAGACTCTGCTGGTGGCGCAATGCCGCGGCGGCCAGCGCCCATCCTGTGATCAGCAGTACAGGCGCCGGGCCGGGGGTTACGTCGGCGAGCTCACCGAGCGTACTCCACGCAATGGTTTGCTCCGGCTGCGCAGCGCGACTGAGGATGCAGCAGGGCAGCTCTGGCGGATCGCCTGCGCGAAGGCGCTCTGCCGCGAGCGCACGAAAACTGCGCCCGGGCATATACACGACGCGCGTCGTTCCCGACGCCTCGCCATTCTCATCGCGGACCCTGGCGTCGTCCTCTGCTTTCTCTGCGGCGTGATGACCGGTATGCAGCTCGATGCTGGACGCACTGCGGCGGTCGGTCAGCGAGCAGCCTATCTGCGCCGCAGCGGCGAAGGCTGCGGTGATTCCGGGGACGACCTCAAACGCAATTCCAGCGCTGCGCAACGCATCCATCTCCTCCGCGGCGCGGCCGAAGACCAGCGGGTCGCCACTCTTCAGCCGGACAACGTCGAGCCCCCTCTGTGCGGCCTCAATCATCAGCATGTGAATCTCCGCCTGCGCAATGTGCTTCACGCCGCACCGCTTGCCCACACTCACCACCAGCGTCTGCGGCCCCGCCATAGCCAGCACCGCGCGTGGCACCAGATCGTCGTGCAGCACCAGGTCTGCAGCGCGCAGCAGCCGGGCCGCCTTCA
Source organism: Terriglobales bacterium (assembly GCA_038231235.1). GTDB lineage: Bacteria > Acidobacteriota > Terriglobia > Terriglobales > Acidobacteriaceae > KBS-83. The sequence continues at coordinate 13,480 of JBBRLT010000006.1, forward strand.
TTGTCAGCAGCTCAGGATCGCCCGGCCCTGCGCCGACCAGGTAGACAGTTCCTATTCTCCGCTCGATCACTTTCTCGTTTCTCAAGTCAGCCACCAGGAACCACTCGCTGTCCCGCCTTCGGCCCCGTGTTCCGTCACAGCAGGTGTGCCCAGCGCGATTCTGCGCGAAGGGCAGGCCGCCGCGTCGCACACCTCGCGCGTTGCCAGCGTGCGCAGCAGCGCGTTGCGCGCCTCGCCCGCGGGGTGCGCCGCCAGCACCTCACGGCGCAACGCACCCAGACGCTCCAGCCAGGGGCCTGTCTCCTGGTCAAGCGCGGCTTCCAGTTCCACCCGCAGCCGCTGGGACAGCGCCGGACTCTCACCAGCAGTAGAGATCCCGATCTGCAGCGGCCCTCGACGTACCACAGAGCCGAAATAGAAGTCGCAATACGGCGGATCATCGACCGCATTGGCGAGGATGCCCGCCGCAACAGCATCCCCATAGACCAGATGATTCACCTGCGGATCATTGCTGGCAGCAATGACCAGCTGCTGGCCGTGTACGTCGCCATCTTGATAGGCGCGCTCATGCCACGCGATCCGCCCGGACTCAGCCAGCTCGCGCACATCCGCACGCGCCTCCGGCGCTATGACGGTGATCGCTGCGCCGCACTCAACCAGGCTGTGGATCTTCTGCGAGGCCACGATGCCGGCGCCCACCACCAGGCAGCGCCGGCCCTCCAGCTTGACGAAAATGGGCAGCAGTGGGATGGGCAGCAGTGGCGCGCTCATTCGCCCACCCCATGCGGGACGCGGCCCGCAGGCTGATCGCGCTCTACCGGCATCGCTACTGCGCCGGCGAGCAATGCACGCAGATCGTCATTGCTATGCCGGCCGAAGAAGCCGCGCAGATCTTCATCCGATCGACGCTCTTCCAGATACCCGCGCAGCAGTCGCTCCAATGCTTCCGGCACCAGCGTCGCGGGGCATCGATATCCCACCGGCCGAGCGATCGCCGCGTTGCCACCCGCGGCGCCGCCCACGCAGAAGTAGTACGCGTCCACCAGCGCGCCTTCGTGCTTGATCTTCTTGCCCTCGATGCCGATATCAGCGATCCAGTGCTGCCCGCAACTATTGGGGCAACCCGTCACGTGCAGCTTCAACTGCTGATCGAACTCTGGCAGCCGCGTCTCCATCTCATCCACCAGCCAGCGCGTGAAGCCCTTGGTCTCGGTGATGGCCAGCTTGCAGAACTCCGTGCCGGTGCAGGCGACGGCTCCGCGCCAGAACGATGAGCCTTCGACGCGCAGATCGATCACACTCAGTTCATGCACCAACGCGTTGACGTTGGCTTGCGGCACGTTCACGAAGATCAGGTTCTGCATCACCGTCGTCCGCAACTCACCAGAGCCGTAACGCTGCGCCAGTTCGGCAGCGGCCGCCAGCTGGTCGCCGGTCAGCCGGCCACGCAGCACCGCCGCTCCCACGTAGTAGAGACCCTCCTGCCGCTGGCGGTGGATGCCGACATGATCGCGCATCACATCGGCAGGCACGATTTCAGAAGCGGCGGGAGCCAGCGCAAAAGGCAGACGCGCCTGCAGCGCGGCCAGAAAGCTCTCTGCCGTCCAGCCTTCCTTCAGAAACAGATGCTTCATGCGTGCGCGATCGCGGCTCTGGCGCAGCCCCTGCTGCTCGCGGAAGATCTGCGTGATGGCGTTGACCACAGCAACTGCCTGCGCGGGCAGCACAAATGCATACAGCCGCACTGCAAGATGCGGATCTGCGGAGAGCCCCCCACCCACGCGTACGGAGAAGCCAACCTCATCGCCACGTCGCGCCGGCGTCAGGCCAATGTCATTAATCTCTGGATAGGAGCACCAAGAGCTGCAGCCAGTGACAGAGATCTTGAACTTCCGCGGCAGATTATAGAACTCCGGATTTCCCGCGAGCGCATGTGCGACGTCGAGTGCGACCGGCGAGGCATCCAGCAGCTCATCCGCTGCAAGCCCGGCCAGAGGACAGCCAGTCACATTGCGCACTACATCCCCGCACGCGCCTAGCGGCGACAGGCCCACCGCATCCAGCCGTTCGATAATCTCCGGCAAGTGTTCAATGGTGAGCCAGTGCAACTGGATAGCCTGGCGAACCGTGATATCTGCGAGGTTGCGTCCATGCTCCCGGGCAATCGCCGCGATGGTGGCAAGCTGTGCGGAGGTGAGCAGGCCATTCGAGATAGCGATGCGCAGCATGAAGTACTCGCTCGCCTTGCCCTCGCCGCCGACACCACCGAGCGCACCCGCGCCATCACCCTGCGTGTAGACGCCCCACCACTTGAAGTAGAGCCCCGCCCATTCCGGCAGCACACTCGCACGGCCCTCCACGGCGAAGCGGCGTATCTCATCGAACGCCTCCCACGGATTCTTCTCTCGCTTCAGACGCTCGGCCCTCTGCGCCTTCGTCTCTTTCTGCGGCACTGCTGCTGTCATGCCCGTCCCTTTGCGTGCGCTGTGTGGGCTGGAAAAGAAAAAGCCCTAACCTGCAGATAGCTGCGGTTGGGGCTTGGGATTCGCTGATGGTGATATTGCTACTAGATCATCGGCTCATCGACAAGCACCCAGGCAGCCGCACGCGCAACAACAGTTGCAGCAACAGACGGCCGGGGTGTGGACGAGCTTCACAGCTATTAACCTAGCCTGCAGGCCGGTATGGCGTCAAATCGCCGAGTAGGATTTGGCAGCGGTCGAAGATCTATCCCAAACGAGGAGAGCCATGCCCGGCAGTTCCCATCCCCTCTCAACCATCCCAACCCGATGATCGATCACTGCCCCTTCACATCGCGACGCCGCAATATAAAACAGAGCTGCTGAAAAAAGGCGTGATGTCTGCGGCGAGCTAGAGAGCAGTCGCAGGGTGGTGCACGTCTGCACCCTGCTTCAACGCCTCTGCAAAGTACGGTAGAGAGAGGCTGAGACCCTTGCGCAGTTGCACCGTGGGCTCCCAGCCCAACATGGTGCGGGCACGTGTGATGTCAGGGCGCCGCCGCGCCGGATCGTCGATGGGTAGCGGCAGCGAGCGCACCTGGCTGGCCGAACCGGTAACTGCCAGCACCTCGCGCGCACATTCGGCAATCGTCCACTCGATGGGATTGCCCAGATTTACCGGCTCGTGTTCCGCGCTGCGCGCCAGGCGCACCATGCCCTCGATCAGGTCGCTGACGTAGCAGAACGAGCGCGTCTGTGAGCCATCGCCATAGATGGTCAGGTCTTCGCCACGCAGTGCCTGCACCAGGAAGTTCGAGATCACGCGGCCATCATTGGGCTGCAACCGTGGACCATAGGTGTTGAAGATGCGGGCCAGGTGCGTGCTCACACCGTAGTAGCGATGGTAGGCCATGACGGTCGCTTCCGCGAAGCGTTTAGCCTCGTCATACACCGAACGTGGTCCAACCGGGTTGACGTTGCCCCAGTAGGTCTCTACCTGCGGATGCACCTCCGGGTCGCCGTAGCACTCTGACGTCGACGCATGTAGATACTCCGCGTGATAGCGGCGCGCAATCTCCAGCGTATTGAAGGTACCGTAGGCGCCCACCTGCAGCGTCTCCGGCCCCAGGCGCGCGTAGTCTGCCGGGCTGGCCGGCGAGGCCATGTTGAAGATGGCATCCACCTTGCCCACGTCGAACGGCTTGCATATGTCGAGTTGCTCGAAGGAGAAGCGCTGCTCGCTCTTCAGATGCGCGAGGTTTTTCATGGTGCCTGTGGACAAGTTGTCCACGCCGATGATGGTATGTCCCTGGCCCAGCAGCAGGTCCGTGAGATGCGAACCCAGAAAGCCTGCCGCGCCCGTGATCAGGATGCGCTGTGTCTTCAATTTTCCCCAATCTCTATCCGCACGGCAGGACCGTGTTGATTGGACGGACCCCATGCGGCTCGACTATCAGGATACCGTCACGGAAGACGGCTTGCGCCTACTGTCTCGCGTGCGGGATAGAGTGCCGGGCGGCCAACGCTGAGATAGGTGAAGCCATGCTCCAGCATTTCTTGCGGGTCATATAAGTTGCGGCCGTCAATCACGATGGGATAGCGCAGTGCCTTGCGCAGCCTTTCAAGATCCAATTCACCAAACTCGCGCCAATCGCTCAGGATCAGCAACGCATCGGCATCCTGGGCCGCGCTGTACGGATCCTCTGCATACTGCATCGCAGGACTCACGGCCAGCTCCGCCTTCGCACGCTCCACTGCCGCGGGATCGTGCGCTACCACAATACTGCCCTCCGCCAGCAGCATGCGGATGATGTCGAAGGCTGGTGACTCACGTACATCGTCCGTGCCGCCTTTGAACGATAAGCCCAGCACGGCAACGCGCTTGCCGCGCAGCGTCCACAAGGCCGAGCGCACCTTGTTGAAGAAGCGCTGCTTCTGTTGCCCGTTGATCTTCTCAACTTCAGCGAGCAGGCCAAAGTCCACGCTCAACTGCTCCGCTACATAGCGGAATGCCGCCACATCCTTTGGGAAGCAGGACCCCCCGTACCCAATACCGGCGCGCAGAAACTGGCTGCCGATACGATTGTCCAGCCCCATGCCTCGCGCCACCTCATCGACATTGGCGTCCACTGCCTCACAGATATTCGCTACCGCGTTGATGAAGGAGATCTTCATCGCCAAAAAGGCGTTCGAAGCATGCTTGATCAGCTCTGCTGCCTTGGTAGACGTCTCCAGCAGTGGAGGCGGGTCAGAGATGGTGCGCCGCCCGATGATGGCGTTGTCGCTGCGGTAGTAGTCGCCCGACGTCAAGGGAGCGTAGATATCGCGCAGCACTACCGCTGCCTGTTCGCTATTGGCGCCAGCCACGATGCGATCTGGATGCAGGAAGTCGACGATCGCCGTACCCTCCCGCAGAAACTCCGGATTGGAGGCAACATCGAAGAGCGCGCTTGAGATGCCATTGCGCTCCACCACGCGGCGGATCCAGTCGTTGGTGTAAACCGGGACTGTGCTTTTTTCGACGATGACCTTGTAGCTGCTGATGGAGCGCGCGATCTGCGTCGCCACTGCATCGACGTAGGAGAGATCGGCATTGCCGGAATCTGACTGCGGCGTACCTACCGCGATGAAGATGGCCTTCGCCGCCTGGGCCGCGGAGGGAAGGTCTGTGGTGAAGTGAAGCGTCTTGTTGCGATGGCGTTCGAGCAGTTGGGGCAGAAAGGCTTCATGGATGGGGACGCCGCCATCCCGTAGCATTGCCACCTTGCGCTCATCGTTATCGACGCAAACAACGGTGTGGCCCATCTCTGCAAAGCAGACGGCGGTCACCAAGCCCACGTAGCCTGACCCTACGACTGCGATCGACACTGGTTTTGCGGTCACGCGTGCTCCATTCCTATGTTTTCCTCGGCGCTGATGGGCAAGTATAGCGCGGGCTCATCGTCAGTTCCGCACCTCTGGCAGCGTCTGGCCCGCACGGAAGTTATTCAGCGCAATGTTGCTGCGGGCGCGCCGGCTATCGCCTCCCGATACAGCGACTCGCAGCTTTCGATCATGACGTGCAGGCTGTATCGCGTGGCGTTACGCAAGCCGGCATCGCGAAGCCCGCCTGCGTTAAGCAGAGCCTCGCGAATCGTCATGGCTGCGGCTTCAGGGTGGCCCGGATCGATCAGAATCCCGGCGCCACCAGCGATTTCGTTCATGGGCGGACGATCTACGATCGCAACCGGGCAGCCGCAGGTCTGCGCCTCGACTATGGGCCAGCCGAAGCCCTCTTCGAACGAAGGAAACAGCATGGCCAATGCGCCGCTGTAGAGCGCAGCCAATTGTTCCTGGCTCGGGCGTCCCGCCTCCACCACCGCGGAACCCAGCGAATGGGCGCGGACCGCCGCCTGCAGTTCGGCCGTCATTGGCCCGCCTGCCATCACCAGTCGCGTGTCGCGATATTCAGAGAACTGACGCAACGCCGCGAAGATCTCGATCGCCGCACCGCGATTCTTGTACCAATGGTTTCCGCCTACATGAAGGAAATAGCGCTCGGCGGGCTCCAGCCCCAGAGGAGCTAGATACGTTTCCAGCTGCTCCGCAGGAACCGGCGCGTAGCGATAGTTGAGAGCATTGGGCACCACTCGCAGGCGCGACTCAGGAATATGTAAGTATTCCCGCAGATCGTCGCGTGTCTTCGCGGAAACGCAAAGAATGATCTGCGCACGCTTGAGCCCGCGAGCGATCAGCCGCTGGAAGACCTGCCCCGTCCTGCCGACCCGGTTCTGGGGAAAGTGCCCCCTCGCGCTGCGGATGGCCAGAAGGTCGTGACAGGTGACCACATGCGGGAAGCGCGCCAATATCGGCACATACATGGCATTCGAGTGGTCGCAAAGGTGAACTACATCGGCCCTCACTGCAGCGCGGCGAAGGCGCCGGCGAAACAGGAGGAACTTATCCGCATAGCCCAGCCACTTGCCCAGCAGCGAATTATGGGAAGCTCGGCCGCCGAGAAGAACTGGTGGATGCAGCAGCTCGACCGTGTGGCCCCGCGCACGAAGCCCATCGCGCAGCATGCCAGCGTACAGCTGCATGCTCTCCTGGTAGTCCGGCAGATAGTTGCCCACCAACAGAACGTTCATGCAGCCGTCACGAAAGATTTCGAGGAGCACGGGAGCGCCTCATTGGCTGACGAAGCGCAGCCCGATGCGATGCGATCAGTCGCCACTGCGGCGCAGTTCTCTCGGCTTGATCACCTTGCAGGGATTTCCGGCAGCCACCACCCAGGGCGGTACGTCTTGCAATACCACCGCGCGCGCACCAATCACGCTGCCTTCACCGATGGTCACGCCGGGTGCAACGAATGCGCCCGCTGCAATCCAGGCTTGGCCCCCCACCGTGATGGGCTCGGCATACAAAGGAAAGTCCGTTCTGGTGTAGTCATGGCTGGCGGAGCACAGGTAGGCGTGCTGCGAGATCACGCTATGCGCGGCCACCCGGACAGGCGCAAGGTTGTAGATCTCCACTTTGTCGCCGATGGCAACGAAGTCGCCCAGCTCCAGGTTCCATGGCACATGCACCCGCACCCCGCCGCAGATCAGCACATGCTTACCAATCCTGGCGCCGAACATGCGCAGCAGCGCCACTCGTAGCGGACTGAGAGCGCGCGGGCGCAGGGGATAAAACGGAAGCTGCGCGCACTCCCAGAGGGCGCGGCGAATCAGATCCAGCGGTTTGCTGATCTTGCGGTAACTGGCAAGATCGACACCCGGCCGCCGGTAGAGATTCTCCTGCGGGTCGTTCAGATAGTCCGTGGTTGGGGGAAATTCAGGCATAGGAACCTTCAATGCATCCACAGAGTGCTAGTCAATTTCATGCAGCGGATGGCCTCCCTCGGCAAGAATCTGCAGCAGGTAGTTGCCATAACCGCTCTTCAGCAGCGGCGCCGCCAGGGCATGTAGTTGCGCTGCAGTGATGTAGCCCATGCGATACGCTATCTCTTCAGGGCAGGCGATCTTCAATCCCTGCCGCTTTTCCAGTGTGGCGATGAACATCGACGCGTCCAGCATGGAGTCGTGCGTGCCCGTATCCAGCCAGGCCATGCCCCGGCCCAGGGAGACTACCTTCAGCGTACCCTTCTCCAAGTACAGGCGATTCAGGTCCGTGATCTCAAGTTCGCCGCGCGAGGAGGGCTTCAAGCTCTTCGCGTACTCTACGACGTTGGCATCGTAGAAGTAGAGGCCGGTGACTGCATAGCGTGATTTGGGCTGCGCCGGCTTCTCTTCCAGGCTGATGGCCTTTCCCTCCGCGCTGAACTCGACCACACCATAAGCGTCGGGGTTTTGCACTGGGTAAGCGAAGACCACCGCGCCCTCCTGGATCTTTGCCGCCTCCTGCACCATCTCCGCCAGATCATGTCCGTGGAAGATGTTGTCGCCGAGCACCAGCGCGCATGGTGCGCCCGTCGCGAAGGCTTCGCCGATCAGGAAGGCCTGCGCCAGCCCCTCCGGCCGCGGTTGCTCCGCGTAAGAGATTTGCAGCCCCCAATTCGTGCCATCGCCCAGCAGATCGCGAAAGCGCGGCAGATCGTGCGGAGTGGAGATAATCAGGATCTCGCGAATGCCGGCCAGCATCAGCGTGCTCAGCGGGAAGTAGATCATCGGTTTGTCATACACCGGCACCAGCTGCTTTGAGACAGCAAGCGTGACCGGATAGAGCCGGGTACCCGAGCCGCCCGCGAGGATGATGCCCTTCACTGCGCGCTGCCTTGCACGACTGGTGTCAACAAGTCCTTCATTCCGTCGTTCTGGCGACCGCCATAGTTCTTGTCGATCCACTCGCGGTAGGCGCCGCTGATGACGGATTGAACCCATGGCTGGTTGTTCAGGTACCACGCCACTGTCTTGCGGATGCCGCTCGCGAAGCTCTCCCGAGGCTGCCATCCCAACTCGGCGGTGAGCTTGCGGCAATCGATGGCGTATCGGCGATCGTGCCCGGGACGATCCTTCACATAAGTGATCAGCTCACGCCTGCGCTTCGATCCAGGGCGAAGCTCGTCCAGAATGTCGCAGATGGTTTCGACCACGGTGATGTTTGCCAGCTCATTCAGGCCGCCGACGTTGTACGTCTCTCCCACCCGGCCGCCGGCCAGCACGGTCGCTATGGCCGCGCAGTGGTCAACTACATAGAGCCAGTCGCGCACATTCATACCGTCCCCATACACCGGCAGCGGCTTCCCGTTCAGCGCGTTCAACACCATCAGCGGGATCAGCTTTTCGGGGAATTGCAGCGGGCCGTAATTGTTGGAGCAGTTGGTAGTCAGCGTGGGCAGGCCATAGGTGTGGTGGTAGGCGCGCACCAGGTGGTCACTGCCCGCCTTGGAGGCAGAGTAAGGGCTGTTCGGGCTGTAGGAAGTTGTCTCGCGGAAAGCGGGATCCTCGGGCGCGAGCGAGCCATATACCTCGTCTGTCGAGACGTGCAGAAAACGGAAGGCGGCCTTCTCCGCACCTTCGAGCGTGCGCCAATGAGCGAGCACAGCCTCCAGCAGATGAAAGGTGCCGACGATGTTGGTCATCACGAATGCCTCTGGCCCGTGAATCGATCGATCGACATGACTCTCTGCAGCAAAGTGGACGATGGCCTGCGGACGGTATCTTGCGAGAAGAGCGCCTACCCGTTCGCGATCTTCGATTCCGCCGTGCACAAAACAGTAGCCCGGGTGCTGCTCCACGCTGGCGAGACTCGCCAGATTGCCGGCGTAAGTCAGCTTGTCCAGGTTGACCACCCGGTCGCCTGCCGCAAGACGAGCCATCACGAAGTTGGCACCGATAAATCCGGCACCGCCCGTCACCAGGACACAATTACCCATGCCATCCTCAAGCTCATTCTTTACAACTATTTACGTCACATGCGGTAACTTCAGTATACCTCAGGCGAAGACCTCCGCCTCAGCCAGTGGCTTGCCGGCGGCATCCTTGGCGGAGAGCGAAAGTTCACCCGCCTCCGGCCACACAATGCCGATCGCGGGGTCGTTCCACAAGATGCTTCGTTCTCCCTGCGGCGCGTAAAAATCGGTTGCTTTGTACAGCACTTCCGCCACCTCGGAGAGGACTAGAAAACCATGCCCGAAGCCTGCAGGCACCCAAAGCATGTGGCGATTGTCCTCTGACAGATGGCGACCAGTCCATTGACCAAAGGTTGAAGACGTTCTTCTTAAATCGACCGCGACGTCAAAGATCTCTCCGCGCACCGCGCGAACCAGTTTTCCCTGTGGCTGGATGAGCTGGTAGTGCAGCCCGCGCAGCACGCCGCGCTGCGAACGCGAATGATTGTCCTGGACAAAATTCTCGCGAATGCCCAGCTCGGCAAAGCTTCGCTGGTTATAGCTCTCCAGGAAGAATCCGCGACTGTCGGCAAAGACACGCGGCTCCAGCAGCTTTACTTCCTTCAGTTCCGTCTCGTGTATCTGCATCTCTCTCCGCTCAGCTCGGTTCACTCCGCTCGGCCAGCACTGCGTCCAACTGCTGCTCCCATTCCGGCAACCGGAAGCCGAAGGTGCGAGCGAACTTCTCGTTGGACAGCACGGAATTCGCGGGCCGCGCTGCGGGGGTAGGGTAATCGGTGGACGGAATGGGCACCAGCGATGGCTGGGGGCCACCCGCCCGGTCGAAGATGGCTTGGGCAAAGCCGTGCCAGGTAGTCGAGCCACCCGCTGTCATATGGAACACGCCGTCTTCCCACGGCGCGTCCGCAGCGAGTAGACGGAGTGTGGCCTCCGCGATGGCGCCCGCAGAGGTGGGCGCACCCCGTTGGTCGGCAACCACGCGCAACTCCGGCCGCTCCGCTCCAAGACGCAGCATGGTCTTCAGGAAGTTGTTGCCCTGGTTGCTATAGACCCAGCTGGTTCTGAGCACGGCATAGGCGCAGCCCGCAGCTTGAATTCCCTGCTCACCCTCCAGCTTCGAGGCTCCGTAAACATTGCGCGGGCCTGTCGCATCCTGTTCGAGGTATGGAGTGGTTTTGCTCCCGTCGAATACGTAATCCGTAGAGTAGTGAATCAACCTGGCACCCACCAGCGCTGCCTCCGTTGCCATGGCCAAAGGCGCCCGGGCATTCACTGCGAAGCAGGTGTCGCGATCGCTTTCTGCCTTGTCGACAGCAGTGTAGGCAGCCGCGTTGAGGATGATCTCCGGATGCACCCGCCGCACCAGCGCGCGGACGCTTTCGCTGTTGGTCAGGTCGCAGTCCTGTCGAGTCACTGCTACCAGTGCATCGCCAAACGCATGCCGGCCCAGCACTGCCTGACCGACCTGTCCATTACTGCCGAAGAGTAGTACACGCATGGATGAATAGAGACCTGGGATTGCTGCGCAGGCGGCGAGCCCGCGCGCTGAGACAACGCGTTATAGCTGGCTGATCTTGAAGATGGCGTAGGAAGTGGCTGCGCCGATGGCTGCGTCCAAAGCCTGGAACTGATACTGCTTGCGCAGGCTAATGGGTACGTACAGGATATCGCCGTCGGTCAACAGCATATCCGGTCCGCCACCATAGAGTACTTTTTGCAGGTTTACCGTCAGCTCCTCACGGCCGGTGGCGGAACGGCGAATCAGCCGGGCGCCACCCAGCTTCGATGTTCGAGTGGGGCCGCCTGCCAGGGCGATTGCTTCCAGCAACGTCAGCCGGTTGTTGTGTTCTACCTGGTATCCTCCAGGCCGCTGCAGATCGCCCACCACGTACACAATTCCGGAGCGGGCTACGAAGATCTGATCGCCGGGCAGGATTTTGATTCTCCCTTGCTCGATCGACTCCACCGTCTGCGCACCCACATTCAACGTGACGTGGATGATGTTCTTTGAATCGTCCGCGTGCACGATGCTTACCGTGCGCGAGGCCGACTCATTCAGGCCGCCCGCCATGGCCAGTACGTCCGCCAGCGTGCGCGGCGCAATGATCTGAAAGACGCCTGGCTGGCGCACCTCACCGGTAATGGTGACCGAGCGGTGTGTGAACTCCGATACAAACACTGTGACCTGCGGATTGACCAGTATCTCGTCATCCTTGTAGCGCTTGGTCACGGCATCGGTGATCTGCTCTACCGTAAGTCCGGCCACATGCAGCGTGCCGCTCAGCGGCAGCAGGATGTCTCCCTTGGCGTTCACGCGAAAGCGTCCGGAAAGATCCGGCGTATCGAAGACGACCACATCCACCAGATCCCCGGCAGCCACCTCGGCAATCGGACTGGCCTGCGGTATGTCGACGCCCGTGCCGAATTGGCCGGTCTGTCCTGTATTCAACGGGCCGGTGCCGGGCAGGTTCAGTGGGATGTTCTGCTGTTGGCGGTCGCCACTGAAGACGCCGGCATAGGCGCTGGCTGCACCGCTCACACTTTGGCCGCCGCCAGCATTGGGCGCAGCTTGGTTGTTGGCGCCGATGGGTTGGGGCGAGACCTGCTGGCCAAGCGTCTGCGCGTGCAAGGCGGAGCGCGGCATCAGGGAGGGGAGCAGGATTGCGCAGCCCAGCAATACTGACGCAATGGTGCACCGCATTTCGATTTGAGGGTTACGCATGCGCTACTTCACCTCTTCGTGTACAGCTTCGCTGGCGTAGCCATAGCCATAGCTGTATGGGCCGGAATAGTGGTAGTAGCTGTCCTTACGCAAATCGATGTCATTGACCACGGCGCCCAGCAGATGCGCGTTCACGCGGCGGAGCATCTCTCGTGTGCGCATCAGTGCCTTCTTGCGCGTAACGCCAGCACGCACCACCAGCAGTACTGAGTCGGCCCTTGCTGCAGGGGCGAGCGAATCCGAAACAGCCAGAATGGGCGCGGTATCGATGATGACGCGATCGTATTGCTCCGACCATTGCCGCATCATCTCCGCCATGCGATGGGAGGCGAGCAGCTCCGCCGGGTTCGGCGGCACCACGCCCGCTGGCAGATATGCCAGGCTGGGCACCTGCGGCAGCGGATGCAAAATGACAGACTGATCTGTCTGCCGGCTCAATAGACTCGTCAGCCCCTGGGCGGGGCGGCGCAACCCAAACAGAAGGTGCAGTGTGCTGCGGCGCAGGTCGGCATCGACGATCAGCACGCGCTCGCCGCGTTGTGCCAGCATCACCGCGATGTTCGCGGAGAGTGTGGACTTGCCCTCGGACATGAACGCACTTGTGATCACCAGCGTGCGCAGCGGGTTGTCGATGGCGCTCAGCAGGATGGAGGAACGCAGCGCGCGATAGGCCTCGGCAGTGGGAGACGCGGGAGAAGAGATGGAGACAAGGCGGCGGCGCTCGCCCGGCTCCTCGCCCATATCCTCCGAGCGGCCCATGCGCGCAGCCGCCTGGAAATGCGGTATAGCGCCAATCGATAGCAGGCCGGAAAACAGCTCAACATCTTCGCTGGTGCGCAGAGTGTCATCGAGCGAATCGATGAGGAAGGCGCCGAGGATACCGACCAGCAAGCCGAGCGCGCCCGAGATCAAGACGTTCGAGTGCACATCAGGCGAGACCGGCCCCAGCGGCAGCAAGGCTTCATCGATCACGTTGACCGAGGCCGTATTGAGACCAGCAGCAAGCTTCGACTCCTTCATCTTCAGTTGCAACTGGTCGTACAACTGGCGGCTGGAATCCGCGTCCTGGCGCAATAACGCGTACTGCGCCGCGCTGTCGTTCAGCTTGTAGGCACCTTGCAATTGCTCTTTGAGCTGGTTCTGCATCAACTCAAGGACGTGCGATGCGGTGTCATATTCTCCCCGGATACGCTGTTGCACGTTCGGCACTTCTGTATCGATCTGCTTCTGCAGTACGACGATTTGATTGCGCAACTCGCGCACGCGCGGATAGTTTGCACCATACCGTGTGGTGAGCTGATTCAACTGCGCGGTCAGTGACAACAACTGGCCGCGCAGGGATATCAATGTGCTGCTGGGTGCCACTGTGGCTATCAGGTCCGGATCGTCAGACTCGGCCAGTCGCAGCTTGGCCTCGCGTATGATGCGCTCTGCCTGCGCGGCTGCTACCTGACCATTGCTTACACGCAGGCGCTCCAACTCCAGGCTGCCATTCTCGCCGGCGCCTACAAGGTTGTTCTCTTTCTGATACTGCGCCAGACGCGCCTGGGCATCGTTCGCCTGAGCTTTCAGACCCGTCATCTCGCCGGCCAGCCAGCGGGTCACCCGGCCTGTGCCCTCAATGTGCACATCGACGTTACGCTTCAGGTAGACCTCGACGATCTTGTTAGGCACATCCCTGGCGACCTCGGGCCGCGGGTCGCGATAGTTGATGGAAACAATGTCCGTACCGCTCTGCGGGGTAATGGCCAGACCGCCACGCACGGTATAGATCATTCCTTGCGCCGCCTCCTGCGGAAACGCCTCCATCCCGGCATTTTCCGGCACTTGGTCAAAGGCATGCGGAAAGGGTCCCCGATGTTCCAGGGCAAGTTCTCTGATAGTCGCGAACACGACGATGTTGCTGCGCATGCGCGCGATTTCGGTCGGCAGCCGCACATCATCGGGAGACAGGCTCTGTGAGATCAGATCACTCAGACCACTGTTGGTCTGCGATGGGTTCAGGTCGACGGTGGCCAGGCCCTCGTACAAAGGGACCCGCGTCTTCGAATAGGCGTAGCCAAGCAGCAGGCTGATGACCACGCAGGCCAGGATCATCCACTTCCACTTGAGGATGACCCGGCCGATATCGGCCAGAGACAATCCCTCATGAGCACCGGCGGACCCTAACGGGCCTTCGGTCTCTGCTCCCAGCGGTGTCGTGTGGTGCGAGCCATCTACCATCTACGGCGTCTCTCCGGCGTGCTTCCGGCTCATCGCCGGGCGCCCGCTGCTCACCTGCGGCGTCCAGTCAGCCCTGCTGCACCGGTCTGGTCTGCGCAGGTAAAAGGCAAGCGCGGCTGGAGCATGCATCCAGGCCACCCAGTGCTTCCGATACTACCTCAGCGTGGGCGCACTCCCAATAGCCATCATGCACCACGAAAGAGGCATCCCACCCGGCTTCAGGAATCCTCTGCCAATCCTGCTTGAAGCCCGCTGCGCTCACGCAGTTCCCGCGTCTTCAGGACGATCATGTATTCGTAGATCGCTTGCAGAGTGGCGTAGGTGATTCCCGCGCTTCCATCCAGGAAGGCGCCGCGCACCAGCATCATGTAGAGCCATTTCATGACTTGTCTGCCGGGCATGCGATAAAAAAGCGCCTTCTGGTGCAGACGGCGCTCATGGAAGTCGCGCGCGGCCAGGGCCTGCCGCCAGGAAGGACTCTTGAGCCCTCCCCCTTCGACGATCAGCCGCGCCTCCATGCTGGAGTAGACGTCGTGTTTGCGCAGCCAGTGACCGATGCCTTTGGAGAAGGGATAGTGATCCAGCGGCGCCTTTAGCTGGCCCAGGTTGCCGGCAATCTCCAGCACTTCGTTGATCTCGCGCGTGTAGCGGGCCCGCTCCGGCCGCACCAGGCGGATGTACCAGGGCGAGATCTGTGCGTGGCGCAGCCAGGTATCGCGGAAGTAGTCGCGACGGCGGAGCCGGTAGGCGGCCATGCCGGGATCATCCTGCGCCGCGATGCGCATCACTTCCTCGCCCAGCTGCTGGGTGCAGCGCTCGTCGGCATCCAGCAGCAGTACCCAGGGGTAGCGGAAGGACAACTGATCGAGCGCCGCGTTGCGGTGCGTAGCATAGTTGTCGAAGACGCGCTGCGTGACCCGCGCGCCCAGCCCGGCTGCGATGGAGACGGTAGCGTCCGTGCTGAAGGAATCGAAGACGTGTACATCGTCGGACCAGCGGACCGAGGCCAGTGCACCCGGCAGATCCTGCTCCTCGTTGCGCGTCAGGATCAGCACCGAGGCGCCGCTCGCCACCGCGCGGCTCACGAAGAGCTCCGTTCCGCGACTGCCTTTGCGCTTCTCTCTTCCCCGGCACACCCAGCCGCAAAGCCAGGGACGCAGGCGGCCAGTGCCTGGCGCAGTCCGGTAACGTCCTGTTCGAAGCTGAAGCTCTCAATCCGCACCCGGCCTACAGCGCCCATCCGCCTTGCGGTCTCTGGCGTGTGCAACACACGCATAAGCGCGGCGCCCAGCGCGTCCACCTGGCCTACGGGAAAGACCGCGCCAGTCTTGCCCTCTAATACCAGATCCTGCTGGCAGCCGACGTCGTCGGAGACCACCACGGCCCGCGCCGCATTCATCGCCTCGTTTACCACCAGCCCCCACGGCTCATGCTGCGACGGCAGGACGAAGATGTCGCAGAGATCGAAGAAGCGCGGCAGTTCGGTCTGGTTGCGAAAACCAAGGAAGCGCACATCGGCCGCGCCAGCCCCCGTTGATGCCTGGGCCTCCAGCTGCTGCCGCTGGCAGCCATCCCCCACGATCAGGAGGTAGGGCCGGGGATGGGGAAGCAGCGCATGTGCGGCAACCAGGTCCGCACAGCGCTTGCGCTCCTGCAGCTTCGACGCAAACAACAGAATTGGCCGTCCCGCCGAGAGACCGAGTTCGCTGCGCAGTGACTCGCGGCTCCCTGCAGCCTGCGCGGCGCGGCGTTGAAAGAATTCATTGTCGACGGCATACGGCATGCGGAAGATGGGCGTCTCTTCGCCCAGATAGTGGCGCCAGTAGCGCGCATTGGCCTCACCAATGGCCAGGACACCGCTAATGTGTGCGCGCAGCCAATGGAAGAAGAGCCGTTTTGCAGCCAGCGTTCCCTGACTCCGGGGGCGGTCGTGCAATGTGGATTCGGCCCGCAGCAGCAGAGGAATGCCCAGCATGGAGGCAGATGCGATGACGCGCAGGCTGTTCGCCGTGTTGTAACCATGACTCCATACCGCGTCGAAGCCGCCCTGTTCCAGCACCCGGAAGATGCCATGGTTCAGCGGGCGGGCAAAGCCCGGCTCGCGGCCTGCCTCGCGCCAGAGCGGCAGGAATTGCGAGCGATACCCCTCCAGTAGCGGGACATCCCACTCCACCTTGACCCCAAAGCCCTCATCCACATAGCCGCGGACACTGTGATTGCTGAAGAAGAAGACCTCCAAGTCAAGGTCAACCTCCTGGGCGATGCGCCGCAGCAGTGGAGCCTGGTATTGAATGGGGTGGCTTACGAAGTAGGCCAGGCGCAGGGGTCTTCTTCGAAGGGGCATGCGTCTCTTTCTGCAGGCGGAGGGGGAGCCGTCCGCAGACGATGCTACCATCGGCATTCTTCGGCCTCCATTCCCCGACCTGGACGCGGAAGCACCAACGTTCATCGTATCTTCAAGCACACCGCTGGAGTTCTGGGAGTGACTGCTCCCGGTTAACGGTAGAATGCAGGAATCCGTGAGCGACTCTTTTGATCTGAATGCCACTTCCGGCCCAAAACTGACGCAGGTCGATCCGCCCTCCAGTCTGGGCCGGCTGGCTGTCTTTGTCTTGCTCGCCTTGATGATCACCTCGGGCGTGCTGTGGGCCTACATCCACTTCGAGCGGAAGACGCCTACCGCCACTGGGGAGATTGCGCGGCTGGCCATCTATCCCGTCCAGGCAAAAATCCAGGGCACCGCGGGCACCCCGGGTATGGCGGGGCAGGATGAAACGTACAACCAGATACTGGTCTTCGCTCACGTCCAACTGCATAACGAAAACCCCGGCCCCATGACCATCGACGATGACTGGGGCGTTGTGACACTGGCGAACGGAGAAACTCGCCGCAGCCTGGGCGCCAGCGGTGCTGACTTCGACAAGGTCTTCCTTGCCTATCCGCAGCTCGCCCCGCTGCGCATGGATCCGCTGCGCCGCAACACCCAGATTCCCTCCCATCAATCGGCTGATGGGTTGCTGGTCTTCAGTTATCCGCTTAGCCGCGAGGAGTGGGACAGCCGTAAGGCGATGAACGTCACCGTCTCCTTTGCCGGTGCGAAGGAACTGGTGCTGGCCGCTCCCCGGAACTAATTGGTGGGTCGAGTCGAGATTGCCGGCCCACCCTGGTGAGTTTGTCACGCCGACCGTAGCGTCATTCCGACTCACCTTCCGTCACGCCGACCGTAGCGTCCTCCCACCTGCTGTCATCTCGGCCGGAGCGAAGCGAAGTGGAGGGATCCGCTTTCCGCGCAACTACAATCTCTACATGGCGGAGATTCGTCACATTGCCATCGCCGGCGCCGGTGTGGTGGGCCTTGCCTGCGCCCTGGAGTTGCACCGCCGCGGCATCGAGGTCACCGTTTTTGAGGCGGGCGCGGCCATGCGGGAGGCCTCCTGGGCAGCAGGCGGCATGCTTGCGGTCGACGATCCCGAGAACCCAGCGGCACTGCACCCTCTCTCCTGCTACAGCAGCAGCTTGTATGAATCATTTCTGGCTGAGATCACTCGCCTCTCCGGGCTGTACGTGCCTTTCCGCACCCACCAGACCATTCAGGTCATCCCCTCCGGTCACATGCAGCATTCTGCCGCGGGAATACGGCTGACACTCCGAGAAGCGCAGCAGTACGTGCCCGGGCTCGCCGCAGCAACAGGATCGTATCTGTTGCTGGAAGAAGCGAGCCTGGACCCCCGCGACTTGTGTGCTGCGCTGCCCCGGGCAGTGGGCGCCATCGGCGTCAATGTGCGCGAGCACGATCCGGTGGAAGGCGTGAGCAACTCCGGCAGACGCATCCTGGTCACGACTACGCGCACCTCGCTCGAGGTGGA
This sequence comes from Terriglobales bacterium, assembly GCA_038231235.1. Lineage (GTDB taxonomy): Bacteria > Acidobacteriota > Terriglobia > Terriglobales > Acidobacteriaceae > KBS-83. The sequence continues at coordinate 31,579 of JBBRLT010000006.1, forward strand.
CGCCTTTCTTAACTGCAGCGGAGCATGGTCGAGCGCGGTATCTGCTCTCGCGTCGCATGCGCAGAGGCGGGCAGCCGCCATCACGCCGCGCAAGGGCCAGATGATGGTAGTCGCCGCGCCCGCTGGACCACTGCTGACCAGCGTGGTGCGCTCGCCGGATGTCTATCTGATTCCCCGCAGCAAGGACCGCATCGCAATCGGCGCGACGGTCGAAGACGCTGGGTTTTCAAAGACTGTCGATCCCGCAGCGCTTGACCTGTTGCGCCGTCGCGCGGCAGCCTTGTGGCCACCCATTGCCAATGCTCCCGTCATAGAAAGCTGGGCTGGATTGCGGCCAGCGACAGAGGACGGACTGCCGCTGTTGGGTCGGGAGGAATCCACGGCGGATGACACAGCGGGGGACGATCGACGCTGGATTGCAGCCGGGCACTATCGCAATGGCATCTTGCTGGCGCCGGGCACAGCCGCCTGCATGGCTGCGCTGATCCTGGGCGAGCCACCTCCCATGGATATGTCTGCTTTCGCACCATATCGCAAGCGGAGCCCTGCGGCATGTGACAACCACTTTGCGCCTGCGCTATAACGGTTGGTTCTGCTGCCGGGCTGCCAGGCGCACCCTTTCCCATCCGGAGCATCTCATCTACAGGCGTACGGCTAAAGGCGAAGGAGAAAAATGATGTCGACTGCTGTGGCTTCAAAGGGCTTGGAGGGCATTGTTGCCACCACCTCCGGCATCTGCTGGATTGATGGCGAAGCGGGCGTCCTCGCCTATCGCGGTATCGACATTCACAAGCTGGCCGAGCAATCGAACTTCGAAGAGACCACGTATCTGCTGTGGAACGGCCGGCTGCCCAACGCAGCAGAGCTGACCTCGTTTCGTACGGACCTGGCCAAAGCGCGCGTGCTCGACGCGAAGATCATAGAACTGCTGCGCACCTTCCCCAAGAGCGCCACCCCCATGGAAGTATTGCGCACTGCCGTCTCCGCGCTAAGCTGCTACGACGCTGACGAGCGCGACAATACCCACGATGCCAACGTGCGCAAGAGCTTCCGGCTGACCTCGCAGATCGCCATGCTGGTGGCGCTCTACGACCGCATTCGCAAGGGCAAGCCCCTGGTGCAGGCCGATCCATCGCTATCGCACGCCGGCAACTTCCTCTGGATGCTAAACGGCGAGAAGCCCTCCGAGACCGCGACGCGCACCATGGACATCGCGCTGATCCTGCATGCGGATCACGAGCTGAATGCTTCGACCTTCGCAGCGCGGGTGATCGCCGCCACTCTCTCTGACATCCACTCCGCCATCACCGGCGCCATCGGCGCGCTGAAGGGGCCGCTGCACGGGGGCGCCAATGAAGCCGTGATGCGCATGCTGTTTGAGATCGACAAGGCAGGAGAGGATCCCGTCGCGCACGTAAAGGCGATGCTGGCAGCGAAGAAGAAGATCTCTGGCTTCGGCCATCGCGTCTATCACACGGAGGATCCGCGCGCGACGCACCTGCGCCGCATGAGCGAGGAGCTCGGCCGCTCTGCCCACAATTCGAAGTGGTTCGACATGTCGCGCGCCATTGAGAAGTACATCCTGGCGGAGAAGAAGCTGAACGCGAACGTGGACTTCTACTCTGCGTCGACCTACACCACGCTGGGCATCGACATCGACCTGTTCACGCCCATCTTCGCTGTCAGCCGCATCTCCGGCTGGGCTGCGCACGTCATCGAGCAGCTGGATGACAATCGCCTAATCCGGCCGCGCGCGGAATACATCGGACCCGAATATCCGGCCGAGTACATCGTGATCGAGCAGCGCTGAGCCTGGTCGTCATGCAAGGAAGGCGCAGCCGCGGCTGCGCCTTTTTCGCTGGTGCGAACTACTCCAACTAGCTCTTCTTGCGGCTGGCTGGTGGCACGATGCCGTTCATGCGCAGGTATTCCACCAGTTGGCCGTAGTGGTCCATGGAGTGCGACAGGCCAAGGGTGGCGGCGCCGGCACGCGTGATCGTCTCCTTGCCAAAGGGCACAGTCTGGAACGCGTTCTGCGCGGTCATGCTGTCAACCCCCTTCTCTGCGTAAGCATAGGAATCCTTAAGCGCCTGGACCAGCTCATCCTTGGTCTTCAGGCTCTTGAACTTCGCCTCGTCCGGCATGGCACCGATGCCGAAGCCGCTGTAGAAGTAGTAGTTGGCCTCGGCCAAGTGCCGCACCTGGCTGCTGAAGTTGCTCACGCCCTCGAACTGACCCGTGGTGGGTGCGAACTCATACTTATCTGCCGGCATGGCCTCCGCCGCCCCGATGACCTGGGTCGATATCATCTTGAGCAGCTTGCCATATACCTCGCTTGGCGACTCGGTCTTGGCCGCGCTCGCCGGCTTCGCCTTGTCTGTGCTGTCCGCCTGCGCCAGCATGCTGGGGTGCATCATGGTTCCGCCTGCCAGCAAAGCCGCCGCCATACTCAGAACTCGTATCGTTTTACCGTTCATAAAAGCCTCCTGTGCCTTATAGCACCGGGGAGAAGCGTAGCAGAAGCGCACGGGTACGAGCGATGCATAGGAGGTCTGTCAACGGGCGTAGGGCGGCAGCCGCAGCCACTTCAGCGTCCTGCCGCAGCGCTCGAACTCCGGATCGGCAGAGACCAGCGTCGCCCCGCGCTCAAGGGCAAGCGCGGCGGCATAGCTGTCCGCGTAGCCCAGCTTGTATTTATGCTTGAGCGCGGCGGCGTGCAATGCGCGCTGCCTGTCTACCGCAACGATGGAGACGGCGCGCTCCATCGTCTCCACCCGTCGATTGGCGGAGGGCTCATCCATGTAGCGCAACAGAACGTAGAACACCTCTCCGAAGTTGACGACGGAGATGAACAGGCTGGCGTGACCTTTCTGCGCGTCCTCGAAAAGTACTTCGACACGCTCACCGCCCCCTCCTTTGCCGACCTTGAGAAAGCGGATCAAAGTGTTTGCGTCAAGCACGTACTCCTTCAACGTTGACGGTCCTCACGCTCGCGTTCTTTCTGCCGCTCTTCCGTCAGATACTCTTCCATTGGAAAATCAAGTGTCCCGCGCAGGGCGAGGAAAGCCGCGAAGCGGTCCGGTTCCAGCACCAGGTGTCCATCCGATTCGCGAAAGACGACTGTGACGCCCCGATCCAGCCGGTACTTCCGCCGCAAAGCCGCGGGGATCACCACCTGCCCTTTCGAGCTGATGGTCGAGGTAGCGACTGACGTGCCGTTTGCCATCGCACGCTTCGCCCCTGCCGGTTCCTGTGTGTAAAGCGCCTTCCTTGCAGTACGCATATTTCCCTCTGGCACATTGTCTTACATACAAGTAAGCCAATGCAAACAGCAGTTGCACGAACTGCTGTAGAGCCACCGGCGTAAACTAGAGGTAGCCATGCGCCGCGTCTACATGGATGCGAATGCCACCACGCCTCTTGCGCCAGAGGTGTTCGCGGCCATGCGTCCGTGGTTCACGGAACAGTTCGGCAACGCCTCTTCAATCCACTTCCATGGCCAGCGTGCCCGGGCTGGCGTCGAGCGGGCGCGGGAGCAGGTCGCGAAGCTCTTCCATTGCCGCGCCGCGGAGGTGGTCTTCACCAGTGGCGGGACCGAGGGCGACAACCTTGCACTCACTGGTCTGCTGAAGCCAGGGGACCATCTGATCACCAGCGCCATCGAGCACCACGCGGTGCTGCTGATGGCGGAGCGGCTGCGCGACCGCGGAGTGCATGTAACCTTCCTTCCCGTCGATGCCGCGGGCGTAATGGATCCTGGTGACGTGCGTCGCGCCCTGCGCACGACAACCCGGCTGATCAGCGTCATGATGGCCAACAATGAGATTGGCACGCTGCAGCCAGTCGAGGCTATCGGCGCCATTGCGGAAGAGGCGGATGTGTACTTCCACACCGACGCAGTGCAGGCAGCGGGCAAGATTCCTATCGATGTGCATGCCATGCATTGCGATCTGCTGACCATCTCTGGCCATAAGCTGCATGGGCCGCAGGGCACGGGCGCTCTCTATATCCGCCGCGGTACGCATCCGGAGCCGCTGCTGTTCGGCGGACCACAGGAGCGCCAGCGCCGTGCCGGGACAGAGAACCTGCCCGGCATCGTGGGACTGGGCATGGCGGCGGAGATGGCGCAGGCCTTTGTTGCCTCCGGCGGACCGGCGCGCTGGGCTGCCCTGCGCGACCGGCTGGAGCAGAGCATCCTGTCGCGGGTGGACGAAGCCGGCGTCTACGGCGGCGCGGCCCCCCGCGTGCCGAATACCACCAATCTATGGTTTGACCATCTCGAGGGCGAGGCGCTGGTGATCGCACTGGATCTGAAGGGACTCGCACTCTCCGGCGGCTCCGCCTGCATGTCCGGCGCTACCGAGCCTTCACATGTGCTGACCGCCATGGGTATCCTGCCGGAGCGGGCACGCGCCAGCCTGCGCTTCAGCCTGGACTCGAACGCCACGGATGAGGATGTCGACTTCGCGATCGACCTGGTGCCGGATGCAGTGGCGCGACTGCGAGCGCTCTCGCCGGTCTACACCGGTACCGGCACGAAGGGACCTCACCCAACCGAGACCGCGGCGGCTGGCGTGGCAGGACATTCGTGACAGACCCCGTGGCTTATCTGCCGGAACCGGGAGCGCAGGACCCGCGCATGCTCGCGAACCCGCGCACCATCGCCATTGCGATGTCCGGAGGCGTGGACTCCTCGACCGTCGCCGCCATGCTGCAGGCGCAGGGACACACGCTCATCGGACTCACCATGCAGTTGTGGAACCAGCGCCGCCTGGCTGGCCGCGAGGGCATGCCCGAGGAGGTGCAGGGCCGCTGCTGCTCCGTCGATGATGTTTATGACGCGCGCCGCGTGGCGGAGCGGCTGGGCATTCCCTACTACCTGGTCAATCACCAGGAACGCTTTGAGCGGGATGTGGTGAAGCCCTTTGTAGCGGAATACCTGGCCGGCCGCACGCCCATTCCCTGCAGCCTGTGCAACAACTCGCTGAAGTTTGACCAGCTGCTGCTGACCGCGCGGCAGATTGGCGCAGAGCTGATTGCTACCGGCCATTACGCGCGCAACGAATACGACCCGGCAAGCGGCCGCTGGCTGCTGAAGCGGCCCGCAGATGCCGCCAAGGACCAGACCTACTTTCTCTTCGGGCTCACCCAGGATCAGCTAGCGCATACGCTCTTCCCGCTGGGCAGCTTCACCAAGCCGGAAGTCCGCGAGCAGGCGCGCGCCTACGACCTGGGTATTGCCACCAAGCCCGACTCGCAGGAGATCTGCTTCATTCCCGGCGGCGACTACAAGCGCTTTATCACGGCTTATCTCGACGAGCAGGGTGAGGCGATGCCGGACTCAAGCGGCGAACTTGTCACCGCCGAAGGCACAGTTTCCGGCCGGCACGGCGGCATTCATGAGTTCACAGTGGGTCAGCGCAAGGGGCTGGGCCTGGCCTCGCCCACGCCGGTCTATGTATTGTCCATCGATCCAGCCAACCGGCGCGTGACCGTAGGCGGGGAGCAGGAACTGCTCAGCCGCACACTGGTCGCCAACCGCTTGAACTGGATTGCCGTCCAGGATCTGAGGCAGCCGATGCGGGTGCGGGTGAAGGTACGTCATCGCCACGAGCCTGCTGCGGCAACGATCGAGCAGACCGCACCCGATGAAGTCACAGCACGCTTTGACGAGCCGGTGCGGGCCATCACGCCGGGACAGGCTGCTGTCTTCTATTGCGAGGATGTCGTGGTTGGCGGCGGATGGATCGTCAACCCGAACTGAATTGAGCTAGAGCTGATCTGGATCGATCTTGCGCACGTGCGCGATGGGCTCGGTGAAGTCGCCGTTGCGATAGCTGCTGCTGGTGTGCCGTTCATTGCGCAGTAGCGAGTTCAATCCGGCACGCATACCTTCCAGCACGCCGCCCAGGTGCCGAATGGGAATGGCGATTCCCTCCTGCACTGCATGCGTGGCGTGGCCAATACCGGTGAGCGTGCTCGACACCATGCCGTCCACGCGAGTGGCCTGTTGATGCGTCCGCTCCACCAAATCACCGACGGAGACAGAGATGTGCTGGGCCTCGCTGCGCAGGGTTTCTGTAATGGCCGAGACATTGGTCGCGATCTGCTTCACCTTCGGAGTCAGATCATCGACCACAGAGTGCACCTGGGTAGCCACGGGGCCGATGTGCGGCATCACGGCGCCTTCCACGCGGTCCAGTAACGCCATCACGCGCTTGCGAGTCTTCAGTGCCGCCACGGCCACGGCCACCAGCACGCCGATGAGGGTGAGAACACCCACGGCGATGACGATGGTGAGGGCCAGCAGGATATTTGCAATCGGGTCGTGCATACGCGTCGCTTCCTTATAGCTCAGAGTTGGGGGAGTTACCGCGAATGGTGTTGGCGTCACCCGCGACAGCAAGTGCGGGCACTCCCCGCAGAACTAATATCTGCACCTTCAAGCCCACAGCTTCGAGGATTCCATCTCTAAGTGTTGCGAAATGCCTCGTTGCCGGCTTCAACTGCGCTGGAAATCTTGTCTGCAGCGTCAGCGGAGGAAGTGTTGCGGTAGGCGCGCTTGCCTTCCTCGACCGCAGAGCCAACCTTACCTGCCTGCTCGTGCACCACCTGGCGGCCGCGATCGACATACTGATCCCACTGTGCGCGCCCGCGATCCACGGCTTCCTTGCTGCGATCCACGTACTCATTCAGCTGATCGCGACCACGATCCACCATATCGCTGACCTGGTCGGCCGCCTGGCGGGAGCGCTGGCGGACAAACTCGGACTTCTCGCGTGCCGTGGTCGTTAGTTCGTCGCGCGTCTCGCTGCCGGACTTCGGCGCGTACAGCACGCCCAGCGCTGTGCCTACACCAAGCCCCATCAAGAACCAGCCAAATCCACCCTTGTCATTCGAGGACATGTCACTCTCCTTCAGCCGGCCCGCACTTGTTAGCGGCGCAGCTGTCATTTCTCAATTGCGCATCGGCGTTCGCCGCCTGCGGTCACTGCTGCGCTACACAACTAGATGCCCCGCACGGCGCATCTGCTGCCAAAGAAGCGCTTTCATCGTCTCATGAATGAGCGACCGCCCGCGCAACGGCTTCTTCGATCCCGGACGGAAGACACCGGATGGGTCGGGTACCTGGAAAGAAACCGTGCAGCAAATCGCGACTTTCTGCGCCCGGCGCGTTCACAATAGAGAGAAGACAATCACCAAACTGCCCACGGAACGCCCCCAGCAGCCCGTAGGCGCGGCATAAGAGGAGAGTGCATGGTAAGTCGCGGCATCACATACAGATCGATTCAGGCGGGCGTGCTCGCCGGATCCCTGCTTCTGGCCTCTGGCTGCAAGACCAGTCCGCAGAGCGCAACCGACACGGTAGCGTCGCCAGCGGCGGCTAGCTCCCCGCGCAACGACCAGGACATCGCAAAGGATATCCAGGGACGCATACAAGGCGAGTCTGCGCTGGCCGGACAGAATATTCAGGTAAGCGTGAATGGCGGCATGGCTACGTTGAGCGGTGCGGTCAATAACGATGCGGCGCGCGCGCTGGCGGGCGTGGATAGCGGCTCAGTGAATGGCGTGCGCACCGTGATCAATAACCTGACCGTAACCCCCCAGCAGGCAGCGCAGACCGCTCCCCCGCCAGTACCGGCATCAGCGCCGGAGCGCCGCCACCGCAGGGACACACCGCCCCCGCCCCAGCGTCAGCGGCTGGCGGAGCGGGCTTCGAACGATCGAGCTGTTGCACCCGTCCAGCCGCCCATCCAGTCTGAGCCGGTGCGTACCGTGCCGCCCGTCCCCGCCGCACCACCACCACCCGTGGCCAAGACCGTCTCCATCGCCAGCGGCACTTCGCTGCCAGTTCGTCTGACGGAAGGGCTGGACAGCGCAACCGCGCAGCAGGGGCAGGTCATTCATGGCACGCTGGCCTCTGACATCATCACGGAGAACATGCTGGCCATCCCCAGGGGAACGCCCGTTACCGGGCGGGTTGTGGACGCGAAGGATGCCACCCACTTCAGCGGCAGCGCGCTGCTGTCCATTGAACTGACCCAGATCGCGCTCAACAATCGCCAGCTCTCCGTCGTCACCTCACCCTATAGCGAGCAGGGCAAAGGCCGCGGCAAGAATACGGCGGAGAAGGCCGGGGGCGGCGCGGCGCTGGGAGCCATCATCGGCGCTCTCGCAGGCGGCGGCAAGGGCGCTGCCATCGGCGCGGCAACCGGAGGCGGCGTGGGGGCCGGAGTCAACGGGGTCACCCGCGGCCAGCAGGTGAAGATCCCGGCAGAGACCCTGATCAACTTCAAGCTGCAGTCGCCGGTCAGTGTGACCACTTCACGCACTGCCAATGGCCAGCCCCGCACCTTCGACGAGAACTCCGGGGACACCCAGCCGCAGTAGAGACCGCTCTTTCCAATGCAAGGGGGTTGCTTTCATGCATCCGCCCTTTGCTTTGCCTCTGACCGGCAGACAACTGTCGAAAGCCACCGCCGAGCCCATGGCCTTTCCGACTCTGTCATGCTGAGCGTAGCTAAGGACCTGTATTTTTGCGGCTCGCTCCATGCGTCGGAGGGTTGGCGCTTCGCCCGTGCTCAAGAATGACAAAGGGAGTGGCTCTCGGCAGCGCCAGGGTTGGAATTCACTCGGGAGAATCACAGCAGGAAGCCAGCAAGCTCTCCAGTTGGAGAGCCTGCTGGCCCGGCGAAGACACGCGGCCCGCTGCGAGCGCGCCTACTGCACCGTTACATTCACCGTGCTGGTGCTTGTCGCACTGCCGGAAGTTGCCGTGATGGTGACAACGTAGCTGCCTGGGGGCGTACCGCCAGATTTGCTACCACCGCCTCCACAACCGGCGAAGCCGAGGGCCAGGACTACCACCAGCAGGCTCAGCATGCGCTGCCATGCTCGCCGCCGGCGTGGCACGCCAAGCAGCAGCAGACCGGCCAGTGCAACGCCACCTACCGCACGCCATGGGCGCGTCTGTGGTGCTGCGGGAATGTGCAGCCCGGCACTGTTCGAGGCAGTGACGGTGAGCACATCGACGACCGGACCCCCGTTCAGCGAGACGCTCGGCTGGGCCAGCGAGCAGGTGGGCGACTGTCCACTGCCGCGGCTGACCGTGCAGCTCACATTTACCGTCCCGGTGAAGCCGGACTGCGGCGTGATGCTGACCGGAGCGGTAGACGAAGCGCCTCTTGAGACCGTTAGGCCGCCACTCGGTGCGCACAGAGCAAACTGGCCGAGAGTGCAGATGATCGAGGTTGGAGCGTTGTAGTTGCCGTCGCCGGTGTAACTGATGCCCAGTTGACTACCGCCCTGTGCCACCGCGATGGTGGCTTGGGCGACCGACGATCCGTCGGAGAGCGTTACGCGGGCCAGCGGACCGGTGCCGACCGGGCCGCCGCTGGCGTTGGTGACGGTGACGGTACCGCTGGGCACGCTGGCTCCGCCGGTGACGAAGTACTGCTGGTTGTTCGGATCGACCTCAACCGTCAGCGAACCAGTACCCGAGGCGGGAAACGCGGCCAGAGTGGAGAAGGTATCAGCCTTGGTGACAGTGAATGCCAGCAGAGCCGCCGTGCTGGAAGTGAAGCTGGCGTCACCACTGTAGCTTGCGGAAACCGAATAGGCGCCGGGCGGGTATGCCAGGTTGAGCTGGTTAGCGATTTCCGCATAGCCATTGCTGTTGATGATGTCGCTTTGATTCAGCAAGGTTGAGTTGCCGGCAAAGGTGATGGAACCGGTCGCGAGCGGCTGCGGAGTCGTGAGGTTTGCCTTCGACGCGGCGATTGGCAACGCAGACACAGAGATGTAGCTGCCGTAGGGGAAGCTGCCACCGCTGGCATTGCTGCCGGCCCCATTATTGGCGATGGTGAAGTCTATGACCGAAAGCGCAAGTGTGCTTGCCTCGGGGCTGACATTTACGTTGATCGGGTTCGACGTGCTCCTGCCGAACACTCCATCGCCTTCGTAGTTTGCGGTCACTGCGTAAGAGCCGCCGGGCAGATAGGCGTAGGGCCCGGTCGCCGAGCCATTGCTCAGAGTGAAGAGGGAGGGCGACGCTGTAGTTCCCTGCACCGCTGCCACCGCAGGTCCGCCGGTCCCTACGCCGTTGATCAGTGCCACGCTGCCGGTAGGCGTTCCGCCGCTGGCGGTTACCGTAGTGGAGACATTCACCGCCGTGCCATGAGTGATGTTGAGGTTGCCAGTAGAGCCGTTCAACTGCAGTGCGGTTGTGGTCTGTTGGAAGGTGACGCTGTTCCAGTTCTGCACCAACTGCGTCACGTCCAGGCTGCCCAGGCCGGTGGCCGGGTCGTAGCCGGTGGTGGCATCGTAGCCGGTCAAAAAGCCGTTCGCGCCACAGTTCGGTGTGCCTGCTGCGCACACGGGCGATATGTTGCCGGTGGTCACGTCATGGAAGGCATTGGCATGCTGGCGGGAGAGTGGATAGAGGGTGAAATCCGCCTGCCCCAGGCGGACACCGCTGCCCAGCGACTGACTCACCAGGGCCAATACTCCAGCAAAGACTGGCGAGGACGCCGAGGTGCCGCCTACGGCCTGGAAGCTGATCGCGTTCGTTCCATTGCGAACGCAGTCGATGTCGCCCGGCCGGTCTCCGCCGAGTCCTGAGGCGCAGAGTAGGTAGGCCGCCTGGTGTCCGCCATTCGCCGAAAACAGCGAGACGTCTGGCAGTCGCCGCGCATTGCCGGTGCCAAAGCCGGACTGGAAGGACGGCTGCGCATACGCCCCGCTGCAACTGAGGACGTTGCCAGTATTGTTGTCGACTGTGGCATTCAGGCAGCCGCTTACTCCGCCCCCGGCGCCGTCGATACGGGTGTTCCCCCGGCTGTCCTGGAAGACAACATTGCCGGCCAGCGGACCGAAAGTGCTGCTCGAGTTGTTCCATGGAATCTCCGGGATGGGCCCCAGAGCCGACTCGAAGATGCTGCTGTTGGTGGCGCTCCAGAACTGCGAGGCTGTAGCCGTCGTCTGGTTGAAGTCTGTCCCACCCACTGCGATGTTGTAGGGAGTCGAGGCCAGGGCATTCACCTGCAGCCCCTGGGCGGCGCTGGTTGCATTGGCGCTGTCGCAAGCGGCTGAGTTGCTGTCTCCACTGGAGACCGTCACAGAGATGCCTTGCGCCGCGGCCTGTTGCCAGAAGTTCAGCACCTGCTGGTTGCCGGCCTGCGTCTGGTAGGCCTCGCAACCGCCAAAGCTCACATTCAGGATGCTGACGGCGTTCTCATCCAATGCCCGCTGAATCGCGAGGAACAGCCCTTGCTGAAAGGTGGTGTCCTGCGCGATGTAGAGCGTGATATTCGCCCCAGGCGCGACCGCGCTTACCTGCTCCAGGTCCAGCAGCGCTTCTACCGCATTGTCCCCCTGCACTCCGGGATCGTTGCCGTCGATGGTCACGCTTGGCAGGACGCTGGCGATGCCGAACAGTTGGCGATAGCTCGAGACGCTGCTCATGTCAACGTTCGAGACGCCGGCAATGCCGACGTTCACGCCACCGCCGTCGAGGCTTGCCGACGCCGCATAGCGGGTGTTAAACGTGGAGTTCGGAGTGTTGTAGATGGTCGCCAGGTCGCCCGGCGTGATGAAGTACTGTTCGGGATTGCCGCCACTCGGGGGTCTAGTCAGCTCTGGGCGCAATGCGGCATTCGCCGGACGTACCGAAAACGCGTGCGGATTCGCAGTGGTGGGCGCGGGCTCAGCCACATGAACGGTGGGCGGTGTGTGCATTGGCTTCAGGCGGAAATCGTTTAGCGGCGAGATGCCCACTACGACTGGAGCCAGGGCAGCGGGTATCTGCGGGTCCGTAATGTTGCTGACGTGGGTCTCGCCATCCACGCTGAAGCTATGCATCTGGGTGCTGAAGGTGTGCTGGATTTGACCGGCGGTACCACTGAATTCGATTGCGGTACGAGCCTGGTTCACCCTGGCCACGATGAAGCCCTGGCTTTGCAGCCAGCCGACGACTGCCTGCACATCGGAGGTGGATGGCCCGAATTGATTGCCAATCTCGCCCGGCGTCATCCACTTGTGGTAGGCCGCGCTACCCGGCCGCTGTACATCTTCCAGGAACTGGGCAAGCGCTACCTCTTGTTCCTGAGGGCGCCGCAGCAACAACTGGACGCGGCCGGAGGGCAGATCGGGCGTGACTGCTCCCATATCGTGCGCGCGCGCCGACATGGGGCGCACATTGCCGCGCAGCGTGACTCGCTGCTGGTTCTGGATGGGCCCGATGATCTGCGGCGTAGCGACTGCGGCAAAGCTGCGCACAGCGATGCCTGGAAGCCCAAAGGCGAGGAGCAGTCCGAGGGAGAGTAGCGGACGTGTCATCCGCGGTGGCAGTGCAATGATGGCCATTCCTGAAATCCTTCGACTACGAGACTGTAGCGAGACTATATCTGGGCACGCCATGCCCTGCCGTGCTGGGTTTCTGACGCGGCGTCCCAGTGATTGTCTACATCCGGAACCGAGTTTGGCAGAAACGTTGCCAGGGATGTCAACTACCAACGCCAATCTGCCACGAAAGTTGCGGGTCGATCCGGTTGCCTTGACTGTAACCGGTTTGACTTCAACCATCCGCCTCGATAGCTTCAACACAGTCTCACGAACGAGTCGCCACCCGCCATTTCTGCGGGTGCGGAGGTCCCGTTGCCGAATTCGCCCGCCCCCGCGCAGCTCCAGCTGCGTCTCTGGAGTGCTTTGCCGCTCCTCGCGCTTCCCTTGCTTGTTTTTCCCTTTCTGGCACCGGCCCAGGCGCCAGCGCGGGTGCCGAACCAGACAACCGCGGGACCGGCACCGACGGACCAGGCGCATTCCGACCTGGCACAGGAGGAGTTGGCGCGGTTTGAGAAGCGCGTCACCACCAAGGTGCTGCCCAACGGCCTGACCGTCCTGGTGATCGAGCGGCCAGAGGCACCGGTGTTCTCCTACTTCACTCTGGTGGACGCCGGCGACGCCAACGATCCAAGCGGGCAGTCGGGCATTGCGCACATGTTCGAGCACCTGGCCTTCAAAGGCACGGAGCAGATTGGCACTACCAACTGGCCGGCCGAAAAAGTTGCGCTGGCGAAGGTGGAGGCAACCTACGGCGCCTATGACGCCGAGTTGCGCAAGCGCGTAGGCCAGGACGCGGCGAGACTTACACAGTTGAAGCAGGAATGGGACGCGGCAAAAAAGGACGCACAGCAGTACGTGGTGCCCAACCAATTCACCGAGATCGCGGAAGAGAACGGCGCGGCCGGACTGAACGCTTCGACCGGCCTGGATTCGACCGAGTTCTTCTGGAGCATGCCAGCCAATCGATTCGCGCTATGGGCCTATCTGGAGAGCAGCCGCCTGGCCCATCCGGTCCCGCGCGAGTTTTACAAGGAGCGCGATGTGGTGCTTGAGGAGCGGCGCATGCGCACCGATTCGAGCCCCATTGGGCGCATGGTGGAACAGTTTCTCGCAACTGCGTATGTCGCCCATCCGTACGGCCGCCCCGGCGTGGGCTGGGAGTCGGAGTTGTCGCAAATCAGCGCGACCGAGGCCGAAGCCTTCCACAAGGCTTACTATGTGCCCTCGAATATCGTGATCGCAGTGGCCGGCGACCTGAAGCCGAACGAATCGCTGCCAGTGCTGGAGCGCTATTTTGGCACCATCCCCTCCGGCCCGCCGCCCGAGGCCATGACCACGGTCGAGCCACCGCAGAGCGCGGAGAAGTCGGTCGTCATTCGTGAGACGACGCAGCCCTTCTATGTCGAGGGCTATCACCGCAGCGACTACCTGGACCCCGACGACAAAATATATGACGCCATCACCGATATTCTTTCCAACGGCCGCGTCTCCCGGCTCTATCGCTCGCTGGTACGCGATCAGCGCATCGCCGCCGTGGCTGAGGGCTTCAGCGGCTTTCCGGGCACCAAGTATCCCGGCCTGTTCGCCTTTTACGCCGTGCCGCTGCCCGGCCACACGCCGCAGCAGATGCGCAGCGCCATTCACAAGGAAATCGACAAACTGAAGAGCGCCGATGTCACCGATGACGAGCTGGCCATGTTCAAAACGCGCGCCCGCGTCGACCTGTTGCGCTCGCTCGGCGACAACCAGGGGCTGGCCGAGAGCCTGGCCAGCTACCAGCAGCGCTATGGCGACTGGCGCGAGCTCTTCCGCCAGCTCACCAAGATCGACAAGGTGTCGAAGTCCGATATCCGCCGCGTGGCCAACAAAGTCTTCACCGAGAGCAATCGTACCTACGCCATGATCGAGACTGTCTCAGAAACGCCCCGTCAGGAAGAGCCAGCAGCGCCCGCGACTTCACCGAAGGCGGGTGGCCGGTGATGAGGTCCCGTTTTGCCAAGCCTGACGCCACCAAACTGCAGGTCCTTCGCTTCGCTCAGGATGACAGATGTTCTCTGTGCCGCGCATGGATCCCTGCTCCCTCTTCCCTGCTCGCAGGCATGGCCAAGGCAGCCGTCATCGCCGTGGTCGTCCTCCTGTGCGACGTTGCTCTCGCGCAGCAGACACAGCAGGCGCAGCCATGGAAGCAGATCCCCATCCCCGCACTGCCGGCATTTCATCCGCAGCAGCCCAAGCGCATTCTGCTGGAAAACGGCGTGGTGATCTTTCTGCAAGAGGATCATGAGCTGCCCTTCATCCACGGCTTCATCGAGATGCGTGGTGGCGCCCGCAACGTGCCTGCTTCCAAGGCTGGCCTGATCGATCTCTATGGCGATGTCTGGCGCACCAGCGGCACCGCGGCCAAGTCCGGTGACGCGATGGATGATCTGTTGGAGGCGAAGGCCGCGAAGGTAGAGACCGCCGGCGATATCGACTCCACCAGCGTGAGCTGGTCCTGTCTCAAGACCGACTTTGACACCGTCTTCGGGCTGGCCGACGATCTGCTGCTGCACCCCAAGTTCGACGCACAGAAACTTGAGCTGGCCAAACAGCAACTGGCTGCAGGAATCGTGCGCCGCAATGACGATGCCGGCGAGATCGCGAAGAGAGAGGCGGCCAGGCTGGTCTATGGGCCCGACAGTCCGTACAGCCGCACGCCAGAGCTGGCACAGGTGCTCGGCATCACGCTGGCGGATCTTGCGCAGTTCCACCAGAAAGCAGTCATCCCGAACGGCATGATCATTGGCGTCAACGGCGACTTCGAGGCCGCTGCGATGGAGCAGAAGCTGCGCGCAGCCTTTGGTGGGCTGGCCAAAGGCACGCCCTTCGCTGCCGGCAAGGAGACATATGCCGGGCCCACGCCGGGCGTCTACACCGTCGACAAGAGCGATGTGAACCAGAGCAATATCTGGGTCGTCGGCCTGGGCACCGAACGCTCGAACCCCGACTTCTATGCGCTCAGCGTGATGAACCAGGTATTCAGCGGCGGCTTCGGCTCACGCCTGTTTCAGAACGTGCGCACGCGGCTGGGCCTAGCCTACTCTGTCAGCGGCGGCTATGGCGCGTCCTACGATCATCCCGGCCTCTTCTACACCACGGCCGCCACCAAGAGTGTCAGCACGGTCGATGCGACCAAGGCGATGCTGGACGAGATTGATCAGTTGAAGACGAAGCCCTTCACCGATCAGGAGCTGCAAAAGGCCAAGGACGCACTGCTGAACTCCTTCATCTTTCGTTATGACACTCCGGCGAAGGTACTAAGCGAGCGAGCCACTCTGGAATTCTTCGGCTACCCGGCGGACTACCTTGACAAGTACCGCGCAGCGATTGAGACCGTGACCACCGCCGATCTGGCGCGCGTAGCCCGCAAGTACGTGGATCGCTCGAAGCTGGCCGTGCTGGTAGTGGGCAACCAGCATCAGATCGCGGACGGAACACCGGGGCAGACAGGCAAGCCAGTCAGCGAGCTGGGGCCAGTCCATCGCATCGACATCACGATTCCGATCCCACCGGGAATGCAGGGCGGACAGGGAGGCCCGGGCGCTCCGGACGGTAACTGACCGTTCTATTGTTGCGCAACGGGCGGCCCGAGCTTGCCCCATCGAGAGGACCCTTTATGCAACTAGCGATCGTCATTATGGCCGCCGGCAAAGGTACCCGGCTGAAGTCGCGCCGGCCCAAGGTGTTGCACCAGATTGGCGGCCGCGCCATCGTGGAACACGTCATCGCGGCTGCTACGCATGTGGTTGAGCCAAAGGACATCTTCGTCGTGATCGGCCATGAGGCGGAGCAGGTCCGCGCCGCGCTCGAGGCGACCGGGGTGCGCTTCGTAGTGCAGGCCGAGCAACGAGGGACCGGGCATGCCATCCAGACCACGCGGCCCGAGGTCGAAGGCTACGAGAACCTGATCGTGCTCTCCGGC
Organism: Terriglobales bacterium; assembly: GCA_038231235.1. GTDB lineage: Bacteria > Acidobacteriota > Terriglobia > Terriglobales > Acidobacteriaceae > KBS-83. The sequence goes on from JBBRLT010000006.1 coordinate 47,882, forward strand.
GATGCGCCGCTCATCACTAGCGAGACCATCCTGCGCTTGCGCGACTTTCATCTGGAGCAGCGCGCCGCCATGACCATCCTGACCGCGCGTCCGGCAGATCCGACCGGCTATGGCCGCGTATTGCGCAAGAAGGCAGGCGAACCCCAGGTCACAGGCATTGTGGAGCAGAAGGCGTTGACGCCCGATCAAACGAGCGCGCCAGAGATCAACTCCGGCATCTATGCCTTCCGCACTGCGCCGCTCTTCCGCCATATCGGTGAGCTCTCCACCGAGAACGCGCATGGCGAGTACTACCTGACAGATATGGCCGGGCTGCTGGTGAAGGATGGCGAGCGCGTGCTCGCGCTCGAAACAGCCGATGTGCCGCAGGTGCTGGGCGCTAACACCATCGCGGAGATGATGGAGCTGGACGCTGCCATCCGCATGCGCAAGGCGCGTGAGTTGATGGCAGCTGGCGTGACGGTATTCCAGCCACAGAGCTCGGTCATCGATAGCACAGTGACAGTGGGCGCAGACACGATCCTCGAGCCCTTCGTGCAGTTGCTGGGCCGCACCAGCATTGGCAGCAGCTGCCGCATCCGCTCCTATTCGGTGATTGAGAACGCGACACTGGGCGACGATGTGCTGGTACGCCAGGGGTCGATCATCGTCGAATCGAAGGTCGAACGCGGCGCGCAGATCGGTCCCTATGCGCATCTGCGTCCGCAGTCAGAGATCGGCGAGGGCGCGCACGTGGGCAACTTCGTCGAGACCAAGAAGACCCGGCTGGGCGCGGGAGCCAAAGCCAACCACCTCAGCTACCTGGGCGATGCAGAGATCGGCAGCGGCACCAACGTGGGCGCCGGCACCATCACCTGCAACTACGATGGCAAGGGTAAGCACCGCACCACCATCGGCGCGAACGCCTTCATCGGCAGCGATGCCACGCTGGTCGCACCGATCTCGATTGGCGATGGAAGTTACGTAGCAGCAGGGTCGACGATCACAGAGGACGTGCCCGCGGACGCATTGGCGCTGGGACGCGCACGGCAGACCATCAAGGAAGACTGGGCGAAGAAGATGCGCTCGCGCAAGAGCTGAGGCCTGAAATTTGAGCTAGGCAGCTGCTGCAGGCCGCTCCGTGGCTGCCAGGGTGCTGCGCATGCGGATGCGCGCCGAGAACAGCGTGCGCTCCACTTGCTGGCGCGATACTTCGAGCAATGCAGCCACGCGGTCCGCGTCGTAGCCCTCGACGTCACGCAACAGGAAGACCATACGCTCGTTCGAGGGCAGCTCGCGCAGTGCCTCTTCCATGTCCGTGCGCTTCACATTGCGCCCGCTCAGGGTTTCGCCCGGCACCGGGATCGCGGGTGTTGCCTGCTCATCCAGGGGCATGCGCTCGCGCAGCTCCTCGACCATGGCGCAGTCGACACAGGCGCCATCCGGCTCCTCCACCTGTTGGAACGCGCGAACGAAAGCCCCCTGCGTTACCACTTCGGCCTCGAGCTCGCAGCCCGTCATGTAGAAGGCGACGGCATAAGTGCGGTGCTTATGGGTCTCGTAGACATCGCGCTGGCGATGGGCGACCGAGCGCTCCTGCTGCTGGCGCTCGACTACCCGGCACAATCCACGTGGAAACAGTTCTCGCTCAAAGTTCAACAGGATGCCCTCAGTACGGAACACGGGAGAGGCGTCGTGCGTAACCAGCCCAGGGGAGAGCGCGTCACTCCTCCGTAAGCATGCGGCATCGCTATACCTTCGTCAAGGCTTAGGTGAATGCAACCCAACACATCCGTCTAAACGACAGGATCAAAAGAGGTATAACCACATGAGTCAAATTTATGGACGTCGCCGGTGCGACCAAATCTTTCCGATATGATCGGACAGCAACGAGCAGCAATTTGCATGAAAGGAAGCAGGGCAACCTGGTCATGGCCGCCTCCCCGATCCTGATTGTTGATGATGATGCTTCGCTGCGGTCCATCGTCTCAGCCATGCTGCGGCCCGCGGGCTACGAGCCGACCCTGGCCGGCTCGGCGGAAGAAGCCATCGATTTTCTGCAAAAGGGCTTCCGGCCTGGCCTCATCCTCTCTGACATTGTGATGACCGGGATGACCGGACTCGGGCTGCTCGAACACGTCCGGCTAAACCACGCAGAGATTCCCATCGTGATGGTCACTGGCGTCAATGATGTCGCTGTGGCCATTGCGGCGCTGCGCAATGGCGCCTACGACTACCTGCTCAAGCCCTTTGAGCGGGAGCAGCTGCTGAGTACTGTGCTGCGCGCGCTCGAATATCGTGCCCTGGTCGAGCAGAACAACATCTACCGCTCGCAGTTGGAGGATCTGGTCGAGGCTCGTACAGAGATGCTGAACAATGCGGTCGCCGACCTGGAGCGCTCCTATGACATCACCCTGGAGGCACTGGGCGATGCGCTGGATCTGAAAGATACTGAGACCGAAGGCCACTCGCGGCGGGTCACGGCTTACACCATCGCGCTGGCGCGCGCCATGCACCTGCCTCCGCAGGACATCCGAACCTTTGCGCGTGGCGCGTTCCTGCACGATGTGGGAAAGATGGCGATTCCAGATGCCATCCTGCTGAAACCCGGCCGTCTGACCGCAGAGGAGCAGTCGACCATGCGGGAGCATTGCGCCCGCGGCTACCACATGCTGCGCAAGATTCCCTACCTGCGCGACGCAGCGGAGATCGTCTACAGCCACCAGGAGCACTTCGACGGCTCCGGCTACCCACGCAGCCTGCGCGGCGAGCAGATACCCTTGGGTGCCCGCATCTTTGCGGTCGCGGACGCGCTGGACGCCATCACCTCAGACCGTCCTTATCGGCAGGCCAGCAGCTTTGCGAGTGCCCGCAAGGAGATCCAGAAGTGCAACGGTACCCAGTTCGACCCCCAGGTCATCGATTACTTCCTGCAGATGTCGGACCGGGTGTGGGAAGACCTGCGCAATGAGATCCTGGGCGAGGCGCAGAAGTTCAATCCTTTTTCGCTGAGTGCAGTCAAGCAATTGCTGCCCCGCAGGGAGGCAGCTTCGTCAAAGGAAGGTAAGCTGATCGCTATGAGTGCCAACCCTGCCAATGCCCCGCTGGATCGAACACAACTGGAGCAGGCGCTGACCACCCTGCGCGGCTGGCAGGTGGAACAAAACCAGCTCACTCGCACATTCTCCTTCCCCAGCTTCGCCGATGCACTTTCATTTGTGCAATCGATTGGGGTGGAGGCGGAACGGGTCCAACACCATCCTGATCTCGACATCCGTTACAGCAAGGTGCGGGTGAATCTGACTACGCACGACGCAGGAGGCATTACGGCCAAGGATCTCGACCTGGCGAAGTCCGCCGACGGAATGGCCATTGCGCTTCACGCCAGGTGAGCGGCCTCGATCCGCCCCATTCCTCGAGAATCGCAACAAACTCTTGACAAGGCGAAAGCTGTGCGTGCCAAATAGCGTGTTGTTTCAGCAGATGCAGCCAAGGGCGGCAAGTCGGACGAAGAAATTCTGCGCTTTTCTAAGAAAAGTGCGAACTGGCGCAACCCTTGGGCGCAAGATGCGTCTATGGTTATAGGACGCGGGATGAACACCCCCGTCCGAAGTTTTAAGTACAAGTTGCGTCACTGGCCTCCCGGCACGAGCATGCAAATGTTCGTGCCGCCTTTTTTTGGCGCCCTCAAAACGCCTGCTCACCAGCTTAGTACACTCTTCCTATATGCGCTCTGCACTCCTTGCTCTACCCATCGCACTGCTCACACTGGGCGCCTCTGCGCAGTGGGCTGTGCCTGTAGATGACGTTCCGGCCTACCACGCGCAGCCCCCTGCGGCGCATCATGTACTGCCCCCGATCCTTACAACTGCGCAGTTGCAGGCCGCAGGACTGCGTCTGCCGTGGCAGGCGCGGGTTTACGCGATTGCCAGCCAGGTCCCGCGCGTGCTCTATCAGCTTCCCTGCAACTGTCGATGCGATCGCGCCCTGGGGCACACCAGTTTGCACAGTTGCTTTGCGGGAACCCATGGGGCGGAGTGCAGCACTTGCGCGCAAGAGGGTATCTACGCTGCTCGCATGACCAGGCAAGGCAAAACACCCGCGCAGATACGCCAGGGCATCGCGGCACACGAGTATCAGACGATCGATCTAAACAACCCGTCCATCTGATGGTTACCTGCGGGGTGTCCGTCTAGGCGAAGAGGCAAACTGCCTCTTCCCTGCCGCGATATACTGGATGCGGCGGCGGCAGGGCTGCCGATTATCAAAATGGGGGCGTCACGGTTTCGACGGGATTGATTGCGGTACAAGAGGCATGCCGGGGTGTAGGCACCCGTAATCGCTTACAACAACAATGATTGCCAATAACAATCTTGCACTTGCTGCTTAATTAAATAAGTAGCCGTTCTCCGAGGCTTTGTCTGCGGGCTGAGGTCAGAACGTCACACAGCAGGCTGGCTTCCCCGATTCGGTCCGTATCGTGGAGGCGAGATCACCGGACTAGTGGCGTGCGTATCTTGTCCGTTCTGAGCGCACATTGCGAACCCATCGGAACGCGACTACGCATGGAGACTCTCGGCTGACAACAATTTCGGACGCGGGTTCGACTCCCGCCGCCTCCACCACACTTAAGCATTTTTGCTTTGATAGAGTTATAGGCCTCTTGAGTTGTCGCGTACGATACGCGTACGAGAGCTTTGTCACGCTGACACTCTATCGCAGCGGGCGACAGCAAACACCTCTCAACGAGTGACAAATGGGCTCCCTGGATGTGGGCTCCCTGGATGTTCCTTTTTTTGAGACGTCCCTAACGTAGCGGCTCGACCAGGCGATTCCATTCATTCCCGCACCAACTCCACACGACGGTTGCGCGCCCGGCCTTCCAGTGTCTCGTTCGTCTCAATGGGGTGGGATGCACCAAAGCCACCGGTGAGCAGACGGTCCGGAGCGATGTTGTATCGACTTGCCAGGGCCTGCTTTACTGCTGCGGCGCGGCGCCTGGAGAGATCGAGATTATAGGTATCGCCGCCGATGTTGTCCGTGTGGCCTTCTACCGTCAACTTCCAGTCCGGATTGTCGGTCATGGCCTGAGCGATCTCCTTCAGCACAGGCTCGGACTCCGGCTTCAGCGTCTCCTTGTTGAAATCGAAGTAGATGCCATAGGTCACGGCGCGCTTTTCCTGCGTCAACTGCTTCTCCAGCACGTTTTCCGGCTTCGCTACGGGGAAGTTGATCTTGACGATCTCCACGCGGAAGTTGCCGTTGTGGTACAGCGGATTCTTCAGAACCCAGTTCAGTACCAGGGGATTGGCTGGATCGTCCAGGATGAAGATCTCTGCGGAGCTTTCCACATGCTGCCCGTTACTCGGCATTAGATTCTTGCCGACCTCCTTCGTCGTTCCGCCGAGATGGATCACTGGCAGGTTGACGCGCTGGTCGTTCACGATCATGGGGTAGTTCACGTCCTGTGATTCCATTCGCGTGAGCACACCGCGTTCCCGGTCCAGCTTTACGCCGTTGGCAACGTGCCGGATGTCGACATATTCCAAGTCTGTCTGACCGCCGGACTTGATCTGCTGGTAGGCTTTGTCCGAGATGCGGAACCGCGTTACTTCATGCATCAGCCTGGGCATTTGCGATGAAGTTACTGTCATGTAGCCGCCGCTAGACTGATAGTCGCTGTTGCAGTTCTGATTTGTGGTTGTCAGAGCCTTTGACATCGCTCCGTTGTCATTCTTGTATTCCTGGGTGGCAGTGGTGGTCGTCACTGTCGAATCGTCGACGGAGTCGACGGAGTTTCTTGATTCGACATCGCCGTACTTGACGCCCCACGCAGTGGTGAACACGGTGCCCGGCTTGAAGGGCACGCGCGCCTTGTCCTGCGCGGGAAAAGCGAATGCGTCACACGGGGTCACCGCATCGTTCGCCGAGAGTATCGGGCTGCCGTCGGCACTCTCGCTCTGCCCACTCAATGCCTGCAGAAAACCCTGCAAGGCTTCAGTGGCTTCCTTGGCATCTGGCGCGGCGTCCTTTGTCGGATTCCGGCTCTTCTCATTGGCCGGGCGAGAGTAGGTGTGGATCACTGCTCGGGCCTTTTGTCGCACCCTGTAGCCCACGTAAACCACTCCGCCAACAACGGCTACTCCAACGAGCAGGATGATAACCAGCGCGATGCCGATTAATTTTGGCAGCACCGAGCGCTGCCGCGGTGGCTGGCCAGCAGCACTGATGGGCGCCGAGGGAGGAAACGTATTCGTTGGAGTCTGCCACCATTGCTGGTTGGGAGTGGACCCAGGAGGCGTGGCCGCAAAGGATGCCTGCTGGCCGTGACTGGATGCGTTGGGACTGGATTCGCTGGCTGCTCCTTGCGATGCGGGCACATCTACCGCTGGGACGTTCGCCCATCTTTGACTCGGGGATGCGTCGCCTGTTGGCTGCTGCGCCGCCGGTACGCCAACGGGCGCAAACTGCGAGGATTGTGGCGGCTGCGAAGTCTCAGAAGCGGCGGGAGCGGCGGCGGTAGTCCACTTAGGGTCAGAGGGCGAGGAGGCCACTGGCTCGCGCGGCCCGGAACCAGTCGCAGGAGTGAACTGCACTGTCTGTTGAGAGGGCGCTGCAGGCGCGGTGAATTGAGTGGGTGGTTGCGTCACTGGACCCGACACTGCGCCTCCGCACCAAGGACAGAAACCTACCTCTGGGGGTAACGGCTTTCCGCAGCGTGTACAGAACTGGGCCATGATTCACTCCTTGAAGTAGTGCCGCATTTTCGCCGGTCGTTACACGATAAGTCGGCCGGCCCAATCACTTCTTGTCCGCTGGCTCGCGAATGTTTGCGCCTTCTGCGTCTCACTCGGCTTTAGCACCGGCGGGCACCTGGAATGACCACGCTGCATTGAAGATCAATCCGTCGCCCTGGCCGCGCATGATGTCAGCTCCGGAGAATTGTTTGGACTTTGAGACCGGCCGCAGCGCCACGCCATATTCGCCAGGCAGCAGCGGCGCCGCCGGAATGATCCTGTATTGCCCGCGCGCCACTTTTTCCCTTTGGATAGCAACCCGGTCTTCGAGAAAGTTGGAATACACCCGCCAGTCCGCGGCAGGATTCGATCGCGCATCCTCCTTGCCCTGCGTTGCGCCAAGCAGTCGCGTGGCGCTTTGCGAGGGCGTCAACTTCAGAATTGCCGGTTCATAATCGTCCGGGTTGACTCCGGGCACATCTGCCAGGTTCACCAGGAAGACCGGAAGGCTGCTGGAAGCAACGTTGTTCGAAGATGCGCCTGTGATCCCCCACACGTAGGTCACGGTGCTTTTGCGCCGCGACATGATTCCGGAAACCAGACTTCCCGTAGACTCCGCTGCTGCATAGCCGACCGGCGATGACATGCGGCTTTCCGCCTCCCAGGCAGTGGTGTTCACGCCCGTCTGCATCGCCTGTCCCAGCATCGTGTTGTCGGCGAGGCTGGACATCGATGTTGGCTTGCTTTTCGTCTGGGCGAGCTGCACCTTCTCCAGCGGGATTGCATGCGGAGATCCGTTGGCGATGAGAGCGACAGTGAGAAGAGGCGCTGCAGGCAGGCCGGATGCTGCGGGCGCAGTGCCTTGAGGGTGGGCAGAAGAGCTTGCGGCGATCGCGGCTTCTAGCTCCCCTTGGGTTAAGCCGGCCTTGTGCAGCGCCACGATTCCATCGCTCGACAGATCGAAATTGGAAGCGCTCGAATGAATCGAGGCGATGATTGCCGACTCTGGAACACCCGCCTGTACCAGCTTTACCAGATCGGCATTGGTCATGCTTGGCTGCTGCTGTGCCTGCGATATCGGCGCTGGAACAGCAGCAGCAGAGATGAGAGCCACAAGCAACAGATAGCGTTGCAATTTCATCACCGAGCCTCCTCACTCACTCGAGCATTTTCGTTGTTGGGTACAGACAAGTGCCTCACTATTCGGGTGGCTTTTCCGTCAAGAAAAGCCGCACTTCGCGGAACCTGATCCTATACATAGCAACACTGAATGCTCTGAATTAATTCCGGATGCGGCCGGTGCACCTGGGCAGGCAGCGCCCGGCGCGCATGCGGCCGTTAGCGTCAACGTCAAAGCGGTCCGAACCTGTGCGCGTGCCCCGCTGGACATTACTTGTGCCCCATGATGGCGAACGGAAGGGCCAGTGTGCCGGGTCCAAGTGGCCCGCCCATTCGAGGGCCGGCGCGCACCACACCGCGCCCATCGGGCAGCGCGCCCGCCTCGACGATCCCGTCGCCGCCTTCGCTGCCGAGCCACAAATGAGCCCGGTTCAATTCCGCTCGAGTCGCGCCGGAGTCGTTGAAGAATTCCAGACCCCCTTCGGCGCTGGAGAGCTTGACATTTATCTTTTTCCCCTGGCCGGCGAGCGCCAGGTAAGTACCATTCTTGTCGGCAGTCAGTACACCCTGCACGCCTCCGAGACCTGCGCCCTGGCCCCCTTGCCGCACGGAGACGTAACCGTCGCCATCGCGCTCCGCCACTCTTGCTATGGCATCTCCCTTGCCATTGAACAGGTGCAGACCGCGGCTGGTTGTGACCGGCTTTTCGCCGCCAGTTGCGTCCTTGACCGTCGTCGTGGTCGAGTCCTGGATGGCCATGATGGCCTTTTCGGCGTTGTCGGTTACAACGAGTGGACCGCGAATGTTGGCGTATTCGTCCCAGAACTGGACGATGGGCTGGCCGTCGCTTCTGCTCAGGTAGACGCCGCGATGGCCGCCGGCAATCACTGACAGGATTGGTTTGTTTCCGGCGTCGACCACCGTGAATGGCGCTTTGACAGTCAACGGACGTGCCGCCCCCTGCGCCAGCGTTGTCGGTGACCAAAACGCGGTGACCGTGACCGCTGCGGCCACGACGACGGCACCGCTGGCAATCGCTCGAACCTGTTCGCGTCGGGTGCGTTGTTCACGAAGCGCCTTGATCTCGGCGTGCGCCCGCGTGATTTCCTGTTCCGCCATTGAAAGTCGCTGCATCAGTTGTTCCAGTTCCTGAGTCATCCTTCATTCTCCTCACAGTGCGGCGATCGAGCATTATCCCTGCAGCTGCAGGGCGGCCAGCAGAGGCTTATGTGGTCTCTCATAAGGGCGGCGCTCAGCATCACCGCGAGAACCGATGTACGCGAGACGACACCTCCGCGAGCGACTGCTCAACAGGCGACGAGTCGAGGGATCTGAGTAGCAGGGGAGCAGAGAACCTACGCAGGGGCCTCCAAAGTATCCCTCACTCAGGCTGATTGCAAGAAAATCTTCGACGACAAGATAAGCAGCATAGTGGCCAATGCTCTTACCTGTCGCAGCAGGTTCACCACCTGCTCAGGTGTATGCCGTCTCCTTGCCATATCCAGCTCCTTTGCGTCCAGTCTCCATGATCGCAACTGGCACAAATCAAGCCGGGCAGACCAGGATGCGACCCAAGGAGATCTTTTGCATGCGGATCTGGAATCCTCAAGGCAAGCGGGTTCGACTCCCGCCACCTCCACCACACCTCAACAACTATTTGCGGCAATCGGGTCTGCGCCGCCGGCTTACCAGATAGAGAAGAGATCCGGCTGGTGGTCTTCGACTTGCCCAATGCCATGGTTGCCTACGAGGATGCGAATCGGGCAATCTTCGGTGGCCATGCCTCTTCCCTTTCCAAGATTGTTCGGCGTAAGATAACGCGCATTGACGATTCTGTTTCTCTGCCGACGCAGCGGGCGTGGAATCGATTCCAAGAAGAGGTCACCGCGTTGCCTATATCCAAGCTGCTCCCTCTCGCCGCTTCATGCCTGCTAGCCGGAGCGCTGGTCCCCCCAGCCAATGCACAGCTTTTCGAGTCTCAGCATGCGGGTAAAGCGGAAATGGCCTTTTCGCCTGCACAACAAGCGACGCTTGACCGCCTGAACTCACTCCAAACGCTTCCTGATGGCGCATGGCGCCTGCACGAAGGCGACGTGGCGCACGGCGAGTCGCTCACTCTCGATGACAGCTCCTGGCAGACTGTGCAGGCCAAGTCCAAGGCTGGTAAAGGGGCGGTATGGTATCGGCGCACCATCGAAATACCGAAGGACCTGCATGGCTATGACCTGACCGGGACGGACGTGGGCTTTCGCTTTCGCGCCTATGCGAATGGACCCATGCCGGAGATTCTTTACTTCAACGGCAGGCGAGTGGCGCTGGGCGACGACCTCGAGCAGGTCCAACTCTTCTCCGGCGCCAAGCCGGGAGATAAAGTCTTGGTCGCGGTGAAGCTGTTGCCCACCGTGGACGACAAAACCTTCGATCACGTCGAGATGAAGATTACTTTCGCACCGGCGCGACCGAATCCAGAGGACCTTCGCGAAGAGCTGGTAAGCGCGGGTTCATTACTTCCCTCGCTTACACCTGACGCAGAAGCGAATCACAAGTCACTGACTGCAGCAGTCGAAGAGATCAATCTCAAAGCCCTCGATGGCGGCGACCAGGCAGCCTTCGACGCCAGTCTGCGCAAAGCGCAGGCTACGCTTGAGGCGCTCCGCCCCACGCTACAGCAGGCTACCCTCCACCTCACCGGCAACTCGCACATCGATGCGGCGTGGCTATGGCCGTGGACGGAGACCGTCGACGCAGTCAAGCGAACGTTCGGCACTGCGGCGCAGTTGATGAGCGAGTATCCGACCTACACCTATACACAGTCTGCTGCTGTGTACAGCCAGTGGATGGCCGACAAATATCCCGACCTCAATGAACAGATCAAGCAGCGGATCTCTGAAGGGCGATGGGAGTTGGTGGGCGGCATGTGGCTGGAGCCGGACCTCAATATGCCCGATGGCGAGTCGCTGGTACGGCAGATTCTGGTGGGGCAGGCTACCTTTCAAAAGCTCTACGGCAAGACCACGCGGATTGGTTGGAACCCCGACTCCTTTGGCTACAACTGGCAGCTTCCACAGATCTACAAGCGGTCGGGCATCGATTATTTTGTCACCCAGAAGATGACGTGGAACGACACAAATCCGCTTCCCTTCAAGCTCTTCTGGTGGGAGTCTCCGGATGGCAGCAAGGTGCTGAGCTACTTCCCCCACGACTATGCCAACGACAACCTGGACCCCACCCGCCTCTCCAAAGATCTGGCGACGGCACGCCGACAATCGCCTGGGATGACAGAGATCATGGATCTGTATGGAGTTGGCGATCATGGAGGCGGACCGACCCGCGCGATGCTTGACGAAGGTCTGCACTGGATGGAGCCGGGTAAGGTGATGCCGCATGAAGAGTTCGGCACTGCGCAGCCATTTTTCAGCAAGGTGGAAGCGGAGATCGCAACCAACTCGCCCACCTGGAATTACACCTCCCTGGCGAAGGGAGATTCAACGCTTCCCCAGCCGGCTGCCGGACAGATCAGCGTGCCCACCTGGAAGGACGAACTCTATCTTGAATACCACCGCGGAGTGTTCACGACGCAAGCGGATCACAAGCGCAACATGCGGGACAGCGAAGAGTGGGTGCTCAACGCGGAGAAATATGCCTCACTGGCGTGGCTCGACGGGCAAACCTATCCGGCATCGCGCCTGACAGATGCCTGGAAGCATGTGCTGTTCAACCAGTTCCACGATCTGGCTGCTGGCTCGGGTATCGGGGTCATCTACAAGGATGCTCAGAAGGACTACGACCAGGTTCGGTGGTCGACGGACGAGATTGCGGCAGACTCGCTGAACCAGTTGGCCGCTGGCGTGGATACACGCGTCGAAAAGGGCGTTCCGTTGCTGGTCTTCAACCCGCTGGCCTGGGAGCGCTCCGGTGTCGTCGAAGCGACGGTGCAGATGCCTGCCGGCTCGGAGGAAAGCCTGACGGTCTATGACGGAAGTAATCACGTCGTTCCTTCGCAGGTACTGTCGAGCGATGCAAAGACGCACCGCTATCGCCTTCTGCTGCAGCCTGACGCCGTGCCCTCGATGGGCTATCGCGTCTACCGCGTGACGCAGGGCAAGCATGATTTCCCAACCGATGTGAAGACAAACGGGACCACACTTGAGAACTCACTGCTGCGCATCACCGTCGATGCGCAGACCGGCTGCATCACTTCGTTGTTCGATAAGAAAGCAAACTTCGAGACGATCAAGCAGGGTGGTTGTGGCAATGAACTGCAGGCCTTCAAGGACACTCCGAAGGACTATGACGCGTGGAACGTGGACCCGGGCACTCTCGATGTCGCGCCCACTCTGCTGCATGGCGTCGACTCGGTGCGCTTGATCGAGCAGGGACCCCTGCGCTCTGTTCTGCGTGTCACTCGATCCTGGCAGAGCTCGAAGTTCTCTCAGGACATCATTCTGTATGCAGGCGCGGACCATGCCGTGGTAGCCAACGACATCGACTGGCATGAGACGCACGTATTGCTCAAGGCTGCTTTTCCGCTGGCTGCCAGCGGCCCGATGGCCACCTACGAGATTCCCTACGGCGCCATCGAGCGGCCGACTACCCGCAACAACAGCTTCGAAAAGGCGCGCTTTGAGGTTCCGGCGATGCGCTGGGCTGACTTGGGCGATAGCTCGCACGGCTTCAGCCTGATCAACAACTCCAAGTACGGCTACGACTCGGTCGGCGATCTGCTGCGGCTGACCCTGCTGCGCTCGCCGGTGTGGCCTGACCCGGATGCAGATCGTGAGCGGCATCGCTTCAGCTACGCTCTCTATCCGCACGCAGGCACCTGGCAGGCAGCGCAGACCGTAGCTCACGGCTATAACTTCAACTACGGGCTAAAAGCCATGCAGGTGCAGGCCCATGCGGGAGATAGAAAGCCGGAGCAGTCCTTTCTCAGCACTGATGCAAAGAATGTAGTGGTCACTGCGGTAAAGAAGGCGGAGACGAATGACGCACTGATCGTCCGCTTTTACGAGTGGGCTGGCAAGGGGGGCGACGTCACTCTTGCTGTCCCAACTGGCGCAACCGGGGCATCGGTCGTGAACTTGATGGAGAAGCCAGAGGGCGCCGCACTCAAGGTGACGGAGAATCACGTTACCGTCCCAGTCACGCCATTCCAGATCCAGACTGTGCGCATTGACTACAAGCCGACTCACGTCGAAGCAAAGCAGGCGCGAAGGCGTTAGATGGGATGGGAGGGGCCACTCTCAGGGAATATCGTTCGCGTCGCCGGGAGGTTGCGGAACTCAATCTACGGCGCGGTAGCGGCCATGAGCGTGACGCTTGTCGTTTGCGCGACGCACATGGCCACGGCGGCGGTGCAGAGTTCGCCTGTGCTCGTCGAGGAGCCGCTCGCAGCCGCGCATCGCGCGATCGACGTGTCCGACTGGCGCGCGGCAGAGCGACAGTTACTCCGGCTCCTCGCCTCCCAGCCAGAAGCAACCGAGCCACACTTCCTGCTCGGGTACGTCCTATTTCGTCAGCAGAGAGCCACGGAATCGCTTGCCGCCTACACAGCCGCAGCTCGCCTGCGAGACCCGACCGCTGAGGAACTGATTGTGGTGGCATCGGATTACATCCTGCTGAAAGACTATGCGGATGCTGAGCGATGGCTGCTGCAGACCACACGGCAGGCTCCTGAGAATGGAGCAGCCTGGTACCTGCTGGGCAGGACACAGTACAACCTTGACCACGCTGCGGACGCTGCCACCTCTTTCAAGCAGTGCCTTCAACTCCGCCCCGACGATGTGCGCGCCGAGTATAACCTTGGGCTGGCGCTTGAAAAGCTCGACCGTCCTGCGGAAGCGGAAGCAGCGTATCGGGCCGCCATCGCCTGGCAGAGAGCAGCCAGCACACGCGATCCGCAGCCGTACCTGGATCTCGGCATGCTTCTGCTTGCGCAGAGGCATGCAGACGCGGCACTGCCGATGCTTCACGAAGCCACATCCATTGACCCAAAGAATGCATTGGCGCAGCAGGAGTACGGCCTGGCATACGAAGCGTTGGGGCGAAACGCAGAAGCAGTTGCACCCCTGCTGCGCGCAGCCGCCCTGGCGCCTGAGGCCGAGCGGCCACACTTTTTCCTGGGAAGGGTGTACCGGCGGCTGGGCAGGAACTCGGAGGCCGCCGCGCAGTTCGCCGAGGCCCAGCGCGCTGCCGGAACGCACTCCGAAAAAGAAACCCCAAACAACATGCACTCGATTGAGCCACCGGACTAGAAGCACAACTTCATCGTGGACCAGACTTGCCGGATCATCTTTTCCGTTGACAATAACAAGGCGCCGGGAATAGCGTTTTGGCTTAACTGGAATCGTTTCCACCCTGCGGACAAATGGCCAGGGTGTTCAGGAGGCTGTATGAAGACACTGCATTATCTTCGGGGCTGCGTTCTGGTTCTAAGTCGCATCCCCGGCAGCTTGTTGCCGTTGGCAACGATCGCTCTGCTCGCACTCAACACTGTTCCCTGCTTCGCGCAGGCATCCAGCGGCATTACTGGCATCATCACGGACAATTCTGGTGCCGTCGTGCCGGGAGCTGCTATCGCCATTCGAAACGTGAGCACGAGTACGACCGTCAATGCCGTGTCGGGCTCGGCCGGAGAATACACGGCCACCGGCCTTCAGCCGGGGCGCTACACCGTCACCGTCACCGCGCCCGGCTTCAGCAAAGCAGTCAGGGATCAAGTCAACGTTGAAGTCACCACCCAGGCGACCATCAACATCCAGCTAAGTGCGGGAGCCACGGAGACCACAGTGTCCGTCTCCGCTGCGCTGATCGCGCTCAATACCACCCAGCCCGAACTTGGAACCACCATTGAGCACGCAGTGGTTGCGGCACTGCCCGTCGCCATCGGCGGCGGTCGCGGACGGCAAATCGATACCCTTCAGTTTCTTGCCCCCGGCGTCCAGGGCGATACTTTCTCGCACCGCATCAATGGTGGCGTCGACTTCGAACAGGAGATCCTCTACAACGGCATCCCCGCTCCACAGTCGGAGACTGCGGGCTTCTCTAACAACTTCAATCCGCCGTTCGAGCTCATCAATGAGTTCCGCGTGGAGCGCTCGACCTTCTCCGCCCAGTACGGGCTCGCTCAGGGCGCCGTGACCTACCAGACAGCATCGGGCACCAACACCTACCATGGCGATGCGTTCTACATCAATCGCAACGAGTTCTTCGACGCGCGGGGTTACTTCAACACCACCACCCCCATCGACCGTGAGAACGACTACGGCTTCACCATAGGCGGCCCGGCCACCATCCCGCATCTCTACAATGGCAAAGACCGCACCTTCTTTCTGTTCTCGCTGGACTACAGCAAGCAGAACAGTACCAATACCGGCATTGGCACCGTCCCCACCGCCCTCGAGAAGACAGGAAACTTCTCTGACTTCGTGGACAGCAGTGGCGCGCTGATTCCGATTTTCGATCCGCTCACCGGCCAACAATTCCCTGGAAACATCATCCCCGCCAGCCGCATCAGCCCGCTCTCCGCCAGCGTCCTGTCCTCTATCCCCGATCCTGATCGGCCCGGCCTCACCTCCAACAAAAACTTCGCGCCGAATGCCTTCCCCAACGTGCAACACAATTGGGGTTTCTCCATCGATCACAACCTCACCTCGAAGCAATCCCTGCATTACGCGGAGTGGCGCAACTCGTTTACCTCGACGGGCTTCGACAATGCGCCGATCGTACAAACCGGTAACATCCTGCAGAGCGCGAAAAACAACCCGGCCCTTGGCACGGTGTTTCTGCTGAACTACGTCAACGCCATCACGCCAAAGCTGGTAGCGACCGCGGGGGCGTCCTGGATCGGTGAGATCAACAATCAGTTCAACGTCCATCGCGGAGTCAGCTTCGCGGGTGTGGCGCAGGATAGTCGAAGCGACATCTTCCCTAACATCCAGTTTGACGGTCAAAATAAGCCGACCAACTTTGGCACGGATTCCGGATGGGTGCAGTCGATCAACCGCAAACTCGGCATTGCGTTAGTAAACAACTATCTCTGGACCAAGGGACGCAATACCTTCAACATCGGTGGTGAGCTTCGCCGAAGCTACCAGGACGACAATGAGTGCCAGGCATGCGGCGGCAAGTTCAATTTCAGCCAGCACACCACGGCCGACCCGGCCAGTCTCGGCTCGACTGGCAGCTCCTTCGCCAGCTTCCTGCTCGGCCAGGTCGACGCAGCGGACCGCATCTTCGCCAATGAGTTAAGCCTGCGCAACCTGCTGATCGCGCCCTATATCCAGGACGACATCAAGGTCACGCCGAAATTGACAGTCAATGTGGGTCTCCGCTGGGACATCATGCTGCCCTTCGTGGAGAAGAAAAATCAGGTCGTCTACCTCGATCAGTCCGCCGCCAACCCTCTTGCAGGAAATCTACCCGGAGTTGCAACACGCTTCAGCTCCGCGTCCGGTGGGGTGAACCGGGCCGACATCCATTACAAGAACTTCGGTCCGCGCATCGGCTTCGCTTACGCTCTCAACAGCAAGACCGTGATCCAGGCAGGCTACAATCTCGCCTACCTGAACGGAGGCGCCTACGAGTACGGCACCAGCAAGGTCGCTACCAGCTACGGCAACCTGCTGCAAGGCTCCTTCAACAGCAACAGCACTGGCAGCACCACACCATCCTACGGGTCGTATGATGCCAGACCGCTGCCCGCCCCGGGGGTTGTTCCGGTCGGACCGGCGCTCGGCATTGGCACCACCATTCGTGCCTTCGACCCGGCCAAGAGTGGTCGAGCTCCCTATCTGCAGCAGTGGAACTTCAATGTGCAGCGGCAGTTGCCTTGGAACACCTTCTTCCAGGTGGCCTACATCGGCAATCGTGCTGTGCATCTCGACGGCCAGCTCAATCCCATCAGCCAACCAAATCCCTCTATCCTCAGCCTGGGCAGCACGCTGAGCGCGGACATTAACAGCCCCGCCGCCGCCGCTGCCGGCGTTAGTTCTCCTTATCCCAACTACAGCAATGACCTCGGTGGCAGTGCCACGGTGGCGCATGCACTCTCGCCGTTTCCCCAATACTCCAACGTCTACAACAACTTCGACCTGAGCGGCAAGGCAAGTTACAAGAGCCTGCAGTTCAGCCTTGAAAAACGTTTCTCGAACGGCCTCTCTTTCCTCACCTCCTACACACTGTCCCGCAGCCTGGGCAATGTCGATAGCGCCTTTGCCACCTTCGCGTCGCTGCCGGAAAACAAGTTCAACCAGCGCGCGGAGTACACGGTGTCCGGCGGGGATGAACTGAACAACGCCAAGGTCAGCGGCACCTACGAGCTACCCATCGGGCCGGGAAAGTCCTTCGTGAACAACAAGGGCATCACCGGACAGTTGGTCGGCGGCATCCAACTGGGCTTTATCCTGGGTTACCAGACCGGCCAGCCGTTCGGAATTAGTGAGAACGACAACCCGCTCGCATGCGCGGGCTGCTTCAACCGTCCGAATGAAGTACGTAGTGTCCATCGCAGTACCACCAATTACAAGAATCTGAACTTCGCCTCTGGTCAAAGCAATCGGAAAGTCTTCTCCACAGGTGCCTTCCAAAGCACAACGGGCACCTTTACTCTGGGCAATGCGCAACGCAACTACCCTGAGCTGCGGAATCCTGGTATCTACGATGAAGACCTTAAAGTTTCGAAGAAGTTCGCCTTCGGAGAGCGCGTCAATTTCATCCTTGAGATGAACTACTTCAATCTGCTGAATCGCACGCGTTTCAATGGGCCTAACACCAACATCGACGATGCCAGCAACTTCGGTCTCGTCAACTCTGGTCAGCAAAACAGCGCGAGACAGGGCCAGCTAAGTGGACGCTTCACGTTCTAATTCTCTCCCTGCACTCCAAAGGGCTACCCTCGGGCAGCCCTTTCTTTTTTTTTCAGGGTCTCTCTATACTTCAGGGACTGTATGACCAGACCTTATGCACTGCTTGGGCTTGCCATCGCACTGATGGCAGGCTATGTTTGCGCGGCGCAATCGCCGGCAGTGCAGCAGCTCTATCAGAAGGCGCACGACGATCAGGAAGCGGGCAAGGACGATCGGGCGGTTGCGGATTATCGAGAACTGCTGCGCATCGATCCATCGGTGGCCCAGGCTTACAACAATCTAGGCCGCCTGTACTATAACCTCGGCCGTTTCCCCGAAGCGGTGACGACACTTAAAAAAGGTCTCGCGATCGCCCCAGAGATGGCGCCGGCGAATGTAATGTTGGGCGCGGCTTTGTTTCAGCTCGGCAAGCCCGAGGATGCGCTGGCTCCGATCGAAATCGGATTGCGAGCGCTTCCCAACGATCGTTTCGCCCGCATCACATTGGCGCGCGTGCTGATCAGTATGAAGCGGCCTGCAGATGCAGTCGTTCAGCTGAACGCCATCCTGGCAACCGAACCGAAGGATCAGGAGGCATGGTACGTCCTGGGCAAGTTGCATCTGGAGTTGTCGCAGGAGGCCTTTTCCAAAGTGCAGCAGATAGATGCAAACACACCGCTGGCTCACGAACTTGCGGGGGAGATTATGGAGAGTATGCAGAACACCGCAGGCGCTATCGATGCGTATAAGCAAGCCACAGCCGCTGCTCCCGGCGATGTTGGCGCGCTGAATCGGCTGGCTAACGTGTATTGGAGCACGGGTGACTGGCTGCATGCACGCCAGGAGCTAACGGCGCTCCTGGCAAAGCAGCCAGGCAACTGCACTGCGCATTGGAAGTTGGCCAACTCCCTCGACGAGTTAGGAGAGTCCCCGGAGGCGGGGATGGCGGAATTGAATCGCGCGCTTGATCTGTGCCCGGAACTGCCGCAAGCGCACGCCGAGCGAGCCCGCTTGCTGTTGCGGACTGGAAAGGCGGCAGAGGCGTTGCCGGACCTGAGGATTGCCGAGCAGGCTGCCCCGGATGAGCCCTCGGTGCAGCAACTCTTTGCTCAGGCTTACCGTGCCCTCGGCGACCAACCGCGCGCGAACGCAGCAAATCAGCGCTTTCAGCAGCTGGAGGCGGCAGAGCACGCCGCCAAAGAACGTCATGCTGCCCGAGTTTTCCAATCGAATCAGTGAGAGCTTCAACCTAGCTTTGTGGCTCGAACAATTTATTGCTTCCTAGGATTGAATACGGTGACAGATACTTAGGGATTCTGTGCAGATATTCGCGACAGTAAACATTAGCACCCGGGCTACACTGATCTGCATCCGTTAGACAGCTTTGCCGAAAAGCACCTGCCTCCCCACGAGCTAGGCACTGTAGAACTGCAAGGTGAAAACCGATGATCAAAAACTCGCCGAAGGTTCCCAAGCTCGCGGACGTGGCTCGACTCGCCGAGGTGGGCAACGGAACCGTATCCAGAGCGCTGAGTGGTGGCAAGAACGTCAGCGGCGAGAAGATGAAGCGGATCTCGGCGGCGATCCAGAAGCTCGGATACCAACCGAACCGCGTTGCCCGAAGCATGAAAGGCGCCTCCTCGGGGATTGTGGGGATGATCGTTCCCAGTGTTTCTGACATGTTCTTCTCAAAATGCGCCGAGGCCGTTGAGAGCGTGGTGAAGGAACATGGAGCGCTCCTCGTGCTGGTGGCATCGCATGATGACGACGATATGGTGTTGAGCAGTTTTCAGCAGTTGCTCCTGCATAACTTCGATGGCTTGATCCTGGTCCGCTCCGCATTGAAGAATCCAGTTTTGGTAGAGAGCCTGCGCACCTCCCGTGTTCCCATCGTTGGCATCGACCGGCCGCTCAGCCAGATTGGCTATCCATCCGTGCTCTGCGAAAATTTTGCGGGTGCTCGCATGGCGACGGAACACCTGCTCGGCCACGGCTATGAAAAGATCATCAGCATTCAGGTCAAACCGGAACTCTACACCATGCGGGAGCGGCTTCGCGGCTACCGCTCTGCTCTTGCGGAAAAACAGCATGAGCCTATCGAAGAAGTGATCGAAAATAGAGCGGATGCGGTGGCTGTGCTAAAGCGTCATCTAGTGAAGAACTCCCTCCCAGTCGGACTGTTCACGGGCAATAACCTGAGTGCGCGGTACATTTGCGAGGCAACTCAGGCTCTCGGCGTCTCTATCCCACGCGAATTCGCCATCCTCAGCTTTGATGACTTCGACCTCGCCGATACGTTGACCCCCCCGATGAGCGTTGTACAACAGCCACTCGAAGAACTAGGCCGTTCTGCTGCCAAACTCCTCTTTCAGCAGATGCCAAACTGGGCTAGTCGACCTCGAGGCGGAAGACCTCATCCTATTCAACTCTCGACCCGGCTGGTGCTACGCGGCTCCTGCGGATGCCCCACCGGGCCCCGCGGATCCATCTGAAATACCTGAAGATGCCTGCCCCTTTCCGGCCCCCGCACGTGTCGACACACCCTGACCTTGGCCCCCTCTGCCACGCGCGCCCAGTGCGTAGAATGACTCCCACCGCAATCTCATGCAGATTTCCGTTGCGATCGGAGACATTTTCATCCAGCGCTTCGTTTAAGCACATGAAGTTTTAAGCCTTATATATTCATAAGACGAACAGTGAGATTGCCTAAGGGGGTAACAAATGGCTGGCCGGAGAGAGGTGCACTCCAAAGGATGGAGTTCGTCAGAGGATACTAAGGCTGTTCTGTGAGGCAGAATGAAGTCCCAGTAGTGTTTGCCGGGATTTCACTTCGGTCTTGCGCAGGATGTTTGTCACATGGAACTTCGCGGTCCGCTCGCTGATTCTGAGCTCCTTCGCGATCTCCTTGTTGGAGCGCATGAGCAATATCAAGGAGATCACTTCCTCTTCGCGGGAGGTCAGACCGCCCGCGTGCTCCGTCCCTGCAGAAGCTCCTCCCAGGCTGAAGTGTTGACGGAGCAGGGCTGCTGGATACCACAGTTGCCCATTCGCCACCTGCAGAATCGCTCTGTAGAGATCTTCCTTATGCTGGTCATACTGCACGATGCCGCACATGCCAGAGCGCAGCCAACACAACTTTGCGTGGTCGTCACAACTGGGCGAGAGCAGGATGGGACGGAGGGTTGGGAACTTCCGATGACTCAAAACCAGCACGGCGTTCAGGGAAGCAGGCTCATGGTCGAAGATCCCGACCGTGCCAGGCTCGTCGACTGGTGCTTCAAAGGCGGATGCGACTCTCAGATCCGAATAGGCCGCCAACAGCTCGCAATAACAGGCCTCTACCAAAGGATGACCGGCAAAAACTCGGACAAGTGTCGTTCTCATTGTGACCCGTGCAAGATATCTGTTGTTGTGAAGAATATCACTTCTCCAGTTACACTCGTCAAGGCCAGATGAAATTGTGGCAGCCTCCCACAATTATTGGCGAGCGATCGTTACGTAGCTTCGTAAAACGACATAGTAAGCGACTGTGAAGAGCTTCGTAAATCGTCGAACAAATAATGGCCGTCGGCCGCCTGCCTGGTAACTGACCTACCTGTCCCTTCACCTGTACCCCGAGCCAGTAGACGCGACTTGAGTGAGCGGAACAGGATGGCGATACTGTGCATGCTTGACGCTTCGTGAGCTGGCATAAATCAGATGACAAGGTCAAAGGAGGTCATTACCCATATGACCGCTCCGAAAATCGCAACCCGCATTCTGGCGCCGCTGTTCCTGGCGGCCCTCGCAGTGCCCCCCGGAATTGCCGCAGATCACAGAGATTCCCCAGCCCCGAATGGCGTTCAGCAGGGCGACCTGACCGATGTTTTTGCATACGTCAGCCCCACAGACCCCAGCAAGGTCGTGTTGGTCCTGCCAGTCAACCCTTTCATGAACCCCAACGAATTGCAGGACTATGAATTCGGCACCAGTGACTTGCTGCTGTATCAGATGAAGATTGACAACGTGGGCGACGCGCGAACCCACAAGGTGTTCCAGGTTCTGTTCAGCGGTCATGAAAGAGATCAGACCTACACCGTCCGGTACGGCAACCCCAATCAACAGGGGACGCAAAACACCGCGCTGAGCAGCTCCAGTGCGATTTGCGGCGGCAAGGTATATCAGCTGTTACCCAACTCACCAGCCAACCAGGATGAGCAGGCGACCCAGGCTGCCATCCACACCCAGGGCGCTGTCCGATGCTTTGCAGGCTTCCGTGACGATCCGTTCGTGACAGATGTCTCTCAGGCAGTGGCACGCATCGGCCTCAACCCTCACACCGTCAACAACATTCCTGACAGAAATCACACCCACGATCAGGATCTCTTCCGCGCCGAGACCAGCCCGATCCTTGGGCCCGCCAGAGGTCATCCACCCAACGTGAACCCCGTGACTGGCGCAGTGAGCAGTGGCGTGGGCGGCTTTGACGGCTACGACCTGGGCGCGATCGTGATCGAAGTCCCTGCAACCATGCTTCGCGGCACCAGGCTCGACGGCAACATCGGCGCATGGGGCACAGTAAGCATAAAGAGCCCGACTAGTGGCTCAACCTCTCCCTATTTCCAGTTTGAGCGCATGGGCCAGCAGCTCACCAATACTGTGTTCGTATTCCAACAGCCGCCCACCGGCGCAAGCTGCCCGGTATGCGCTTCGGTAGCCACAGACGGAGCCTTGAAAGACCGTTTCAATGCCTCTGACCCCGTCAATGACGTAAGAGACTTCGGTCCCCTGGGCCCGGATTCCCTTACCACCACCGACAACGATGGAACGGGCAACACCATCGCCGGCCGCGCAACGCTGCTGACTGCGCTCGCCTTCACCACGGCCCCCTTCGGAACCCCACTGCTGGCCCCGCAGGTAGGAGCAAGCGTCAACACCGATAAGGACTTGCTGCGCAAAATCCTGTGGCCGGATATCCTGCGGCTTAACCTGAACGCCGCCCCGACCGCGGTGCTGCCAGGCGCCGCTGCAACCAGTAACTCTGACCCCGTGCTCGATGCGATCAAGGGCGGACATAACAACACCAATGGTGGTTTTGTACCAGGCTACGATTACCTGAAGTATGGCTTGCAGAATGGCCGGCGTCCCAATGACGTCGTCACGGACATCGTGTTGCGTATCTTCCGCGAATTCACGGATGTACGCCTGCCGCCTTCAGTTGCGGGGCTACCCACACCGCTACCCGGCAGCGGCCCTCAGGGAACCCGCAAGACCCTCCAGTGCACCCAGCTTCTTGTCAATCCAGTGGGCGACGAGCCGTTGTGTGAAGACCATCGCGTGCAGGTTGTGTTGTCCGGAACAAACTTCGTCCGTACAGACCTGTCTCTCCCTGACATCACTCAGACCGGCAACGATCGCCCCTTCCGGTCCAACTTCCCCTGGCTGGCCGATCCGCATCCGCTCCCAAGCGACACCGGAACAGTTGGCTTCCCACCCCAGTTCCCGTAGCCGCTCCAGAAGGGAAGGGCTCCCCCGAGCCCTTCCCTTTTTTCATTGCTACAGAAACCTGCCGCTTGCGATCAAGGTAAGCACGTACTGCCCCTCAGCCGGGTTTGCTCATCAATCGCATGCAAGGTTGAGAAAAGCAACAGCAAGGAGTTACGTAGTGAAAAGTGCTCTCATTTCAGCGTGGCAACACCGCACCCGCTTCGCATCACTGGCTGCACTGATCGTGACGCTCGCTTCTTCTCTTGGTCTTGGGCAAACAGCCCAGGAAGCACCGATCACGCCCAAAAAGAGTGCTGTCGATTACGATATCGCGATGCGGCAGAGCAAGATTGCCGAAGATCCCGGCTTTTTTGGCAACTATGACTTCCTGACTTTTTCCTACATACGCAAGGCAAGAGAGACTGGCGATACCGCGTACTACAGCCTGGCCGAGCAAACCCTGCAGGCTGAAGAGAAGAACACGCATCCCGACAAGTCGATGCTGCTGTCTCTCAAAGCCACCATCCATCTCGCCAAACATGAGTTCAGTGAAGCCGCCGCGGACGCGGAACGCGCCGTCGCGCTTGACCCGGGCGGAGATGCAGCCGCCTACGCGACCGTGGGTGACGCAAATCTCGAACAGGGAGAATATGACAAGGCATTCGCGGCCTATAAAAGGCTATCGGTCTACGGACCGGAAGACTACAACCACAGCATGTTGCGCTATGACTTCAAAACCCGCATGGCGCACTACGAGTTCATGGTTGGAGACGCGCATAAGAGTATTGCCGACCTGGGGGAGGCCAACGACATCCTCGCGTCCATCTCTTTAGGCAAGGAGACCGCGGCGTGGACGCAGTTCATCCTGGCGGAGGAGTTGCTGCTCGCCGGAGATATTGGCGGAGCAGAAGCCGCCACACAGGCCTCATTGCACTACCTTCCCGCCTACCATCGCGCGCTCTCGGAAATGGGGAAGATCCGGGCCGCGCAAGGCCGATTCCTGGAAGCCATTGACTACTACAAGCAAGCCGTCGCGGTGGTGCCGCTGCCTCTTTACGTAGCCGCGCTTGGCGATCTCTACACTCGGCAAGGTGATGCGGCGGATGCTGAGAAACAGTACAGGCTGGTGGAATTCATCGCCCACTTAAGTGCCCTCAACAAGGTCGTATACAACCGCGAGCTGGCATTGTTCTACGCCGACCACAACCGCAAGCTGCCAGAAGCCCTCAAACTCGCGCGTGATGAAATGAAGATACGGCACGACGTCTATACCTGGGATACGCTTGCCTGGGTCTTGTTCAAGAATGGACTCGGCCCCGAAGCGATAGCCGCAGCGCAGCAAGCGACGAGCTTCAATACTCCCGACCCTCTCATCCTGTTCCACGCCGGTATGATTTACAAAACCTACGGCAGCAAGGAAAAGGGGCGAACTTTCCTGGAAAAGGCGCTGGCGCTGAACCACCAGTTTCATCCCCTTTATGCCGACCAGGCCCGGGCTGAACTGAAGGCCGGCGCGACTACCGGGGCACTCCGAAACGAAAGCGCAGCCGCCGCGACACCACCCGGCACAAGTAATCGAGAGTAGCGAGAACGAGGCCCAGACTCCTGCAAAGGAATGTAAGCAGAGCATTCTTTTTCGCGCTCGCTCTCCTTGGTTTCGCGGTCGCCAGCCATGCCCACCCCATGGGCAACTTCAGCATCCATCACTACACCCGGATCACCATTGAAGGTGACACGCTTCAGCTGCAATACTTCATCGATATGGCCGAGATCCCTACCTATCAGGAGCTGCAGGATGCCACCTGCGGGCAGATGAGCAGTATCCAAAGCTGACAGCCTATCTCCAGCGAAAGTTGGCGGCTATGCAGAAGGGAATGCTAGTCGCAATCGATGATAAGCAGATAGCGCTGGAAGGAATACGCAGCAATGCCATCTTCCCTCCAGGAGCCGGTGGCCTGCTCACCATGAAGATGGCATTCGTTCACCGCGCCGCTTTGGCTGGGCGTGAGGTTTACGAAGCCGGGACGGATGCTGCTGGTGACGTCGAGCCCATCGACGATGTGCTGGTTGGCGTTGGCCCCGCGACCGTTGGCACTGGCATCGACAGCATTTTCTGGATTGAAGTTGGTTGCGGAGCCGGAGCTGAGGCCCGTGACGCCTGGCGCAAGTGTGATAAGTGCAAGCGGATTGCGAGCGGCAAGGGGGAGCCCTTCCAGGGCAGCAGTGTCTAACGTGAGCTGGTTGCGAGTATCAGAGGTGTCGGGCAGGCCAAATGGCATGACGATCCGCCACGCACAACTCAGCCCGGACCATCTGAAGGCCGCAATGCACACCACGCTAAGTGGCGAAATTGACAGACGCACCAGATTTAGGATCGGGGTAGTGCACAAGCTCTCGTGGGCCACTGTGTGCTACTTCTCTTTCGGATTCCTAGCATGGTCCCTGTTTCTCCTGATTCCTTACGACGAGTTGCTGGTACTGCATAAGATTTACCCGAAGAGGACCGTTGAAGAGCGATGGCAATTGCTGGGGTTATTCCTCGTGATCGGTGGCGTCGGCACTCAACTGCTGGCGGCACTAATCGAGCTGAGGTAGTAAAACACACCTCTTTCGCCTCCAAACGATGTGACCCGCCATTCTTTGCTATCCTTCGGCAGTGAACACACAGGACATTCTCACCGCCCTTGATACAGAGATCGCACGCCTTCAGCGTGCTCGGGATCTTCTGACCGCCACGGAACAGCCGCAAAAACGTAGGGGTAGGCCGCCGGGGTCAGGCACATTCATGAAGCCTCCGGCTGAGCCAAAGACTGGAAGGCGAACACTCTCAGCAGCATCCCGCAAGAAGATCGCCGAGGCTCAGCGCAAACGCTGGGCAAAACAGAAGCGGGCCAGCAAACCCGTTAAAGTGACGAAGGTGCCTGCGAAGAAGCAGCAGGAGCGGAAGCCACGTGCAGCCAAGAACGCCGCGGCGCCAAATGCGCTTTCGAGCCGCTCTGAGACGGTTGCGGTATCCGCGCAAAGCTGAAGAGCGAAAGCCCGGCTTGATGGCCGGGGCTTCCTGTTAAGGTGGACCGCTCAACTTCTAATGGATCGTATGAGATACAGACCAGTTTTCATTAAGCCTCCTGGCGACCTACTCGTCTGGAAACGATGGCCGACTCTTTTTCTGTGGTAATGATCTCAATCAGCAACGGATGCGGTCTGAATCGAAGGAGCCTGACGATGGCTTTCGTCGAAAGCACTCGTCCATTGGGCTCTGGATCTCGGGCATCAGCGTTCTTGTGCTCCTGATCAGTTTTAGCTACACGGCTTGGCACGACCATAAGAAAGACCGCGTGGAGCAGGAATCTCCGCGTGGACATCTCCAGCCTCAAAGCCTCAAGTCTGACGATTTCCACTGTTCTGGCCCCTCAACTTCAGACAACGATAATCGAACAGTTGAAGACCGTTGCACGCGCTCCGGAACTATCTCAGCCGCAGCAAACAGATGTGCTCCTACGTCTACATCGGGTTTCCTTACTGGATTTAGCGCCCAAAGGATTCCAGCTAACGATTCGTTCTTCAAGGGATGCTTCTCTAAGCCTTAAATCCATCGCAAAGATCAGCCGACTTGAAAGGCCAGCGGGCTATGCTCATGCGAGCCTGGCCGAATATAGAACCAGTCTGGATAACTTCACGATCCATGTCCAGGGTGGCCTGAAGGGTCACTGGGCCGTGACGGTGAACGGCAACTGGCGGCTGACATTCACCTTTGAAGGCGAGGACGCGATCCTTGTGGACTATCAGGACTATCCATGAGGTGAGACGATGATGATGCACAATCCCGCAAGTCCCGGCGAACTGCTGAAGGAGTTCCTCGGTCAGCGTTCAGCCACCGAGCTGGCCAAGCATATCGGCGTCGCACAAGCTACCATCTCCCGCATCTTGAATGGCCGTACAGCGGTGACCGTAGAGACTCAGCATCCGGCTGGGTGATGCGCTATCGCTATCGCCGGACTTCTTTGTGAAGGCTCAGCTCCAGCACGATATGTGGATCGCTTCACAGACGAAGCGCCGGAAGATTAAGCCGCTGGCCGCGTAGGGTCAGTCACGACGGAGCGCCCGCTCCTCGACTATGCGCATCCGTTCCAACAGATTGATCGAGAGCTGCTCCAGCTCCTTGCGGGGCACGGAACTGCGAGTCCAAGCGATCGACCGTCGAACGAATGGACTCGACCGATGCGACAAGCGTGCCTATCTGGTCGAGCTTGGTGAGTTGCGTCAGCACGGCTGTCATCTGTGTATCGGTGCGGATGCATTGATCGTTCATGCGCTGCGTGTCGGCCTGCAACTTGGTCACGTTAGCTGTGGTGATGCCGAGCTGTATGGCCGTGGCGCTGCCTGTGGAGGACGTATGCCACAGCCACCCGCCGATGGTTCCGATCGCTGTGATCGCGCAGCCGACAATGGCTGTGAGGATGGCTGGTTGGACGGTGTATGTATCTGCTGCCTGCACGTCTATTAGGTCTCCTACTATGATGATCGGGATCATGGCGACCGCTACCAGCGCCAGATTTGCAGGTGGTCTGTGTATGCGGTGGCCGAGCCGCTTCCGGGAGCTGCTGCCATCCATCTGGAAGTTCAGCAGCAGGTCAGCCGCCCAGCCGAGTGACTCAGCCGACAGGCCGGTAGCGTTGACGAAGTCACTGTATTGGCCGTCGAGACCGATCCAGTCGTAGGTTACGACATCGTTGGCGTCCCGATGAGACGCGATCTGGATGTGGTATCAGGTGTTGGCGTGCCAGGTATGTGGGTCGCAAGGGATCTTCCCCTTGTTCCAGTGAGTTTGAGGCACGGTTGTCGTCCATTCCCAGTTGCCGGAGTAGCCAGAGCACTGCACGCCGTAGATCACAGCGCGCCCATCGGAGGTGACCGACCGCATCCTCCTCGCCTTTGGCGACCGTGTAGCCTCTTCAATCACCACCCAGAACCTCACAGAGTGGCTGCTGAAGGAGGCTGAGCAGCGAGAGTGGTCACCAGCAACACGGAATCGCTGCCAGCGCTTTCTCGTTGGCCTTTCGCATAGGCAGTAAAAATGAGAAGGTCGAGACCAACCCTGCCTCCAAGCTAAAGCGGCGCAAAGAGTCCAACGGGCGGACAAGGTTCCTCACGGGGGAAGTGGAGCAGCAGATACGGGACATCATCACCCGTCGCTGCCCACGCTACCTACCTGCATTCATCGTGAGCCAGCACACAGGGCTGCGAGCGTCCGAACAGTGGCGGCTTCAGTGGCGCGATGCGGACTTCGATCAACGCATCCTGACAGCACGCGCGACGAAGAACGGCGAGCCAGAGCGCCACATCCCGTTGAATGATGTTGCCCTGGCTGCTCTGCGAGAGCAGCCAGACTCCTACCCCGCCCGCCGCACTGCGAGCGCCCTCGTTTTCCTGAATAGCGACGACAACCAGGTGCACAAGCCCCGGATTGGTTCGATCCGATCATCGAAGAGTCGGGACTCGCCGATTACACCTGGCACTGTAACCGGCACACCTTCGCCTCAAGGCTGGTGATCGCTAGTGTTAACCTGAAGGCGGTTCAGACCCTGATGGGGCATAAGACGATCACCATGACGATGCGATACAGCCATCTGGCTCCTGACCATCTGAAAGCTGCTGTAGCAGTCTTGGTTTCTGGCGACTGGGCGACTCAACGGGCGACCGAAGGTTCTTAACGCAAGAGCAAAAGAGCGAAACAGCTGTAACTTCAACAAAATAAATCAGGTGTACATCACGCGAAAGTGGCGAAATTGGCAGACGCACCAGACTTAGGATCTGGCGGGGCAACCCGTGGGGGTTCGAGTCCCCCCTTTCGCACCACCCTTCTGCAACATCCGAATCCTTTCTGAGGCAAAGCAAAGAGCGCACACGTTATGGCAGACAACCACACTTCGAACAACCAGCCCCGCATCAACATGACCGAAGCCGCTGACTACCGCGACGGCTACGCGAACAGCGTCCAGGTGCGCGCCAGCGTCTGGGACTTCTTCCTCTCCTTCGGCACCGCGCATCAGGAGTCACCGGACCAGGTCACCATCAAAGGCTTTCAGGGCATCTACCTCAGCCCACAGCAGGCCAAGGCTCTGTTCAACGTGCTGGGCCAGAACCTGGCGCAGTATGAGCAGGCCTTCGGCGCTATCTCGCTCGAGCCCGTCACCACTTCGCAGCGTCCGCTCAACTAAGATTACATCCACCGGAGCGCCCTCCGATCGTCTTCCTCCGCAGACTGCGCACAGATCCGCCGAGAGACCAGCCCTTCCCCTTGCGGCTGGTCTTTCCGCTGATCTTCGCCGCGCTCTACCTCTCGCATCTTCCGCTGCTACGCCTGCCCTACTACTGGGATGAGGCCGGCTACTACATTCCCGCGGCCTACGATCTATTCCGGACTGGCGCGCTGATTCCCTACAGCACGCTGTCGAACGCGCACCCGCCGCTGCCCTCGCTCTACCTCGCAGCATGGTGGAAGTTCGCTGGCTTCGCCCCCTTCACCACCCGCCTGGCGATGCTCATCGTGGCTTCGCTCGCGCTGCTGGGCGTCTATCGCCTGGGGCAGCGCGTCACCGGCAGGACGTCGATCGCAGTGGCCACCACGCTGCTCACAGCGCTCTACCCGGTATGGTTTGCGCAAAGCACGCTGGCGCATGCCGATCTGTTTGCCGCGGCAGCCACTTTGTGGGGGCTGGTACTGTTCCTGCCCGGCGGACGAGCGCCACGCATCCTGCCAGCAGCGCTATGCTTTGCTGCCGCTACGCTGTCAAAAGAGACCGCAGTGTGCAGCGTACTCGCGCTGGCTGCCTATGAGGCATGGCGCTCCGTACGCGTTCTTGGGGACCGCCGTCTGCATCTGCGCAACGCCGCAGTGCTGCTCGCATCCTTGCTGCCGCTCTGCATCTGGTACGCCTACCACTGGCGCCGCACCGGCTTTGTCTTCGGCAACCCGGAGTATCTCCGCTATAACGCGGCCGCTACGCTCACACCGCTGCGCATCGTTCTGGCACTGCTGCATCGTTGCCTGCACCTTACAGCGCACATGAACCTGTTCGTGCCTGTACTCTGCGCGTGCGCCTCGCTGCTGCTGGTGCCGCGCTCCCTGCCTGACGGCAGCGTTCGTCCTGCCCTGCCGCGCGCCATCGTCGTTCCGCTGCTATGGGTATTGGCCGCGAATCTGCTGTGCTTCTCCGTGCTGGGCGGTGCGCTGCTTACGCGATACCTGCTGCCCATGTATCCACTGGTATTGCTCGTTTGCGTGGCGGCCTTCTGGCGCCGCGTACCGGCGTGGGGCACCATGGTGGGGCTGGCCGCCTTTGCATTCGTGCTGGGGCTGTTCATCAATCCTCCTTACCGTTTTGCGCCGGAGGATAACCTCGGTTATCGCGACACCATCCTGCTTCATCAGCAAGCGATCCAGCAGGTAGTCACGCGCTACCCTGGCGCAACCGTGCTGACAGCGTGGCCGGTCACAGACGAACTCACCAAGCCGGAGCTGGGCTACATGCGACAGCCCATCCGCGTGGTCTCCATCGACAATTTTTCCCTGCCGGAGATCCAGCGAGCCGCCGCGCTGCCGGCGTTCAGTGTGGCTGTGGTCTTCTCCACCAAGTACGACCCGCCCCATTTGCGGCTCAGCCTGGGGCCGCGCAATGAGGCACTGGACCGGTGCTACTTCGACTTCCACCAGGACCTCTCCGCCCAAGCCATCGCCCAGCAGCTGGGCGGCACTCTGGTCTGGCAAGCGATGCGCAGAGGCCAGTGGGCGGCAGTGCTGTACTTCGATCGACCGCAGCACGCCGGCCTGCGGTAAGGACGCAGCACCGGATCAACCCGATCGGACAATCATCGATCTGGCCCTGCCGCCGCGCACTATAATCGCTGCTGCGTGAGGCTCCTTCCTCAATTACGAGGTTCCCTGCTGGTCCTGGCGCTGCTGTGCGCGGGAAACGCATCATCGCACGCCGTAGCACAGACCCCGGATGCCGCAAGCATGCCGGCCAAGGCAAACCATAACCTGCTGATGGTGCTCCCTTTTGACAACCGCACCGGCCAGGCCAGCCTGGGCTGGATCGGCGAGGCGGTCTCTGAGACCCTGAACCAGCGCCTCGGCTCTTCTGGGTTTCAAGTCATCAGCCGCGGCGACCGGCAGTACGCTCTCGAACACCTCGGGCTGCCACAGAGCTTCCAGCCATCGCGCGCCACCGCCATCCGCCTGGCGCAGACGCTGGATACAGACGACATCATCGTCGGCTCCTATACCCTGCAGGGCACCGCGCTGCACGTCTCAGCGCAACTGCTCGATGTGAATGC
>JBBRLT010000007.1:0-76609 GCA_038231235.1 Terriglobales bacterium
CCCGCCGGCTTCGCGCTCTTCTTCCCTATCTTCTCCACCTGGCGCGGGCCCAGCATTCATCTTGAAGATCTCTTCGTCGAGCCATCGCACCGCGGCCGCGGCATCGGCAAGGCGCTGCTGGCCCGCGTCGCGGCCATCGCCGTCGAACGCAACTGCGCCCGGCTGCAATGGGATGTGCTCGATTGGAACGCACCGGCCATCGCGTTCTATCAAAGCTGTGGCGCGCGCATGCTGGAATCCTGGCGCATCATGCGCGTCACCGGCGATGCGCTGCGCCAGCTCGCCGGCGGCTTTGCCAACGGCGTCGCAGAATCTCCCCCGCAGCGCTCGTAAACCACTACACTGGCAGTCGTCTCGTTACCTCCGGAGGAGAACGTCCGTGCCACTCCGCCCCGCCTTGCTGTCTGCTTTCTTCGCATCGGTTTCCCTCGCCACGCCGCTTGCTGCCGCCGCCCAGAATCCAGTCCAGTCCATCGACTACCGGCCGCAGAGTAAAACCTGGCTCATCCAGGCCGGCGAATCCTCCTACGCCATGGGCGTCAACGAGCATGGCCAGTTGCAGGCGCTCTACTGGGGCCCGCGCATCGAGCGCATTGAAGACATCCCCGCCGCGCATAGCAGCCCGGAGCGCGCCTCCTTCGACCCCACCTCCACCACCACGCCGCAGGAGTACGCTGCCTGGGGCGCCGGCCTCTACACCGAGCCCGCACTCAAGGCCACCTTCGCCAGCGGCAATCGCGATGTGGTGCTCGAATTTGCCGACCAGAAGCAGACGCACGACAACGGGAGTCAGACCCTCGACATCACCCTGCATGACATCAAGCAGCCGCTCGTCGTGCACCTCTACTACCGCGTCTATGCAGGCCAGGGCGTCATCGAGCGCTGGTCGTCGATCGAGAACCAAACCAAGGAAGACGTCACCCTGGAGCA
Organism: Terriglobales bacterium; assembly: GCA_038231235.1. GTDB lineage: Bacteria > Acidobacteriota > Terriglobia > Terriglobales > Acidobacteriaceae > KBS-83. The sequence continues at coordinate 931 of JBBRLT010000007.1, forward strand.
GGCCGCCAGCGCCACCTGGAGCCTGCCCCAGCGCGAAGGCCAGAACTACCGCGCCAACTGGCTCACCGGCCGCTGGTCTGGCGAGTGGCAGCTGCACACCGCGCCCCTCGATGTCGGCAGCCAGGTCATCGAAAGCCGCCGCGGCTCTACCAGCCATCAGGCCAACCCCTGGTTTGCCATCACCGGGCCCCAGGAATCGAACACAGCCGATCAAAGCGAGGAGCACGGCCCCGTCTACTTTGGTGAACTGGGCTGGAGCGGCAGCTGGCGCATCACGCTGGAGCAGAGCGCCTTCCACCAGGTACGTATCACTGGCGGTTACAATCCCTTCGACTTCGGCTACCACCTCGCAGCCGGCGAGTCGCTCACCACCCCGCCCTTCTATGGTGGCTATACTGGCGGCGGCATGGGCGAAGCCTCGCGCATCCTGCATCGCTTCCAGCAAGGCATCATCCTGCCCGGCGCACCCCATCCGCGCCCCCGCCCCGTCCTCTACAACTCCTGGGAGGCCACAGAGTTCGACGTCAGCGAAGCCGGCCAGATTGCGCTCGCAGAGAAGGCTGCCGCCCTTGGCGTTGAGCGCTTCGTCATCGACGATGGCTGGTTTGGCCAGCGCAAGGACGACCGCGCCGGCCTGGGTGACTGGTACGTCAACCCGCAGAAGTTTCCCCACGGCCTGAAGCCGGTCATCGACCGCGTCCACCAGCTGGGCATGGAGTTCGGCCTCTGGGTCGAGCCTGAGATGGTCAACCCGGATAGCGATCTGTACCGCGCCCATCCCGACTGGGCCATGAACTTTCCCGGCCGTCCCCGCACGGAGGCGCGCACCCAGCTGCTGCTGAACCTGGCCCGGCCCGATGTGAAGGAGTACACCTTCAACTGGCTGGACAAGCTGGTGTCAGAGAATGACATCGCCTTTCTCAAGTGGGACTACAACCGCAACTGGGCTGAGCCTGGTTGGGACGCTGTCGCCCCCGCGGACCAGAAAAAGATTTACGTCGCCTACGTCGAGAACCTCTACGACATCCTCGACCGTCTGCGCGCGAAGCACCCCACGCTTGAGATTGAGTCCTGCTCCGGCGGCGGTGGCCGCGTTGACCTGGGCATCCTGCGCCGCACCGTCGAAGTCTGGCCATCCGACAATACCGACGCGCTCGATCGCCTCTCGCTCCAGGACGGCTTCACCCACGCCTACACGCCCGGCATCATGATGGCCTGGGTTACGGACATCCCCGCAGCGCTCCACCGCAACGCCTCGCTCAAGTTCCGCTTCCTGGTCGCCATGGAAGGCTCACTCGGCATCGGCGCCAACCTGAACAAGTTCAGCGCCGAAGACATGGACACAGCAAAGTCGCTGGTCGCCTTCTATAAAACTATCCGTCCCACAGTGCAGCAGGGCGCACTCTACCGCCTAATCCCACCCACACGCCCGGGCACGGTAAGCGAGCGTGCCGCCACCGAATACGTATCCACCGACGGAACGAAAGCCGTGGTCTTCGCCTACCTGCATTCGCAGAACTATGGCGACCCCTACCCCAATATTCATTTAGCAGGCCTCGACCCCAAAGCCACCTACCGCCTCAAGCCACTCGACCCCAAGCAACTGAAGTCTCAGCAAGAAGCTACAGGCAGCTACTGGATGAGCGAAGGATTAAAGCTAGACCTGCACGGCGACTACGACAGCACCGCGGTGGTGCTGGAGCGGTTGCGGTGAAGCCAAGGTCAGGATGCCGCAACGGCCCGCAGAGATCATCATAGCCACCTTGATGCGACAATATTCTGGTGTCCAAGCTTCATGCGCGATCTGAAGCAGTACAAAGCGTACGAGGCCGCTCTTGATTCATTCAATAAGGCGAACGAAACACTTCTTGAGAAAGCCATGGAAAGACGCGAAAGCGGGAACACTTCAAGCCGATGCTCTCTTCTCCGAGCTGTTAGTTCCTGCGAAGGTAATTGAGATTAGCAATGAAGCCTATACCGCCGCCTTACAACGCTTCCACCTTGGAAACCCTCCTGGGAAGCTCGATGGGCGATGACTTGAATTGGGAGCTTCTGCTGAGTCAAGCAGTCTCGGGGACTGACCTTCACGTCATCTCCAAAGACAAGGACTATGCCTCTCCGCTCGACCAGCTTAATCCAAAAGCATTCTTGATAGATGAATGGCATGGAACTTTCTGTACAACACGCAGGATCAGGTCGAAGCTCCGCTGAACGTGGGGCTGGTTCTGTGGAACAATGCTCGCGCCTGGGATTACACTCGCGATGTGACAGCGCTCGAGCGCCGCCTGCCGACGCTCGAAGCATGCTCGCTTATGTGCTCGCAAGCTATGAGTACGGTAAGCAGCACTATCCTCTGCCGGATCGCCGTTATGGCCTGATCTGGGGTTCGCCAGAGGCGGACCTTGGGGATCCACATAACGACTTTCCGGAGTCGCATCCGTTCTACTACCAAAATGCTGCCCGCATTTGGCGCAGTGTGACCGAGCACGCACGTGTTCTGGCCATGACTGGCAGGCCGGAGCACCAGGCGCTGAGCAGTCGTTATCAGCAACTGGCCGGCGAGATGCGGGCCAACCTGCAACACTCGCTGGCTGCAACCATCGCTGCAGGGCTGCCAGAGATGCGCCAGGCCGGTATTCCGCCCTTCGAGGCAAACGATACGGCGCGCCGGCCCGCCGAACTCTCCAGCTATGAAAACCATCGCTTTATGGAGGAGTGGTTCCTGGCCGACTGGGGCGACGCGTCCATCGACGCCGGTCACTTCAAGCATCGAGCACTCGCAGGATTGGAGATCTGCGGCTTGAACACGGACGGTACCAATGCAAGGACCAGCAACTTCACGATGCAAGACACATTGGCGGGACGCATCCGCCAGCTGGACTATCGGCCCTTCCTGCTCAGCCTCTACGTGCTGGTGTGCTTTGCCGCAGACTCCGGGAATCGCTACGCGCCGGAGGACGCCTACATCCCGGGATCCTATCCGGGCGAGCCCAGTCATTGATCCAGATCGTTCCTGCATCGATTTCACGTGCCTCCCGCAGCGGGCGGTCGATATCCCGCGTCCAGATGCTGGCCGCCAGGCCGTATTCGCTATCATTGGCCAGCCGTACTGCGTCCTCCTCGGTGTCGAAGACCATCATGGTGAGCACCGGACCGAAGATCTCGTCCTGCATGATCCTCATCTTCGGATCAGTCACTTCAAGCAACGTCGGTTTGTAAAACGCACCACCGGCTAACGGTCCTTCAGTGATGGGGCCGCCGCGAAGCAGAACTTTCGCGCCCGCCGCGATGACCTCTTCTACCATCCTGTTAACGCGAGCCACGTTTGCCTTGTCGATCATTGGTCCCATGTCGCTGGACGGATCGGTCGCCGGACCTGATTTCACTTTTTCGAGTCGCTTCGTCATGAGTGTGCGCATCCGGTCGGCCACTCCGCGCTGTACAAGCAGCCGAGAGCCGGTCATGCGGCGTCGCGGCTGTTTCCAGGCCGAGTTTGTGCGTCTCTCGTTTAGAGAGGGATCTCCGCTATGGCTGGAGACGGTGTGCGATTGAGCGTGCAGCGCAGGCGGCTAGTACAGCCGCCTACGCTGTGGCCTACTGCCTGGGTGGGCTAGTGGGGGAGAAGCTATAGCGCGCAATCTTCCATGCCCCGTCTCTGTCTCTCTTGAACAGGAACAGCTCCTGGTTGCCTTCCGAGCTCTGAACACCGGTCTTCGGATTGGTGGTGTGTCCCGCAGAGTTTGTGCGCCCGAAAGCCCATTCAGGCGACAGCACCACCAGCTCGGCGAGGTTGAATTTCACGTCGAACCTCCTTGTTTCGAAGACCGCGTCGTACGCCTTGCGGATAGCCGTGTGGCCAATTGCCGACTGGCTGAAGGGTGGCATAAAAATGCCGTCCGTCATATAGAGCGGCATCACAGCATCTGTCTTTGAATCATTGAGCGCGGTATTGTAGGCAGCCAACAGCGCTTTGACTGCCTCTTCGGCCTTCTCCGTACCGTCATCAGCGCCCATCACGAGCAAGACCTTGCCCTGAGCCAAGCCCTTGGTAACCATGTCTTGCGCCTTGCCAGCGTCTGCGAGCGGCAGCTTCTGACCAACAGGGATGACGAGCTTGCCAGCCTTCACCGCATCTGCCATGAAGAGCAGAATCTTCGGATCGGGCGCTGCATACACCGGCACTACTCGAACGTCAGGGAAGTCCTTGGCGTTTGCAGGAGCGCCAAGGACCGAAGCGAAAACGCCGCCTGCCTTTACCTTCGCGATCAGCGCTTCGGCTGTTTTGCCGGCCACGGTATCTGCAACAGCATCGAGCATTGGCAGCTTCGCCATACCTTCTTCATCGTCGGTAGCAATCACGCTGTCCGCTCCAAGACTCGCCGCGACTTCCAACTGGCTCTTCAGCACACCCGCGATCACCGTCGCACCCAGCGACTTGGCGGTAAACACAGCAGAACGTCCCACGTTCCCAGCCGCTCCTGTCACCAGAACCGTTTGTCCAGCTTTGATGCCTGTACCGACGGTGATCAGCATGTTCCCGGTAGTTGTCACAAGCGGCAGTGCTGCGGCCTCAATGAGGTCTATTCCGGCTGGTATCTTTGCCAGTGAAGACGCCGGCACAACGCATAACTCGGCATAGGTCTTGTCCGCCATGGCGAACACTTTGTCGCCAACAACGAAGCCGTCCACACCCGTGCCAACGGCTTCGACCGTTCCGGCCAGGTCGACACCGACAATGCCTGGGAACTTGATTGGCGCGTCTGCCTTGGCTGCACCTGAGCGCCGCATGATGTCGAATGGATTGATGCTTGTGGCGGCTGCCCTCACCAGCACCTCACCGGCGCCCGCCACTGGATCGGGAAACTGACCATACTTCAAGACTTCCGGACCGCCGTACTCCTGCACAATCGCTGCATTCATCGTGTACCTCTTCTTCCCCGCAGGGAGGTTATGGTTCAAAAGATTCGCTCAATCGGAACTGAAGGTCGGCAGGTGCTAGGTCAGCACCACGATCTTTCCACCTGCCTTGTTCTCCTCCATGCAGCGATGCGCCTCTACGATTTCGTCAAGGTGGAAGACTTTGCCTACCTGGACGTGCAGCGTGCCCGCTGCGATCTGCTCGACCAGTTCCTCAAGCGGCATTCGCATGAAGTCTTCCGACTCACCTGCATACGTGGTCAGGCTGACGGCAGTTGGGATTGCCCGGTGGACGCATCGGGCATCGTGTCGCCCGTCGCTATCCTGCCGACATAGGCCCGCTCTCCGCGTTTCAAGAACCAACGCCCGAGGCATATGCAGACCTTGCAGCTATGGTGCCAGAGGGAGATGTTGCGGTTCTCTTTCTCGAAGATCAACCCAAGGCTCCTGATGGCTGGCAGCTTCTCCGCGGCGGCACGCTTGTTCAGATGGTCTGCCCCACGGTTTTGGAACAACCTCCTCTCGATGGCACAATTGTCCCAATGGACGCTGCGGATACCCCCGAGATGGTGGCCCTAGCTGGCTTAACAGAACCGGGGCCGTTTCGCGACCGCACTGCCAATCTCGGTGGCTTCTTGGGAATTCGCGTCGAGGGTCGTCTTGCTGCAATGGCTGGCAGACGACTGTCCCTAACCGGCTTCGCTGAAGTGAGCGCCGTGTGCACTCACCCTGATTTCCGCGGCCGAGGATATGCTCAGGCGCTTGTCGCCGCAGTCACGCGTAACATTCGCGCCGAAGGCCGCGTGCCTTTCCTGACCTCCTTAGAGGCCAATACACGAGCCGTGCGCATTTATCAAAGAGTGGGCTTCGACGTTCGCCGGACTTTCGAACTAGCGGTCCTCAAGCCCCCATCGCCAGCTCACCAGTGAACAAGCGCAGTGAATCAGAATCCTGATCTATACAACTGATGTTCCCAGCGCTTTTGCACGACCCTATCGTCGTGTGGATAGCCCCGAAAAGTCGGCCCGTGTTTACCGACGTGTCTGAGCTGGAATCAATCCGAGACTTCTTTATGATCGAGCAGGATAAAGGGATGCTACCCAAGGAGATCTTTTGCATGCGGATCGAGCATATCGATTGGGAGAACATGCGGATCTGGAATCCTCACGGCAAGACTGCGAAGGCGCGCAGGTTCGTTCCCATGAGCGAGCGTATGAAAGTTGTGCTATCCGCTCGATGTGGGCTGACGAAAGAGGGCTGGGTGTTTCCCTCTCCTCGCTCAAAAACCGGACACCTCAACAGCATTGCTGTCGGGTTTCGTTCGCTGCGTGCCCGGACGGGCGTGAGCAGCAAGATCGTTCCATATTCAGCTCGGCACACCTACGGAAGTTTTACGGTCGAAGCCACGGGCAACATATTTGCTGTTGCTGATTCGATGGGTGATATGGAAGTCCAGTCGATAAAGCCGTACCAGCACCATCGGCTCGATTCGCTGCGCGATGCTATCCACCGGCGTAACAAGGAAAATGCGGCGCGTCACGTTTCACGTCACGCAGTTCGAACCTGGGGACTCGTAAATTGCTCTTCTGAAGTTAAGATTCTGAAGGAGATATGGTGGACGCGGTAGGAATCGAACCTACAACCTGTCGATTAAGAGTCGAATGCTCTGCCAGTTGAGCTACGCGTCCGGAGGAAGAGGGACTAGCTGGTGCGGATAGCAGCGGGCGAGGATCGCCGCCGCCATCACTTTTATACCACGCACTGCTTAGAAGGTGAAGGCGAGGCCACCCTCCACCGAGCGGTCCGCCTGCGCAAAGAACAGCGTGCTTCCATCCGGTGTAACAAAGGGGGCGTAACCCTGCGCTACCAGGTTTCGCACATCGATCACGGCCCGCAAGCCGCCGGGAAGTATATGTCCCACACGGATGGGCTGACGTAGAAAGACATTCAGATATGCATCCCCCGAGCGGACTGCAAATGCATTCACTGGCGTGACCGTATCGGTTGGCTGCCAGCGGTAGGACGCGCGCCAGTAGGTATGCGTCGGCTCCACGCTTCCCTCCGCGCCGACTGTGACCGCCGATGAGAGGCGCGGCCGCAACGCATTCAAGGCTTGCTCGACCGTGCGCTCTGGAGCAGCGGCTGCATCGCCAGCGGTTGCCAGCGCGGGACCCGCCGCGACCGCGGTCGACACTGCAAGCCACGCGCCAATCGGCAGGCGCAGTTCGCCGGCGAAGCCAGAGCCCGTATAGGAGTTTGCCGCAGTGCGGAAGATCGCCGAAACCGGATCGACCAACAGATCCCCTGACCCCGCCTCAGCCTCGCTGATATAACCGCTTCCCTGTACCAACGGATTGTTCAGGCTGTCGTGGAATGCGGAGAGCTGCCAGGACGCGCCGTGTTCCCGCTTATGGCGGAGTCGAACCTCCTGATGCAGTCCATGCTCCAGCGTGCCGCTGCCCGCGCGCTGCGTCACTGCGGGAAGTAATGTCTCTTCATCTGCCAGCGCGACCGCGTCCTGGGCATTGCGCGAGGTGGCGATGCGGTAGGAGAGCGAGGTGGCATCGCTGTGCAGTGTGATGGAACCGAAGGGATGGGTGGCGATGCGAGTGGAGGCAGTCGCGCCGGTCGTGGTCATGGCTAGAAGCTCGTTGCCGATTTCGGTACGCAGTTCAGGAGAAAGTTCCGAGGTCTCAGCGGTACGCAGCGTCGCTGCCTGATAGCGTCTCGCCCCAGAGCCGCCAACGCCTAAGTCAGGCAGATCGGTGTAGGCCGCCACGGTGCGCACAATGCGCCCACCCCCCAGATCATCCTCATACGCGGCTAGGTAGTGGGCCTGCAGTCCGTCGGTGACATTGAGCGAGGTACGCAGCAGTGTATGCGCGCCGCTGGCGCCGGTTCCCTCGTACTCGACACCGTGGCGCAGGCCGCCGTCGCCAAAACTGCGAGAGCCGCCACGGGTGGTGACGCGAGCCCGGCTCTGGGCTGGGCCCCGCCCTTCAGAGACCAGCACCGGACCTTCATCGGAGAAGCGCAGGATCGGCCGGTTCGTCTCCGAACGCAGCGTCCACTTCCACTCGTCTTCGGGTTCCCCGGGAGAACGGCGCTCCGCCGGCAGCCATTGCACTGCCTCGAATAGCGTGCTCAGGGTAAGGTTTGCCACTGTCTTGTGGTGGGCCAGCACATGCAGATTCTGGCGCAGCGAGGGCAGGAAGGTCTCTTCGGAAGCCTTGATCTGGTAGACGCCGGGCAGCAAATCTTCCATCAGGAAGTTGCCGTGGACATCTGTGTGGGCAACGGCGACGATGGAAGCATCTGTGCGAAGCAATTGAACCAGAGCATCCATCTGCGGAGCGCCCCGGCGATCGCGGACCATGCCCGCCACTGAGGACACCTCAGTCTGCGCAAGCACAGGCACAGTCAGGGCGGCGGAGGCCAGGACAGTACAGGCGAATTGAATCCACTGCTGTCTCACTGCTGACGTCGCTGCCACCTCATCAGCACTTCGGGACAGCCACGCTCCAGCCGACTGCCCAAAATGTGCGCTTAGTCTACCGTGAACGGCACCGATTCGGCTATTTGCTGCTTGGACACGCTGTCATTCACCTTGATGGTGACCTTGTACTTCCCGGGCACCAAATTGGCCAGGGGCACGCTCTTCTCCAGCGTTACCTGGTCGGAGTTCGGCGAGATGGTATTGCTTGCCTCCGAACTGTCCAAAATCATCTTGTTGCTGGCGATTTCGACGATCTGGTACTCCACCGTAGCTGAATTCTGTTTGCTCTTGCCGTCGATGCCCAGGTTATAGATCTGCATCCAGAAGTTCAGCTTCTGATTGCGATGGAAGGTGGCCGGCGTCGTAGCATTCTGCGACACGCGCGGCCGGATGAAAGTGTTGCCGATGATGAAGCTGCCGGTGCCGATCTGCTTCGAAGGCACCCGCTCCATCTTGTCTGCCAGGATCAGTGAGGAGGCAGACAGGCGCTCATCGTCGTATTTGGGAACGACGATGCCCTGCGCCCAGGTGCCAATGTGATCCGGGTTGTTGACGTCCTTGATCGCAATATCCACGCGGTAGTGGCCGGGCCGCAGCGGAATCGCCTTCCAGTAGATCTGCGAAGTCTCCAACGTCTTCGGCAGCAGCTCGCTCGGCTCCTCTACCAGCAGCGTGTCTTCAAAGGTCTGGGCAACATGACCGGTGATGGTTGCGACGCGGCACAGGACATTGACGACGCCCTTGGACACGCCATCCTTGGTGCTGAAGGTGATGTCCTTATTCCTGATCTGCAGTGTGATCGGCACCAGTACCGTATCCTCGGTCACCTTCACGTAGTCGGTGCGTACGTCGAAGGGGAAGAAGGGCCCGCTGAGCACCTTCTTCGAAGACAGGAACGACTCCAGGTCCTTGAACTTGATCTGCGGCGCGGCCTGCAGTTTGGAAAACTGCTCCAGCCGATCAAACTGCTTGCCAGCCTGACTTTGGCCCAGCGGCCCATTTCCCAGGTTCTCCAGTCCGCCCTTGAAGCGCTCCGACTTCTTTGACTGCCCGGTCTCCTCATACTGGGTCAGCCCTGCGCCCGGAACATGGGTCAGTGCGTCCTTCTCGGAGCGGTCGATGGTCATGTGGTAGTCGCCGCACTGGCAGCTGTCGACAAACTCGATGTCGATGTTCTCTCCCACGCCCGCCAGGTAGCGGTAGTGCCATACCTCGAACGGAAAGGTCGAGGTGCTGCCGCCACCCTCTTCGACTGGCCGGTCGTATGTGCCGCCGCTCGGGTGCGAATCAATGTTGTCTGGCTTGCCGAAGGAGATATACATGTGGCCGCGGTCGCTCTTCCAGCCTGGTTTGCCGGCAGCGAAGTGTTCATTGGCATAGGCGATGCGGCGATAGTGCTCTTCGCGGAACTCGTTCTCCGGAGAGTCCGGATTGGGGTTGCGGCGCAGCCAGAAGTTCTCGATGAAGGACTCCCGTTCCTCATCGTTGGCCAGGCTCTTATAGGACTTCAACTCCTGGTCCGTGATGATCCAGCGCACGTCCTCATCCAGCCACTTCTTGTAAGAACCGTGCAACTCCTGGCGCAGGTCCTTCTGCTGCTTGAAGCGCTCCTTGTCGCTGAGCGGGCGGTTCAGCGGGTCCTGCGTATCGGCATTGGTGCCTCCGGCCGCGGGCGCGGGACTCTGCTGAGCTTGCAGCCTGGCAGCAGGTGCGGCGGCCGCCGCAAGGACAAGCGCAATAAGGAAGGCGTGGCGAACCGGGGACATATGGTTCCTGTGACTCCTGGATGGTGCTCTCATTCTATGAGTCTGCGAACACTTGCGACAACCAACCGGGCAAAAAACCATATGTCGGCCCACAACTGGAGGGTTGCAGCGCCAGCCGCCTTGTTATCATAGGCGCACCCTCCGCATTCGTGTCCAGCGGCGCCAGGCAGTTCAAACGACGCACGGTTCGTAATCAGATACCTGTTGCGGAACTTTGTGAGGGGGTCAGCCGTATCTCCATCTACTTCATTCGTCCGGAACGGCAGAAATGGATCATTACCGATGAAACGCAAGCGCCTCCTGATTGGATTGGCTGTCGTCATCGTGTTGCTCATTGTGGTTGGCATCGTGGTGGCCCGCGCGCAGTCGGGTTATGTGAAGGTGGTTACCGGCAAGGCCATCCGCCAGGACATTCTGTCTCAAGTCAGCGGCACCGGTCAGATTAAGCCCAAAGTGTATGCCAACGTGGGCGCGGAGACCATTGGCCGTATCACCCGCCTCTACGTCAAAGAGGGCGACCATGTGAAGAAGGGACAAATACTTGCCACGATGGAGAATGTCCAGCCCTCCGCCGACGTTGCCACCCAGCAGGCCGCCATTGCCTCTTCAAAGACCGACGTGCAGTCCGCAGAGGCTGCGGAGAAGACCGCAGAAGCCAACCTGGCCAGCGCCAAGGCCACGCTTGAGCAGAAGCAGCTGGACTACACCCGGGGCAAGCAGCTCTTCACCGAAAATCTAATTCCGAAGTCGGACTACGACACCCGTAAGGCGGCCTATGACGTCGCCGTAGCGACGGTAGCGCAGAACCAGGCTGCCGTGATCCAGTCCAAGGCGCAGATCCAGTCGGCGGGTGGCCGTATCGACCAGGCGCAGGCCACCCTGCGCCGTTACAAAGATGTACTGAGCCGGACCGTCGCCGTGGCCCCCTTCGATGGCCTGGTGACCAACCTTCCCGTCCGCGAGGGCGAGACCGTCGTCATCGGCATCCAGAACGCCGAAGGCAGCACCCTGATGACCATCGCGGATATGTCCATCGTCACCGCCGAGGTGAAGGTGGACGAGACCGACATCGTGAACGTGCACAACGGCCAGACAGCCGAAGTCACCGTAGATGCGTTGCCCGGCAAAATCTTCAAGGGCCATGTGAATGTGGTCGGCGACCAGGCAATTCTGCGCTCCACCGGTATTGCCACCAGCCAGAGCACTACCGGCACTGAGGAAGCGAAGGACTTCAAGGTCGTGGTCACGCTGGATAATCCGGGCGAGGAGCTGCGCCCCGGCCTCTCCGCCACGGCCAAGATCCTCACCGCAGAGAAGAAGGATGTGCTGTCCATCCCCATCCAGGCGCTGATCCTGCGCCGCCCCAGCGAGACCGTCGATAACGGTAAGGTGAAGAAGGTGGACCTGCAGACTGCCAATAAGGAGCCCCAGGTACAGGGAGTCTTCGTCATCGGCCATGAAGGCCGCAAGTTGAAGACCAGCTTTGTGCCCGTCGCCACTGGCATCACAGGTGCTACGGACATCGAAGTAACCAGCGGTCTGAAGGCTGGCGATGAGATCGTTACTGGTTCGTACAAGACGCTCCGCGATCTGAAGAGCGGTGCGCTGGTCAAAGCAATCGACGCCTCGGCCGTCCCTACCAGCGACAGCACTACCTGATTCTGCTAACCAGCCATAGCGCGTATGAACTTTCGCAGCGCCGGCAAAGGAGTTCCCCATGGCAGCCGAAACCTTGACCCCGACGGAGACGAAGCCCACCACGGCCGTGCCCAATGGAGACGTGATCGTCGTCGAGAACCTGTGGAAGACCTACGACATGGGTTCCGAGCAGCAGGTGCATGCGCTGCGCGGGGTGAGTCTGCGCATCCGGCACAACGAATACGTTGCCATCATGGGGCCTTCCGGCTCCGGCAAATCCACGCTGATGAACCTGATCGGTTGCCTGGATTCGCCCAGCCAGGGCAGCTATACGCTGAACGACCACCGCGTCAGCGATCTGAATGACGATGAACTGGCGCGCATTCGTAACCGCGAGATTGGCTTTGTCTTCCAAACCTTCAATCTGCTGGCCCGCGCCACGGCCCTGCACAATGTGGAGCTGCCGCTCATCTACAACGGCACCCCCTCCGCGGAGAGGATCGAGCGGGCCAAGGGCGCCCTGCGTGCCGTCAACCTCGAAGACCGCATGAATCACAAACCGAATGAGCTCTCCGGCGGCCAGCGCCAGCGTGTCGCCATCGCCCGCGCGCTCATCAATCGCCCGTCTATCATTCTGGCCGATGAACCCACCGGCAACCTGGACTCGAAGACCGGCGACGAGATAATGACACTTTTCGACGAACTGCACTCCAATGGAAACACCATCGTCCTGGTCACCCACGAGCCGGATATTGCCGAGTTCGCGCATCGCGTTGTGCACATCCGTGATGGCGTGATCGACTCCGACGTGCAATCCACGCGCGCCCGGAATCCACACAGCAAGTCTCCGCAGAGTTAGTCGCTCTCAGATACGGCAACAATTCCACATATCGTTGTCCCTCAGGGTATCGTTGACAGACATCAATCGAGGACTCTGCCTTCATGCTTGTAATCTCCTTTCTGTTCGCGGCTGCAGTCGCCTTCCCGCAGGCGCTGCCGCAACAGCCGTCGACCCCTGCATCGTCGTCCTCCCCGGTCGTCCAGCGCAAGAAGGCACTCAGCACTGTCTTCGCGGATTATTGGGAGCAGCAACTCAAGGACGATCCGGAGATGGCCTCCACGCTGGGCGACAAGCGGTATGACGATCGGCTCTCTGACTACTCTTCGACTGGCTACAACACCCACCTGGAGCACGGTCGCGCGATCCTCGAGCGCCTCGGTGCCATCGACAGCGCCGGTATGACAGAACAGCAGCAGTTGAGCAAGGACCTGCTGGTGCGCAAACTGGTGCAGGATGAGGAGGAGGCGCGCTTCCGCCCATGGGAGATGCCCATCAACCAATTCTCTGGCATTCATACCGCGCTGCCCCAGCTTGTCGCTCAACTCAGCTTCGACACGGAAGCCGACTACGAACACTACGTCGCGCGCCTGAACAAGGTGCCCACAGCCTTCAGCCAGATCACTGACGACATGATGACCGGGATGGACGACAACCGGGTGCCCCCGAAGTATCTACTGGAGAAGGCGCTGGTCCAGGTGCAGACGCTGGCCGCGCAAAAGCCGGAAGACTCCCCCTTCGCCAAGCCGGTGCAGAAGTTTCCGGACTCAATTCCAGCCGCGAAGCAGGCAGAGATTCGCCAGCAGGTGATGGCCGCGGTCAGCAAGCAGGTATTGCCCGCCTACGCGCGGCTGGCGCGCTTCATGCAGGCGCAGTATGTGCCCAAGGGGCGGATGGAGCCCGGCGTGTGGTCGCTGCCGGACGGCGACCGCTACTATGCCTTCCGTGTACGGCAGAGCACCACGACAGAGTTGACACCGCAGCAGATTCACAGCATCGGCGAGCAGCAGGTGGCAGAGGACGAAGCGCAGATGCTGATCATCGCCAAGAAGCTGGGCTTCGCGAACCTCGCCGCGTTGCGCGCCTCCATTCCCAACAACCCAAAGCTTCACCCTGTCTCCGCAGAGGCGCTGGTGGCCACCTACAAGGGATATGTGGATGCCATGCGGCCCAAGCTGCCGCAACTCTTCGGACGCCTGCCCAAGGCTCCATTGGAAATCACCGTAGTGCCGCCCTTCATCGAGAAAGACCAGGCACAGGCTTATTACCAGCAAGGCACGCCGGATGGGAAGCGCCCCGGCATCTTCTTCGTGAACACGTACAACGCAACGCAGCGCTCGCTCACCTCCGCCGAAGCAGTGGCCTATCACGAGGCGCTCCCCGGCCATCATCTGCAGATCTCGATTGCGCAGGAGCTTGACGGCATTCCGGAGTTTCGCAAGCACAACTACTACACTGCCTACACCGAGGGCTGGGGACTCTACTCCGAGCGGCTGGGCAAGGACGTAGGCTTCTACACCGATCCCTACAGCGACTACGGACGCCTCGAAGCAGATACCTGGCGCGGTATTCGCCTGGTGGTTGACACTGGCGTGCACTCGCAGCACTGGACCCGCCAGCAGATGGTTGACTACTTCCACGCCCACTCCGCCATTGATGACACCAACGTGCAGGCCGAGGTGGACCGCTACATCGCGTGGCCGGCGCAGGCCCTGGGATACAAGATCGGCCAGCTCAAGTTTCTGGAACTGCGCGCGCGGGCGCAGAAGGCGCTTGGCACCCGCTTCGACATTCGCGCATTCCACGATGAAGTGCTCGACTCCGGCGCCTTGCCGCTGGATGTGCTGGACCAGCGCGTGAATACTTGGATTGCTTCCCAGCAGTCTGCCAAGGCACAGTAGCAAGGGTGACGAAAATGACAGACGCTTCCCAGTCCCGCATACCGCAGGCATCCATGAATGCCGAAGTACCGGCTACGACGGACCGCATCACCAAGCGAGTCGCAATGCTCGGCGCCGGCAAGATGGGTTCCATCCTCATCGAGGCGTTGCTGCGCAGCGGCCGCCTGGAGCCAGCACAGATCGCCGCCACCGTGCAGCATGAGAACCGCGCCGCGGCATTGGCGGAGCGGTTGAAGATCAATGTCAGCACGGACAACGCCGCCGCCGCGCAGCAGGCCGACCTCATCTTCATCGGGGTGAAGCCATTCACCGTGATCGATCTGGTGAAGCAGATCAAGCCAGTGCTGACCCCAGACAAGCTCATCATCTGCTTTGCCGCATCGGTGAAGACCAAGGCCATTGAAGAGGCTACCGGGCTGCTCGGCATGCCAGTAGTGCGCGCCATGCCGAACACGCCCGCCATGCTGGGTGCCGGCATGACAGCGATCGCTGGCGGACGCTATGCCACGGTGCAACACCTGGCGCTGGCTGCTTCGCTGTTCTCCAGCGTCGGGCGCACAGTGCAGGTGGATGAAAAGCACCTGGACGCAGTCACCGGCCTCTCCGGCTCCGGTCCCGCCTTCATCTACATCATCCTCGAAGCCCTGGCCGAAGCCGGCGTGAAGGTAGGGCTGCCCCGCGATATCGCTACCCTGCTGGCAGCGCAGACCACCTACGGTGCAGCGCGCATGGTGCTGGAGACGGGCGAGCATCCCGCGCTGCTCAAGGATGCCGTCACCACTCCGGCAGGATGCACTGCTGACGGATTGCTGGAACTGGAAGAGGGCGGTCTGCGCGTCACGCTGATCAAGGCAGTGATGCGCGCCACTGAGCGCGCGCGCCAACTCGCTGGCGGCTGACTAGGCACTACTTCATCTTGACGTCATCCGGCAGCGAGGCATTGCGGTTCTGCAGCCATTCCAGCGTCACGCTTTGCGCAATTTTCTTCTTGTTCGTGATCTTGTCTACGTCAGGCATATAGATCTCCAGGCCGGCCTGCGCGGTCATCCGGGTGTAACCATTCACCAGCTGTGCCTGGTAGTTCACCAGGTCCAGATCGAACCAGGGGTCGTCTGAAGTGTCAATCATGGTCAGATCGACGTAGCGCATGGTGAGCTTGCCCAAGTCGATGGTCCCATTACGCAGTCGCAGGAAGTTATGCCACTTTGCCAAATCGTTTTCATCAACGGAGGCATCTCCATAGATCACCTGCAGGTCGGGCGGGCGCACCTGCACTGATGTAATCAGGCCGTGGATATGCGGCGGCGGCAGCAGCTTGCGCGTGTCGAAAAAGATGTCGTTATCGACCACTTCGACGCCCGGCACATTCGTCCCATGCACCAGGTCGGCGAGCTCCACGTGGAAGCCGCCAAGCAGGCCCTTGAGTGGAAGCTTCAGCACGTTCAGCTTCTTCACATGGAAGCGCACACGGCCATCCGGCGTCGGAGAAACCGAGCCGTCCAGATCGACCGGCAGAGACACCATCTTGTGCACGGTGCCATGCAGCCTGATGTCTTCTCCTCTCGGCGCGATGGAGACGTTTTTCAGCGGCGAATTGGCCGGCATGCTGGCATTGAGGAAGGTCGAAAGGTCGCCAATATTCGCGCGAATGATGCCCTTGTCGATCTCCAGAACGAATGACTCCGGATCATCGAAGGATGGATTCACATGCGGATGCGTCCGCAACATCTGTCCGCGGATCCAGCTGACATACACGCGGAACTGGGGCCCTTTGCGCAACAGCAAATTGTGCGCATAGACCAGAGTGGGAGAGGTATCGGACGCGGAGGCCGCGCCTACCGTCGCGCCAGGCGGCTCCGCAGCCGTGTTTGCTGGCGGCGCATCTGCTGGTCCATGGTGGGAGAAACGCCAGGCGGCCACGCACGCTCCAAGAATGATCAGGGTCGCGGCGATTGCAAGGGCGGCACTGCGGGAGCGAGTCACAGCGCCAATTCTAGTGTGCCGTTCTCTATGCGATGACCAACTTTCAGTAACCGCGCGCAATCCCTTGCCCTTTCGGGAAGCGCATCGCATCGAGTGGGCAACTCCCGGATGAGAACCGGATCTCCTTTGGCGGCGGATATCGGTGCAGCTAGAATCGGGTCAGGAGATCGCTTGGCCACAGGAATCATCCCGGCACAATCGACCATAGGTACGAGCCGGACCCACGCGTGGCTCCGCCGCTTTGCGTGGTCGGCACTGGTCTACAACGTGCTCGTTATCGTGTGGGGCGCGATCGTTCGCGCCACCGGCTCAGGCGCCGGCTGTGGCGACCACTGGCCGCTGTGCAATGGCCAGGTAGTGCCAATGAATCCGCGCCTCGCCACAGTTATTGAGTTTACCCATCGCATGATGAGCGGGGGCACGCTGATCCTGGTCATCGTCCTCGTTGTTTGGGTGTTCCGCAGTACGGTGCAGCGGCATCTGGCACGCACATTCGCCGTCACTGCGCTGCTGCTCACTCTCAATGAAGCGCTGCTGGGCGCGTTGCTGGTGAAGCTTGGTCTTACTGCTATGAGTACTTCGCCGTGGCGGCCTCCAATGCTCGCGCTCCACCTGTCGAATACTCTGCTACTGGTGGCTGCGCTGGCACTGACGGCACATTTCCTGGGCCGTACTAGTGCGGATCAGCGTGGCATCGTCGTGTTCCGTCACCGTCCACTCGCCATCGCTGGGCTGGCATCCGCCATGGTCGTGGGCGTTACCGGATCGCTGGCCGCGCTGGGCGACACTCTCTATCCATCCGCGTCGCTGCGCATTGCCTTGGCGGCCGATTTTTCTGCATCGGCGGCTTGGTTGGTGCGCCTGCGCATCCTGCATCCATTGAGCGCAATGCTCGCGGCAGCATTCATTCTGTGGCTGCTGCGGCGCGCCGTGTTCGCGCCTGCTGACGCTGCACATCGCAGACTCGGTCTATGGCTCGCTGGCCTGCTGCTCTTCCAGTTTCTCCTCGGCATCCTTGACGTACTGCTGCGCGCGCCAGTGTGGATGCAGGTGCTGCACCTGGGCGGCGCGGATGCCTTCTGGGCGGTGCTAGTGGTGCTGACAGCGCGCGTAGTGCTGCTCCCCTCCACATGTGCCTCTCGATAACCGCACCAAGTCGTCTCTGCTTTTTGACTGTGCCCTACTCGTGCCGTATAACGGCGCGAAGGCAGTGCTGTTGCTTTGCCAGCTATCAATTCGCCCTCCAGGAAGCCTATGACCTTGCCCTCCGCGCTGCGACCCGTTGCCGTATCCATCGGTCTGACTGCACTGGTGGTTTTAAGCGCGCTCTCCATGCCGGCGCGTGCTCAGGCCACGCAGTATCCCTCGGCGCCTCCGCTGCTGATGGGCGCAGCATGGTATCCGGAGCAATGGGACGAAGCAACCTGGGACCAGGACCTGGCGACCATGGAGACAGCGCACATTCACCTGGCGCGCATCACCGAGTTTGCCTGGAGCGCGATGGAGCCGCGCGAGGGTCAATACGACTGGACCTGGCTGGACCACGCCATCGCGAAGGCCGCGCAGCACCATATCGTCATAGTGCTGGGCACGCCCACGGCGGCACCCCCGGCATGGCTCACCACGAAGTATCCAGAGACGCTTCGCATCGATGAGAACGGCCGCCGCGACGAGCATGGCAACCGGCAGCAGTTCTCCTTCGCCAGCACAAAGTATCGCGAACTAGCGCACCGCATCGTGGAGCAGATGGCGAAGCGCTATGGACACAACCCCAACGTCGTGGGCTGGCAACTGGACAACGAGTACGCGAACGATTCTTTCGACCCCGATGCACGCACGCAATGGCATGCATGGCTGAAGCAGAAGTACGGCACCATCGACCGGCTCAACACGCTGTGGACCACGCAGTACTGGAGTCAGACCTACGACAGCTTCGAAGAGATCCCTGCACGGCACGATGAAGAGAACCCCGCACTGCTGCTTGACTGGAAGCACTTCGTCAGCGATACCTGGAAGAGCTACTCCGAAAATCAGATCGGCGCCATCCGCCCCAACGCCGACCCGCGCCAATTCATCACCACCAACACCATGGGCTGGTTCGATGGCTTCGACAGCTACGTGGTGCACAGTGTGCTGGACATCGCCTCCTGGGACGACTACATCGGCGGCGCGCAGTACGACCCGGCAAACAACGGCGCGGCGCACGATCTGACGCGCGGCTACAAGCAGAAGAACTTCTGGGTGATGGAGACCGAGCCGGCATTCGTGAACTGGCGCAAGACCAATAACCCGCTGCCCAAGGGGCAGACACGCGAGCTGGCCTGGCAGGCGGTGGGCCACGGCGCCGATGCAGTGGAGTACTGGCAGTGGCGCAGCGCGCTGAATGGGCAGGAGCAATATCACGGCACCCTGGTTGGCTCCGATGGAAAACCCGTGCCCGTCTTCGCCGAGGTGCAACAGATCGGCGCAGAGTTTGAGAAGGCCGGAAAGGCCCTGAGTGGGACCACGCCAGTGGCCAACGTCGCCTTGCTGCATGACTTCAATAGTCGCTGGGCGATCGACTTCCAGCGCCATGCCGCGAACTTCGATCCAGTCGAAGAGCTGGTCGACTTCTACCGTCCGCTGCGTGCGGGCGCGCAGGGTGTCGATGTGGTTGCGCCTACTGCGGATCTTAACCGCTACAAGCTGGTAGTAGCCCCGGCGCTGAACGTGCTGCCGCAGGCGACTGCGGATCGCCTGATCGCGTACGTCAAGCAGGGTGGCCACCTGGTACTGGGACCGCGCAGCGGCATGAAGAATGAGTACGACGCGCTGTGGCCGCAGCGCCAGCCTGGGCCACTTGAAGAGTTGCTCGGCGGCCGTGTCCAGGAGTTCTATGCGCTGGATGCACCCATTACGACGACCTCTGCTGCAGGCGCAGCAGAGGGGAAGGGCGCCGTGTGGGCAGAGATGCTAGTGTCTCAGCAACAAGCAACAACTGTGGTTGCGAAATACACCACCAGCCCTGGCAGCGCGGGATGGCTCGACGGGCAGCCTGCCATTCTCACACGGAGAGTCGGCAAGGGCCGCGTCACGTATGTAGGATTTTGGCCGGATGCGTCAACGCTGGAAGCGTTGACAACGGGATGGTTGAAAGATGCTGGCGTGGCGGCGTTGCTTCCCGGCGTGCCCGCGGACGTCGAGGTGTGCGTGCGCGAGGGGAGCGGACGCCGCGTCTTCATCCTTATCAACCACGGCGCTTCGACCCAGCATGTCGCGTTGCCAGCCGCGATGACGAACTTGCTGGAGGGAGCGAGTACCTCGTCACTCGAACTCGCTCCGCATGGAGTCGCAGTGCTGCAGGCGCACTAAAGAATTCTCCTGTAGGTGTAGTCTGTCCAGCGGCTGCTCCTGTGGCCTTCTTTGAGGAAAGGCCACGCTGAGATACTCTCTTTTGCTTCACAGCATCGGGAGAGTTGCTTTAGCCCGCGGTCGAAGCACTCCCGATAGCAGCGGCGTTCGCGCTGGAGTGCGCAGCCTTGCGGGCGATGAGCGTAGCCACCACTGCCGCGCCAAATCCGTTGTCGATGTTGACGACGGTTACGTTTGGTGAACAGGAGTTCAACATGCCGAGCAACGCAGCCAGACCGCCAAACGCGGCGCCATAGCCAACGCTGGTAGGAACTGCAATCACCGGCGCAGGTACCAGTCCACCCACAACGCTGGGCAGCGCGCCCTCCATGCCCGCGCAAACGATAGCGACCTCGCAGCGCTGCAGTCTCTCATGCTGCGCCAGTAGCCGATGGAGACCAGCCACGCCGACGTCATAGAGCCGCTCCACCGGCGCGCCTAAAAACTCTGCCGTCACCGCCGCCTCTTCCGCGACCGGCAGATCGCTGGTGCCCGCGCACAGCACAGCAACAATGCCACATGACGCATTCTGGGTCGACTGCCGCAGCGTCGCAGCGCGCGCAGTTGCGTGATAATGCGCAGCTGGCACCCTGTGCACCACCGCCTGCCATGCCGCCTCACTCACGCGCGTGGCCAGCACATCCGCGCCAGCAGCAGCTGTGCGTGCGAAGATCTCAGCCACCTGCTCAGTCGTCTTGCCTTCAGCGTAGATCACCTCCGGAATGCCGAGCCGCAGCCCGCGGTGATGATCGATGCGCGCGAAGCCAGTGTCTTCATAGGGAGCAACGCTCAGTCGCTCCAACGCAGTCTGTGGCGCCAGTGCGCCGGCGCGCACTGCTTCCAGCAGCGCCAGCACATCATGCCTGTGCATGCGTCGGCGTCTCCTTGTGTCGGGCCCATGCCGCCATCGCGGCTTCCAGCACTTGCTTCAGCGGCACGCGATGCTCGCGCGCACAACGATGACAGTCTTCGTACTCGGGCTGCGCGTGGATCAGCGCACCGTCCAACGTCGCAGTCTTCATGCGGACGTCCCCGTAGGCTGTGGCCACTGTCACATAAGAGCGCTCCAGCGTGCGCCGCTGCTCCATCCGCGTGCGTACGCCAAGGGTCGAGGTCTCGCGGAATAAAAGATCTTCAAAACTCGCGGCATCTTCAGGACGGCACAGGATAGTCAATAGCGTGCCCAGGCGACCTTTTTTCATGACCACCGGCGCAGACATGGTATCGAGTGCGCCATGCTCGAGCGCTAGCTGCATGGTATGCGCCAGTACCTGCGGGCTCAGGTCGTCGACCGCGCATTCCAACAACGCCACAGTCTCATGCGGCGTCTTCTCTTCGTCGGAAGCGGCGTCAGTCCGCGCCACCGTCTCGCCTACACTGAGCCGCAGCACATTGGGAAAGCGTGCAGGATTGCGGCTGCCCGCGCCGTAACCGATCCCCGAAAAGGCGGCAGCGGGCCGGGAGAAGTCACACTCCAGCGCGCACAGCAGCGCCGCCCCAGTCGGCGTAACCAGTTCCATCGCAGGGCCCTCGCTGTAGGTAGGCACGCCGCGCAAGAGCGACGCGGTCGCCGGCGCAGGTACCGGAAAGCGTCCATGCGCGCAGTCCACAAAGCCGCTCCCTACATTTACCGGCGAACAGTACCAGCGCTCTACATCAAGCGAGGTAAGGCCGACCGAGGCGCAGGTGATGTCCACGATCGCGTCGACCGCGCCTACTTCATGAAAGTGAACATCATCTATGGAGACTCCGTGAATGGAGGCCTCTGCCGCGCCCAGTAGTTCAAAGGTACGCAGCGCCAGCGTCCGCGCCGCTGCCGGGATCGGCGCTGCCTGCAGCAGCTGGCGGATCACTGGCAGCGTGCGGCCATGCGAGTGATCGTGTGTGTCACGATGCTCATGCGATTCGCCAGCCGCGTGCGTATGGCTGTGATCTGCCGCATCTGCATCACGGCCGACGACCAACACTCGCGCCTTCCGCGCGATGATGCCGCTGCGCTCCGCTGTGGTGAATGTCAGGGTCGCATTTAACCCTAGTGCGGCAGCGCTCTCCACGAGCAATTGCTCAGAAGCGCCGGCGTCCACCAGAGCGCCCAGCAGCATGTCGCCGCTCAGGCCAGAAAAGCATTCCAGATAGCCGATCCGCATAGTCCCTTTTCTGATGCTGCAACGAGCGTTGTCCCGACCGCCTACGTCACGCTGCCGGTAAGCACGGCCAGCGGCAGCACCTCATTCATGGAGCCGGCGCGGTAGCCTTCGCAATCGATAGCAGCGTACTGAAATCCAGCCGCGCGTACTGCCGCGCCGATGCGCTGCAGGCTGGCGCGATTCAGCGCCGCCTCCATCTCCTCAGGCGCTATCTCCACCCGCGCCACGGCTCCATGATGGCGCACGCGGAAGCGGCGCAGCCCCAGCGCGAGGAGTGCGTCCTCCGCATCCTCCACCTGCTGCAATACTTCAGGCGTTACCCGCCGTCCGTACTCGATACGCGAGGACAGGCACGCAGAAGCAGGCTTGTCCCACACTTCCAGCGCGGCAGAACGGGCCAGCGCGCGCACATCATCCTTGGTCAGCCCTGCCTCTGCCAGCGGCGCCAGCACCGCATGCTGCGCGGCTGCCTGCTGGCCCGGCCGATAGTCCGCTGTGTCATCCGCATTCAATCCGTAGATCACATACGCCAGGCCGCGTTCTTCACGCTCGCGCTCCAGCACGGTGAACAGCTCATCCTTGCAGTGGAAGCACCGGCTCGCATCGTTGCGCGCATACTCTTCGCTGGCCAGTTCGCCGGTCGCCACGCACAATAGCGGGATGGCCTGCGTGTCCGCAAACGCCACTGCCTCCCGCAGATGTCGCCGCGACAGGCTGGCTGAGTCCGCCAGCACTGCGATCATCCGGTCCGCAAGGACGGAGTGCGCTGCATATGCCAGATACGCCGAGTCCACGCCGCCCGAATATGCAACCAGCACACTGCCCAGGCCGCGCAGGTGCGCGAGCAATCGTTCCCGCCCCGCCAAGAGCGGCTCGGGCAGAGTCTCGGACTCCGCCGCGGGGCCGGTCAGCGCGCTCTCCAGAATGCTTGCACCACTCGTGTTTGCCAGCGTGTCCCCCTGCCCGGTCAACATCCAAACCTCGTCTGACTATCCCACTCTGCGCTATCCCAGATACTCCGGGTTATGTGTCGTGCCGTCATACATGGTGCTGGTCTTGTACTGCTCGAACCTGCCGGCAATCGCCGCCTCTGCCGTCTTGGCCAGCAGGGCGGTCATGGCAGGCTGCGGCATGGGACGGAAGCCGCGCGCCAGCGTCAGCGCCTGGTTCAGTATCTCCATGGAATCGCAGCCTGTGATGGTGACCGATACCGGCAGGCTCATGGCGTAGTGCAGGCATTCGACCGGATCCGCAACCTTGCTCTTCACGATGGCGCCCGCACCCAGCGGCTTCATGCCCAGGATGCCCATGCCCTTTTGCCGCGCTACCGGCAGCACCTTGGTGGTAAAGCTGTCGTAGTGCGCGTCCATCACATTCAGCGGCATCTGCACGGTGTCGAAGGTAAACCCATGCCGCGCTGCCGTCTCGATCATGTGCAGATGAATCTCCGGGCTCTTATGTCCTGTGAATCCGATGAAGCGCAGTTTGCCATCCTTCTGCGCCTGCTTCAGCACATCGACGATATAGCCGGGCTGAAAAGCCTGCTCCGGGTCATTCATGCGAATCACTTCATGGATCTGCACCAAATCGATGTGATCGGTCTTCAGCCGGCGCAGTGACTCTTCCAGCTGTTTGCGCGCAGCGGCGGGCGTGCGGCCATCCAGCTTGGTCATCAGGAAGGCCTTCTGCCGGTAGCCATCCTGCAAAGCGCGGCCCATGCGCTCTTCACTCACGCCGTTGTTGTAATCCCAGCAGTTATCCAGAAAGTTGACCCCGGCATCGAGTCCCGTGCGAATGATCCGCACCGCCTCCTGTTCGGAGACGCTGGACTGACCGATGTGGTAGCCACCCAGCCCAATCGCAGAGACAGACTGGCCGGTATGTCCCAAAGTGCGGCGCGGAATCTCGCCCGGCGCGGCTACCGCCTCGTCCCGCAGTGCGATCAACGCCGCCAGCGCCGCTGCCGACTTGAGAAAATCACGCCTCTCCATCATTTATGACCTCCGTTGCTGTCCAAGACATACTGCGCAGGAACCAAGGGTGCCCTTTGCGTCCTGCGCGCATCGCATTAGGCTTGAAATGGAAAGGTTGGCTTGAGAGCGATTCCCTTCTTCCGGACGGCCACCCCGCTCACCGCGGCGGAACGCATGGCCAAGCGCCGCCTTGTCCTACAGGATACGCTCGCGCTGCTCACCATCTTCGTTATCACCTGCGTGCTGGCAGTCCTCACCTGGCTGTTGTTCCGCTCCTACTCGCAACATCAAAGCGACGCCGCTGCTCGTTGGAAGCGGCGGGGAGATCAGGCGTTGGCTGTTGGCAATGCCAATGCCGCCGTATTCGATCTGCGCGCTGCCCTTGCCTACGCGCCCGGCGACCGCGGCACAGAGATAGAACTGGCTGGCGCACTGGCCCTGGCCGGAAATCTGCAGGAAGCCACTGCTTACTTCAACACGCTATGGGATGAGGAGCCGGGCAGCGGCGTCATCAACCTGCAGCTTGCCCGGCTGGCCGCGCGCCAGCGTCAGATGGCTACGGCGCTCGAGCACTACCATGGGTCCATATATGGCACCTGGGAGGGCGACGGCACCGTGCGTCGCCGCCAGGTGCGATTGGAGCTGGTGCGCTACCTCATCCAGCAGAGCCGCTTTGCCGAGGCGCGCGATGAGTTGCTCATCGCCGCCGGCAATGACACCAGCACCCCTGCGGTGCTGGAGGTGGCTGCCTTGCTCGAACAGGCCCATGCTCCGCTCGATGCACTGCGCCAGTATCGCGAGGTCGCGTCGCGCCATCCACCCAGTATTGTCGCCCTGGAAGGGGCTGGCCAGTCTGCCTTCATGCTGGGCAGATATCGCACGGCACGCACCTACCTGGAGCGCGCACTCGCAGCGCAGCGCCCGCTCATCAATCATGCTGCGGTGGAAACGAATTTGCGCGAGGCAGATGGCGTGCTTGCCGCCTATCCCTCGCCGCAACTGCCCCAACGCGAGCGCCTGCGTCGGGTCGTGCACGCGCATGATGTAGCGCGCATGCGCTATCTGGCGTGCGCGCGACAACTGGCGACCGCGCATCTAGCTGCCGCGCCCGTTGCGAGTCCGGCTCCTGCTCCGCCTGCCGGCCGCAGTCTGGCTTCGCGGCTCAATCTGCTGGGCGATAGGACGGCGCAGAGCCCGAGTGACAAGGTGGCGGCGCAGCCAGCCTCGTCCGCAGACAGCGATATGACCAGCCTGGCAACGCGCTGGAATGCGGCACGTCCGCGTCTGGAGATGAAGGACCTCGAAGAGAATCCGCAATTTGAGCAGGCCGAGATGCAACTGGTCTATGACACTGAGCAGATCACCAGCCATGTGTGTGGCCAGCCCACGGGGACCAATGCAGCACTGCTGCGCATCGCCACTTCTCCCGAGACGGTCGATCAATGATGGAATCGCAGCCGCCCCCTGAAGATGGGACCGGAGAGGGGACACCGGAAGAGCAGCGCCCGCTCGAGCAGACTCCGGCCCCCCAGCATGACGCCGCCGAGGCGACTCCTGCGCAGGTGACCGCGTCTGAGGAAGCGGCCGAGCGAATGCCAGCCGTCGAGCCGATTCAGATGTCACAGATCGACATGCTGAAGATCGCGCCCACGCGGGATGAGCGGCTGTTCCTGGTGCTCTCCATCTTCATTGGCATCATCTCCGGCCTGCTGGTGGTCAGCTTCCGCATTGCTATCAACTGGGTGCAAGTGCTTACGCTGGGCTCCGCCCCGCACGCTGGCCAGTGGCGGCTCATCCTGGTTCCGCTGGTCATCGGTGCAATCGTTGCAGCACTGGTGCAGCTACTGTTTCCCGGGGCGCGCGGCAGCGGCGTCAACAACACCAAGGCCGCGCTCTACATCTACAACGGCTACATCTCCTTCAAGACCGTCATCGGCAAGTACATCACCGCCGCCCTGGCGCTGGGAGGCGGCTTCTCCCTGGGGCCGGAGGATCCATCGCTGCAGATCGGCGCTGGTGTCGCCTCCATCGTCAGCCGGCGGCTCGGGCTAAGCCGGCAGCGGCTTCGTCTCTTCGCACCAGTGGGCGCCGCAGCCGGATTGGCGGCCGCCTTCAACGCACCCATCTCTGCCATCTTGTTTGTCATCGAGGAGGTCATCGGCCGTTGGAGCGCGGCAGTACTCGGCTCGGTGGTGCTGTCGGCCATCTCCAGCGTCGTGGTAGCGCGCCGCTTCTGGGGCTCGTCGCCTATGTTCTCCGTCCCACCGGTCACGGTCACAGATTCGCGCGAGCTGCTGGCCTACGCCGCGCTGGGCGTAGTCGGTGGCCTGGCGGCCAGCATCTTCTCCCGCGCCCTCGGCTACCTGCGGCCGCGCATGCGCAACCTGCCACGCTGGACGTATTACGTGCAGCCGCCCATCGCGGGGCTCGCGGTGGGACTGATCGGCTTCTTCGGCTTTCCCCAGATCATGGGGCCCGGTTATGAGGTGATGGACCACGCCATGCACGGGCAGTTCACCTGGCAGCTGCTGCTGGCGCTGGCGCTGTTGAAGATCCTGGCCACCACCATCTCTTTCTCCAGCGGCACGCCCGGCGGCATGTTCGCGCCCACGCTCTTTGTCGGCGCCATGCTGGGCGCCTCCATCGGTACCTTCGAGAAGGTCTTCTTCCCCGCCCTGCACATCACGGTCGGCTCGTATGCGCTGGTGGGTATGGGCGTCCTGTTCGCTGCGTTCCTGCGCGTTCCGCTCACCTCGGTCTTCATGGTGCTGGAGGTCAGCGGCAACTACTCCATCATTCTTCCCGTCATTCTGGCCAACACCATCGCTTACCTGGTGTCGCGCAGCCTGCAACCCACCGCCATCTTCGAGGTCTTCACACATCAGGATGGCCTCGACCTGCCCTCGATGGAGGAGCAGCGCGAAGAGGTGATCCTGCATCTGGAGGACGCACTGCGTCCGCTGCAGGTGCCCATCATCGAAGGTGGCGCGATGCTGGGCGAGGCGGCCAACATGCTCGACCAGCAACACGCAGAAGTGTTCCTGATCCGTCTGCCCGGCCACGCCTGGTATTCCATGACCCGCTCCGAGCTTGCTTCCCTGGCAGCAGTCTCGGCATCCGAGACCATCCTCGCGAACGTGCTGAAGCCGGAGCGGATCCCGTTACTCTTCCCCGATCTGCCGCTGGACTCTGCCCTGCCCCACCTGGCGCGATGGCCCATCCTGCCCGTGCAGAACCGCGCCAGTCGCGGCTCCGTAGAAGGCACCCTCACGCTGGCAGACGTGCTGGCACGCTACCAGGCGACCTGACCCCCCTCCGGCTGGCTGCACTGCTGTGTGGCACACTGGAGAGGCAAGTCCTACGATGCTGAGCCTGAACCAGCGCTTGATTGCCGGAATGCTTCTGCTGGTGGCCCTGGTCACCGGCGTCACTGTGTTTGCGCTGCTGGCGCTTCATGGTGTGATCGCGCACGATGCCATCCCCGCCACCGCCGTCGCGGCACATCTCCATACAGCGCAACGAGCCGCAATGGTGGCCTGGATTGCCATTCCCCTCGCCATTCTGCTTGCCGCAGGCGTCATCTATTCCGTGCTCTCTCCCTTGCGCCGCGCGGCGCAACAGACTCGCGCCATGGGTCAGGGCAACCTGGAGCAGCGCGTGGAGTGGAGCGCCGATGATGACCTGGGCCAACTGGCTACCGAAGTCAATCGCATGGTGGTGCGCATCCGCGACCTGCGAGAGACCGAATCCGGCCGCCGGCAGATGGAGCACCAACTCTCCGACGCTGTGGTGCAATCGATCTTTGAGCCAGTCATCGTCACCGATGCGCGCGGGCAGGTACTCAAGCTGAACACCGCGGCCGAGCTCCTGCTGGGCGAATCGGCGGGCGATCGCATGGCGCTGGCCAATACGCCGGGCGGCCAGAAGATCCTCGAAGCAGTGCGCGACGCCCTCTCCATGCAGCGCGCCGTCGCACTTGAAGGCGAGGCCGCGCTGCTGCCCATGTGGATCGGCCAGGCGGAGCGCAGCTATCGGCTGCGCACCACGCCCATCCGCGATACCGACGGCCGCCTGCTGGGCGCCGTCAGTGTGCTTGAGGATGTCACCGATCTCAAGGACCTGGATCGCTTCAAGACCCGCTTCATCGCAGTCGCCTCGCAGAAACTGCGTACGCCGCTTGAACAGCTGCGCCTCGCGCTCTATTCGCTGACGCGCGGCTTCGCGGGCGAATTGCGGCCGCTGCAAACAGACCTCATCCTTGGTGCACAGGAAGAGGCCGAGCGCCTCAATGACCTGATGACCGATCTGATTGACGTGGCTGAGCTCGACACCGGAAGCCGCGAGTTGCGCATGGAGGGCGTCCGACCCATCGACATCCTGCAGGACGCGGCGCTGCGCTTTCAGGACGAGGCTCGCAAACGCGACACTGAGATACAGATCGATGTCTTCCCTGACCTGTCGCCGGTGCACGCCGACCGGCGCGCCATGCGCAGCGTCCTGGACAATCTGCTCTCGAATGCCTTGCGCTTCACCCCGCCGCACGGCTCCATCATCCTGCAGGCGTTGGAGCAGAAGAAGCGGGTGCAATTCTTCATCCGCGACACTGGCAGCGGCATTGAGCCGGAGAGGCTGAAGCGCATCTTCGGCCGCTTTGTGCAGGGACCGCGCACGGTGGAGGAGGTGCGCGGCGCAGTGGGCAATGCAGGCCCGGATGGCACCGGCCTCGGCCTCGCGCTGGTGCGCCGCCTGGTCGAGCAGATGCATGGCCAGGTCTCGGTCGAAAGCAAAGTGGGCCACGGCACCACCTTCAGCTTCACGTTGCCGCTGGCCCCCACACGGCTGCCGCGCCACATGATTGAGGTGGGCTGACCATGAGTGAACCGATGGCCGACCCCACCCCGCCGGCAGGCAGAGATACGGACCAGCAGGCCGCCCACCAGCACGCGATGCCACCGGAGCCGGCCAAGCTGCGTGTCTACCTCGGCGCGGCGCCTGGCGTCGGCAAGACGTACCAGATGCTCGAAGACGCGCTTGGGATGCGCAAGCAGGGCGTCGACGTAGTCATCGGGCTGATTGAAACGCATGGCCGCGCGGACACCGCAGCCATGATTCGCGACATCCCCATCATCCCGCTGCGGGAGATTCCCTATCGCTCCGTCATGCTGCATGAGATGGACCTGGACGCCATCCTGAAGCAGCATCCGCAGACCTGCATCGTCGACGAGCTGGCGCATACCAACGTGCCGGGCTCACGAAACCGTAAGCGCTACGAGGATGTGCTGGAGCTGCTCGACGCAGGCATCGATGTGATGACTGCCGTCAACGTGCAACATGTGGAGACGTTGAACGATGCAGTCTCCCGCTCCGCCAACACCACCATTCGGGAGACGGTTCCGGATAGCCTGCTGAAGCGCGCCGACGAGATCATGAACGTCGACATCACCGTCGAGGAACTGCGCTCGCGCCTGCGCCAGGGCAAGATCTACGCGCCGGAGAAGATCGAGCAGTCGCTGGCCAACTTCTTCCGCAAGGGCAATCTGAACATGCTGCGCGAGCTCGCACTGCGCACCACCGCGGCCGAGGTGGGCTCACGCGCCGCAGACTATCGCCGCTCGCAGGGCCTGGAGCAGGCCCCAATGCCGGAGAAGGTAATGGTCTGCCTGTCGCCCCGCCCTGGCACCGATCGCCTGCTGCGCGTAGGGGCACGCATCGCCGCGCGCCTCTCCACCCACTGGTACGCGGTGCGCGTGGAGTCGCCGGACGAAGCCAACCACCCTGAAGACCCGGAAGGCAACCATCGCCTGGAGGAGTATCAGCGGCTGGCCCGCGAGCTGGGCGCCAAGGTCATCGTGCTCAAGGACAAGAAGGTTTCGAACGCCCTGATCAGCTTTGCCAAGCAGGAGAACATCTCGCACGTGGTCTTTGGACAATCGGCACGCTCACGCATGGATGTGCTTTTGCGCGGCTCGGTCATCAACCGCTTCCTCTCTGAAGTGCGCGACGTCACCGTGCAGGTCGTCCCCATGCAGAAGCATCGCCGCAACGAGGCCAAATAGGCGATGCGGCAGGCAGCCTTTCACGGGAAGCATGTAGAGTTGAAGCAGAGCAATTTTCCATACGTAACTGAAACTACTATGAATCTGGAGAAAACACAGCAATGGCAGATGTCACCATCACTACCCGGCCGAATGGCCCGTTTCGCGTAGAGGGCCCCGTCCGGTTGATCGACGTTGACGGCAACGAAGTAAACCTGGAAGGCAAGCCGGCCGTCTCGCTCTGCCGCTGCGGCGCTTCCACCAAAAAGCCCTTCTGCGACGGGACCCACTCGAAGATCGGTTTCCAGGCTGCCGAAGCCGCAGTCGCCGCGGAGCAGAAGCGGTAAAGCAGACTTCCAAATCACGCGAGCTCTCCGCATCAATGGAGCACGCTGGGGTTCTGCGGTACCAGCCGCAGCCCGAGGCTTGACAAGCGAACTGCCAGAGCCGAAGCTTGCGGTGCCTGGCGTCGCGCCCCCGCGGCCCTGAAGCAAGTAGCAAGGAGCAAGGAGAAACTGAATGACGACACCTAGCCGATGGATTCGCATCGCCTGTCTGCCCGCCGCCCTGGCCGTAGCCATGTTCACCGCACAACTGGGTGCGCAGACGGCCTCGCCAAAGGCATCCGGCGCATCGCATCCCGGCAGCGCCGCGGCGAAGAGCACCGCCCCTGCGGCAGCCACCAGCGATCTGATCGATCTGAACTCTGCCTCCGCCGATCAACTGAAAGCGCTACCCGGCATCGGAGATGCCTACGCGCAGAAGATCGTCGACGGACGGCCATACTCCAAGAAAACAGACCTGGTCACGAAGAAGATCGTGCCCGCCGCCACCTACAAGAAGATCGCGGACAAGGTGATCGCGAAGCAATCCAAGTAACGTAGTCGCGCAACGAGCAGGCCGTCCTCAGCGGGGGCGGCCTCTCTGCTGGAGGGAGCTAACCCCTTTGTGCAGGACCGTTCAGCGCGTAAAAGCGATCCAGTCTTTCCCACTGGACAATCCAGACGAATCCATGTACTCCACAATTGCGTACTCTTGCTAGCGGATCAGTTCACCCCATCGCAACATTGCCTTGCGGTATGCGACAGGATTAAGGTGTCGTGGACGCTCCCGCTGCTGCCGGTCTGGTCGGAAAACTGCCGATTCCGGCTCGTAGGGAACAGTTCCGGTCAGGGATTTGATCATTTGCTGTACTCTGATCGGCGGGAAATGGGGCGTGCTCCATCTCCGCTTAAAAGAAAGAGTGGTCATTTTGGATCGTTGCTAGGCATAGAAGAGGGCTGACTGGAGAGGGCATCGAACGCAATCTCCAGTCAGCCTGTAACCAGACGCCACCCGGATCCTCTAACACGCATCATAAGAGTGTCCGCTGGAGCGTTCATGGGCATGGGGTCATGTTCGATGGGAGGAGAGGTGATGGCAATCTTCAGTTGGCCTGTAACCAATTTCCGGTCGGCTCCTCTAATAGACAACATGAGGAAGCTCGCCTACCGCCCCCACCCATTTCGATGCTCTTCTCGTGTCATGACCTTCCAGTCACTACAACTTCCAATCGTCCTGTGATTGGCCAACCAGAAAAGGAGTCACCTTTGAAAAGCACCTCAGTAAACACCCTCGCTCTTGCCGCTGCGTTCGCAGGTTTGCTTGGCGGCACGTCTGCCCGCCTGAACGCCCAGCCCGTCCATCAGGGCACTGCACCAGCCGTGAGCGCATCGTCGAATGCCGGCGTGCTCTTGGTTGCCCAGGACACCAAAACCGACACCACCAAGCACTCCTGCAAGGGCAAGAATGATTGCAAGGGTCAGGGCGGCGGCTCTCACCCCGGCAAGAACAGCTGTAAGGGCAAGGGCGGCTGCGCTACCGATGGTTCCAAGCCACCCTCTGCTTAGTCAACGCTGAACAGTGAAGTTGAAGTTGATACTGGATTGGAGGCTTGCGGGATTTCACAAGCCTCCAATCCGTTCCTTTTTAGGCAGGACAGGAGCTCTGCATGCCAGCGAACCGCTTCAATGCGTTTACTGATTACGGAGTCGGAATCGGGCTGCGCGTTCCCCATTACGAGCACATCTTCTCGCAGAAGCCGGTGGTTGACTGGTTCGAGATCATCTCGGAAAACTATATGGTCGATGGCGGACGCCCGCTCGCTATCCTCGATCAGATCCTCGAACAATACCGAGTGGTTCAGCATGGCGTGTCCATGTACTTCGGCTCCGCCCAGCCACTCGATCGCGAACATCTCAAACGCCTGAAGACGCTGACTCGCCGCACCAAGACGCCCTGGCTCTCCGACCATCTCTGCTGGGGCAGCGTGGACGGACGCTATACCCACGACCTGCTCCCCCTGCCTTATACCTTCGAGGCAGTTCGTACCACGGCAGCACGCATCCGCGAGGTACAGGACTTTCTCGAAATTCCTATCGCCGTCGAAAACGTGAGCAGCTACGCAGAGTTTCACGAGTCCGAGATGACAGAGTGGGAGTTCCTGAACGAGGTCGTCCACGAAGCCGACTGCGGCATCCTGCTGGACGTGAACAATATTTACGTGTCGTCCCAGAATCACAGCTTCAATCCCATGGACTACGTCAACAGCGTGGCTGCTGACCGCGTGGCGCAGATTCATATCGCCGGACACTCCAGGTTTGAAAAATACATCCTGGACACGCACGATCATCCAGTGCTCGATCCGGTCTGGAATTTGTATGCGCGCGCCATTGAGCGCACCGGCCCCACTGCTACGCTGCTGGAGTGGGACGACAACATCCCCAGCTTCGATGAAGTGCATGGCGAGGCGCTGAAGGCCAACCGCTTCCGCGGAACGGGAGAAGGCACACCCCTGGCACCAACCAAAGCGCTGGTCGAGGCGCACCTATGACGCTCCTCGAACTGCAGCGGCGCATGGCGGCAGACGTCCAGCGGCCATTGACGGCCGGCTTTGAGATGCAGGCCGCCGATGAAACGGGCGTACCCACCAGCGAGATTGCTGCCAGCTACATCAAGCCCAATCCGCGGCTCACGTCCTTCGATCGGCTGGAAATCTACAACCGGCAGTACTGGTTCCGGGTGATCGGCGCCGTCTCGGAAGACTACCCGGCGTTGAATGCAGTCCTGGGCGCGAAGAAGTTCGATGCACTCATACTGGCATATTTGAAGGAGAATCCCTCCACCTCCTTCACCCTGCGCAACCTGGGCGCAAAGCTGCCCAACTGGCTGGCCTCCCATCCAGAGTTTGCGATGCCGCGGCACCACCTCGCGGTAGATGTCGCTCGCCTGGAGTGGGCCTACGTTGAGTCTTACGATATGGCCAGGCTGACGCCGCTCGGCATAGAGGACTTCGCCGGTCTGGGGCCGGAATCGAAGTTGCGCCTGCAGCCGCATCTGCAACTGCTGAGCCTGCAATATCCAGTTGATGAGATCGTGCTCGCGGTGCGCAAGGCAACCCCGGAGATGGATATCGTCAGCAACGCCGTCTCGGAGCGCAAGGCAAGCGCCCGTATCAAACTGCCCAGGATTCGCAAGACCAATGTCTATCTGGCCATCCATCGCTTTAAAGACCTGGTCTACTATCGCCGCATCGACCGCGAGGCGTTTCTCCTGCTGGCTGCGCTGCGCGATGGAAATTCCATCGCGACCGCACTCGAACATGCATTCGCCGCCGCCAGACTGAGTCCGGAAGAGCAGGCTGCCAAGACCCAGGAATACTTTGCGCATGCTGCGGAACTAGGCTGGTTCTGTTTGCCCGAGTCTGCCGGCGACAGCATCAACTAATCAGCCAGCGTCTTCATCTCAAAACTCCGGTTAGCTGGCTGCGCGCAGACTCCTGAAGTAATCGGGAGCACGCAATAAGCGCGGGCCATACCACGAGAATATTTCGCCGTCGACCAGCATTGGCTTCGATTCCGGTGAGATCTCGCGGAACTCATCGAGATGTTTCTCACTGAAAGGAAAAGGCTCAGAAGATAGCAGCAGTACCTCTGGTGCGGCTTCGCGCAACTCAGCGGCAGTGACGTTCGGGTAGCGGGAGGCGGTGTTGCTTGCAAACACATTCTCGAGTCCGCAGTGCTTCATCATCTCCGTGATGAAAGTGGAGTGCCCGGCAACCATATACGGCTTACGCCAGATGAAATAGGCCGCCCGCCTGGGCATCGCCCCGTTTGCCTCTCGTTCGGGCGCCAGCCCCGCGAAGCCCGCGGCGATTCTCTGGGTGAGTTGCGTCGCCTCTGCACTCTTCTCCACCATCCGGCCTATCGTTTCAATCATGGATAATGCGTCCTGCAGGTTAAAGATATCGCTCATCCATACATTGAATTCCTGCGTCAGCAGCTCTGTCTGCGCCTGCTCATTCTCCTCCCGATTGCCAAGGATCAGGTCAGGCTTCAGCGCGCGGATCGCTGTAAAGTCGTACGACTTCGTGCCGCCGACATGCTTCTTGCTGTGCAGCCACTCTTCCGGATGAACGCAGAACTTGGTGATGCCAACCACGCGCTCCCCCAGTCCAAGCGCATGCAGCAACTCCGTCTGCGAAGGCACGAGCGAGACGATGCGCTGTGGCGCACAATCGAGTTCGATGGAACGGCCGAGCTGATCGGTAAACACTGGCATCTTCTCCAAATGATAGGCCGAAATGCCTGCCTGCCCTCACCAGGACCCTGTCAGTTCCACGTAACGTCAGCGTCTGCGAAAAAAGAGTGGCGATAAGCGCTTCCCATGTCTCACTCTGGAGGAAAGCTCCAGAACTTCCGCCCGGAAAGGGCACGCAGGCGATCATGCCAACCCGTCCATCCTCTTCGTCCCCCGGCTTGCGCGAGAGCATCCGCTACCCCGCAACCGGCGAGCGCAAATACATCCGCTACTTTGACGGCAGAGGACACTTCGCGCACGTCTGCATCCAGCTGCTGCCACGACCAGGAGCGCCCTGCTCCGTGTCTGTGGATAGCGCATGTACTCTGCCGGAGGATGTGTGCGATGCGGTGCGCGCCGCTCTCTTGCGCCGCTTTGAAAGGGGGGCGCGACGCCGGCTTCCTCTCATCGGCATCGAAGCCCGTCTGCTTGGCGGCTCCTATCTGCCGCAGCATTCGTATCCCGCCGCGTGCGCCATAGCTGCATGCATGGCCTGGGACGAGGCGTGGCCGCGCACGGCACCAGTCGTTCTTGAGCCGTGGATCGGCGTATCCATGCAGCTGCCGTGGGGTGCTGCAACATTGGAGAGACTGATCCGGATGCTGGGAGAAATGCATGTGATCGCGAATGCGAGTGAAAGAGTATCGCTTCGCATCGAAATTCCCTGGCGGCTGCTGCCCGCAGTGCAGGCGGCCTGCGAGCCGGTACAAGTCCAGACCTTCCCGCTCACGAAGCCGGTGCAGTATCGCGAGCTGTCCGCAGCCGCAGATCCGCCCGGCCCACCCACGTACTTCCTTGACGAGTGGACCTGAGAGACAGGGTTGTTCTCGCGACCGGCGATGCAAAAGGCAATCTGCGAGAATCAGTACAGATGCGCCTCATCCCCAAATTCCTGCTCTCCGCAGTCGCAGCGGAACAATTCCCGCCGTCATCGGTGCCGGAGATCGCATTTCTCGGCCGTTCGAACGTCGGAAAGTCGAGCCTCATCAATGCCCTGCTCGGCTCCAAACAGGCTCACGTTTCGTCGACACCCGGACGGACCCAGGCTATCAACTTCTTCGCGCTGCACGAGTCTGCGGCGCGTACGCAGCCGCTGCTGATGTTCGCCGACCTGCCCGGGTACGGCTACGCCAAAATCTCGCGCTCCATCTCCGCAGAGTGGCCCAAGTTCATCGAGCCCTATCTCGCCGAGCGCGAAAGCCTTGCGCTCTGCATCTGCCTGGTCGACACCAAGGTGCCACCGCAGGAGAATGATGCCAAGCTCATCCACTATCTGAAGGAGCTGCGCCGCAACTATCTTGTGGTGGGGACCAAGGCCGATCGTCTCTCCGGCAATGAGCGTACTCGCTCGGCTGCTGCTTTGAAGCGCGACCTCCAGCTCGACGACCTGCTGCTCTGCTCCGCGAAGACGGAGCTGGGCTTGAAGGAGCTATGGAATCGCCTGCGCGCGATGGAATCCAGCTCGCAGTCCTAGAGCAATTTTCCTGATGCTGTGCGTTGCGAAGATCAACTCGGCGTGGCCTTTCCTCAAAGAAAGGCCACCATAGCGGTTGCCGGTCACCCTACACCTACAGGAAAATTGCTCTAAGTCGCCGTGTCGTTGACCTCTGGCGCGATTTGATTGAACAGATAGGTGCGCCCCTCCGCCTTCACTTCCACCGGCTTGCTGAGCGTGCCCTGCTGGCAACGCTCCTCCACCGCCGTCAGGAAGGCTTGCATCTCCGCAGCATTCATCGCCACGCCGCGCTCCAGCCGCAGCGCCCGCGACAGGTATCGTGGAGCACGCGCGATCCAGTTCTGCCGCTCTCGATCCGCGGCAGGCAGAACCTCCAGTGCCAGTTGGTCCAGGTATCGCAAGGCAGCGCCGCCACCCTCGGCTGCGCTCCAACTGACATCCTGCGCCATATCGGACAGTCGCTCGGCTGACTCCGGCGCAGAAACAGCACCGCGCTCGCGCAGCGTGGCCGCCGCTGGCGCCGCATCCAGCCATCGCATCAAATCGGGTTGCGCGCCGCGCGCCACCATCGCCCGCAGCGCGCTATCCGTGTCCTGCTGCAGCAACACCACAATCGGCTGCTGCTTGCGAATCTCGTTCTTCAGCACGCGCAGCGCCTCTTCCAGCGTCCTCACCGCAAAGTCCACGATGCCATTGCGCACGCAATGGCGGACTGCCTCCGGCCGAAGCTCCAGCGTTAATGACGCGGCGCCCGCGATGCTGGCCGCGATCAGCAGCGCATCGCCTTCACGCTCCAACCCATCCACCAGCAGGAGGCGTCCACCCAGCGAGCCCGCAAAGCGGCTGGCTGCAACCGCGCAGAGCGAATGGTAGAAGGCACGCACCCGCTCGACGGACGGCATGGCGAAAGCTGGAGTGACTGATGTGGACGTCGCTTGCGACGACGCCGTCGGATCATTCATCGTGAGGGGTAGGATGCGTCACCAGCTGGAATACGGCTCGCCGTCATTTCCCTTATCGTCAGAGCCGCTGTGCACATCGTTCACACCGGGCTCCGTCTGGTCCACGTTCGACAACGTATCGTCAGTCTGCGTCACCCAGGTGGTCGCACTGTGCGTGATCGGGTCCACCGGAATGCTCTTCATATATCCTGCCTGTACTAGGTCATCCAGGGACTGCGGCGCCTTCTCCTTGTCGGCGGTGTAGGCATCGATGGCGCCCCGCAGCACATGCAGGTCTTCCTTCAGGGCTGCCTCCTTGGCCGCCTTCACCGAAGCCAGGTAGGCGGGAATGGCGATCGCCGACAGGATCGCCACAATCAGCATGACGATCATCAGCTCAATCAGCGTGAAGCCCGCTTCGGATGCCGCGCTGCGCCGCCTACCAGTCCGCATACTTGGTCCCGTTCAGCGCAGTTCCCTGCGCCTTGGAATACACGTCAAAGAGGCTCTGGCCACCGAAGGACTGGCTGTCCGGCTCGTCCTGCGGGGAGCGCATGCCCCACTCCGGCTTATTGGTCATCGGGTCAACCGGAACCCGGCGCAGGAATCGTACCTTCTTCCCCTTGATCTCCACACCCTTCACCAGCGTGTCCAGGTCGGGCGGATAGTTCTGGCTATCCACCTTGGTCTGGATGCCGCCCTTGTCCGCTGCATCCTTGTAGGCGTCGATCGACCGGCGCATCTCCCACAGGTCGCCGCGCAGTTCGCGCTCCTTCACTCGCTTGATATTCCAGCGCGCCACCGGCACCGCAGCCGACGCCAGGATGGCCAGGATCGCCACGGTGACGATCAGTTCCACCAGCGTCAGACCCGCCTCGCCGTCACCTGCCGGCCGGCATCGCCGCGAGTTGAACCTGCGCTTCATCCTCTGTCCCAATGCCTGATCCTGATTCCTTATCCTGTTTCCATTGACGTGGACAGCCCAGCCCCAGGCCTCGGTTGCTGGAACCGGCTATCGTCTCCACGCTTGTCCGGTGCTGGAGCGTGGACGCTACTGCACGTGAACGATAGTCCCTGCCGTCACTACCGGCAGCGCCTGCTGTTTGCTGTCGCGTGCGGCTGCCTTGGTAACGCTCACGATGCTGTCACCCGCCGCCTTGGCCTGGAAGGTCAGCGTGCAGAGCTGCCCCGACCCGCCCACGCCAGCGACACCCGGCGGACGCGAAGCCGATATGGCGACGCCACCCGATCCGTCATCACGATGCACCAGCGCTACAGCCTGGCCATCCCGGCCCAGGTAGTTGCCCGCGTCCACGTTGATCAATGTCAGCTTGGCGGGGTCATACTGCACCTGCATCGGCACCGAGAAGATGTCCGTACCGCCGGACACATTCACGGCTATCTGGAAGTTCGATCCCACCGTCGGCGGTGCGCCAACGCTCGCCAGCCCCACCGAGACTGGCGCGGCGGTGCTGCCCGCTGCGGCCTGATCCAACGCCTGCTGCGCGCCTTGCTGCAGGCCCGGCTGGTTTGTCTGTGCGCCTGCTGGAGCGGGTGCCTGGTTCGCCGGTGGCAGCTCTGCTCCGGGTGCGCCCGGTACGGTCAAGACCGGCGCTGCGGGAACCTTGATGCTGCCGAGCCGCCGCAGCGATACGCTTGCGCCAGTGCCGGTATCGATCTGCCGGATGTTCAAGGGGCTCAGCTCTTCGCCGCGCACTACATGCGGAATCAGCAGGAAGACGATCTCGTCCTGCGAGGAGATCTTGTCGGTATTGCTGAAGAGGTACTTGAGCAGCGGGATCTGCGACAGCCCCGGCGTGCCGCTGAAGTTGTTGGTCTGGCTCTTCTGCAGCAGGCCGCCCAGAATGCTGGCCTCGCCTTCATGCAGGCGGATCACCTGGTCTACCGTGCGCTGGCTGAAGATCGGCTCATTGATGCCGCTTAGCGAAACAGTGCCATTCTGCTGCGACACGGCGAGCTTCAGCTTCAGCGTCACATCGCGGTCGTAGTGGATCACCGGCGTGATCTCAATCTCGACGCCGACATCCTGATACTGAAACTGCGTATTGACCAGCGAGCTGACCACTGCAGTCGCAGCGCCGGTCTGGAATGAGC
Organism: Terriglobales bacterium; assembly: GCA_038231235.1. Lineage (GTDB taxonomy): Bacteria > Acidobacteriota > Terriglobia > Terriglobales > Acidobacteriaceae > KBS-83. Next base: position 40,144 of record JBBRLT010000007.1, read on the forward strand.
CGGTGGCCACCGGAATCTTCGAGCCCACCTTCAGGTTTGCCTTCTGTCCATCCACGGCGCGAATGCGCGGGTTCTGTAGCACCCGGGTGTCGTTGTCAGAGAGCAGCAGGTTGGCGGTAGCAGTGCTGATGGTGACGGCGACATTGTTTGCGTTCAGGTTGCCGAGTGAGTTCAGCGTCAGGCCGCCGTTGGTGCTCCCGGTCGTCGTCGTGGTTCCCGTCCCGGTGCCTCCGGTGCCCGTCCCTGTACCGGTACCATTGTTTGACGTCGTTGTGGTTGTATTGCTCTGCAGTGCCGCGCTGAACTGTTGCGGCAGAATGATGCCCAGGTTGCGCTCCTTGTTGCGGTTGACCTCGAGCACGGCAACGTCGACCACGACCTCTGGCCGCGCCTTATCCAGATCGTTGATCAGCTTGCGCGCCAGCAGCAGCTCATCCGGCGTCGCACGCATCACGATGGCATTCTGGCTGGGCACCGCGTACAGCTTGGCATTAGTCAGAACGTTACGCAGCGCTGTCTGGATGTCGTTCAGATCGTTCTGCTGTGAGGCATTGCCCAGGTAAAAGGTCTGCAACGCCTGCGCGTCCAGCTCGGTCCGCTTCGCGCGCGTATTCTGCGCGACAAACACTGTATTGCTGGTGATAGGCCGCCAGAAGGTATTCGAGATAGTGCCGATAATCTGCAGCGCATCCAGCAGCGAAACGTTCTGCAGGTCCACCTGAATGCGCTTGCCTGTGTAGTCCGGATCGAACAACACATTGATGCCGGCCAGCTTGCCGACGGTCTGATAGACCACCTTCGAGTCTTCGACCGAGTGCACCGAGATCGGCTCGTTCGATACTGGCTTCAACTCTGCCGGCGAGGCCACGTCGTTCAGCGTGGTGTCTCCACCCCCTGGCGAAACGGACGCCTCACCACTGGGCACAGCACCCAGCTTCTCCTTGGTCTGGCGAATATCCTGCTGCGCCAGCTCGTTGCTGGGATCGATCTCCAGCGCGCGCATGAACTCGGTCAGCGCTCCGGAGAAGTCTCCCTGCTCACGCAGCTTCTCACCCTGGTGGGTATGCACCGCGGCGGCGGTAAAGCGCAGACGCTGGTAGGAGGTCTTGTAGAACAGGTTGTTCGGATCCTTGTTATAGGCCTCCGCATAGGCCGCGTAGGCTGCCAGATAATCGTCCTTGGCCTCTGCGAACTGCCCTTGCTTGTAGAGCGCCTTGGCCGATTTTCCCTTGGCATGCACCACAGGAATCAGCGTTGGCAGGGCGAAGAGCAACAGGGCGGGAAGAGTCCAGCGTAGTGTGCGGTGGTTCATGAAACTCCACTAAAAAGAGAGAGACGATGGCGCGCTCGGCAGTCCGGTAAACTCTGCTGCCGGCTGGCGGCTATTTGCTGAGGCGGACGCAGTGGCGCATCTTGGCCATCACGCCGGACAAGTACGTTCATGCGAGCGGCCTCGCCGCTGGTGAAGTATAACAAAGCACTCCCAAGCCTCCGTAGATGAACGCTACCCACTGCAGTGCCTCGGCGAACACTCCCGCCACGCCCTGACTACACCAGACGCGGCCGCAGACAGAATGCTCTAACATAAGGGGATCAGTCTATGCCTCGCCAGACCAGTCACACCCTCGAAACCAGACCGCAGAAGGCGAAAGGGCCCAAGGCGAAGGAGCGCGACCCGGTCGCCTCCGGGCAGCGGGACGCCTCCGTCAATCGCGCCGCCAGCCACAACTACTTTCTGCTGGAAAAGTACGAAGCCGGGGTGGCCCTGCGCGGCACGGAGGTCAAGTCCATCCGCGAAGGGCAGGCCAACCTGAAAGATGCCTACGGCCTGATCAAGGATGGCGAGGCCTTTCTGCTGAATGCCCATATCGGTCCTTACTCCCACGGCAACATCAGCAACCATGAGTCCCTGCGCACCCGCAAGCTGCTGCTGAAGCGCGAAGAGCTCAGGAAGCTCGTCGGAAAGACGCAGATCAAGGGGCACACGCTCATCCCCACCCGGCTCTATTTCCGCAATGGCCGTGTAAAGTGCGAGCTGGCCGTGGCCAAGGGCAAGCAGGACTGGGACAAGCGCGAGACCGAACGCCGCCGCGAGGCGGACAAGGAAGCCAAGGCCGCCATCGTCCGCAGCCAGCGCCGTATCGCGGACGCGTGAAGCTCCCACCGAATTTCCCGCAATATCCCCAGCGCTCAGGAGATCCATGCACACAGAGTTGTCATCCCACGCACCCGCGGCCGTAGAAACCGAGCTGCTGGTCGTGTTCGCCATCAGCCAGGCCGACAAGAAGGCCGACAAGCCGGTCGGCAAGCGATCCGACATGAAGGACCAGCGGGGTGAGACTGAACTGGCCCCTCACATCGATCTGCTTACCGAGGACAGTGCACTCACCAGCGCCGCGGCCACCGCGCTCAAAGGCGGCGAGTTCGCCGCTGCCAGTGGCGAGACGCTACTGCTGCATCAACCAGCGGGCCTCAAGGCTGCCCGCCTGCTGATCGTCGGCCTGGCCCGCCCCAACCTGGCAGAGTTGCGCAAGGCCGCCGGCGTCGCCGTCCGCTACGCCAAGCCACGACGCATCCGCTCGCTGGCCTTTCTGCTGCCGGCGGGCGCAGACTTCTCCGCCACCGCCACCGCCCGCTCCGCGGTCGAGGGCGCCATCCTCGCCGACTACGACTCGGACACCTATCGCTCCGATCGCAAGGACCGCAGCCTCCACACCGCCCTCTTCCTGGCGCCAGCGGATACACCGCAGACCGACTACGCAACCGGTCACCGCGAGGGCGTCATCCTGGCCGAGTCGCAAAACTTTGCCCGCGAGCTCGTCAACGAGCCCGGCAATGTGCTGACACCCACTGAACTCGGCCGACGCACCGCTGCCATGGCCAGGGAGAATGGCCTGGCCTGCGAGGTCCACTCCACCGAAAAGCTCAAGGAATTGAAGATGGGCGCCGTCCTCAGAGTGGACCAGGGCTCCGCTGAGCCACCCGCGCTGATCGTGCTGCGCTACGAGCCCACCGGCGCAGCCGCTAGTGGGCCGACCCTGGGCCTGGTCGGCAAGGGCATCACCTTCGATACCGGCGGCATCTCCATCAAGCCTGCCGACAACATGGAGAAGATGAAGTACGACATGGCCGGCGCGGCTGCCATGATCGGCGCCATGCGCGCCATCGCGCAGCTAAAGCCCAACGTCCGCGTCATCGCCGTCATCTGCTCGGCAGAGAACATGCCCAGCGGCACTGCCTACAAGCCGGGCGACATCACCACCGCGATGTCCGGCAAGACCATCGAAGTGATCAACACCGACGCGGAAGGCCGCCTCGTCCTGGCCGACGGCCTCCACTACGCGCAGCAACTGGGCGCCACCCACCTCATCGACGCCGCCACCCTTACCGGCGCCGTCGCCGTCGCGCTTGGCCAGGTCAATGCCGGCGTCTTCACCAACAACGAAGACACCTACCTACACTTCACCCGCGCGCTGGAGCAGTCTGGCGAACGCTTCTGGCGTCTGCCCATCGAAGACGAGTACCGCGAGCTGATCGTCTCGCAGATTGGCGACATCAAGAACACTGGAGGCCGCTACGGCGGCGCCATCACTGCAGCCATGTTCCTCAAGGAGTTTGTGGGAGATACGCCCTGGCTGCATCTGGACATTGCAGCGATGGCATGGAACGACGATGCCAAGGGATGGATCGCCTCGGGTCCAACCGGCGTGGGTGTGCGCACCATCGCAGAGTGGGTCCGCACCTTCGCGTAAGAAACAAATAAATCGGATATGGCGGCGAGCGCTTGTCAGGCTACTCCCGCCACATCCGGCTCGCGACTGCTCAGCCGTCTACTCTGGCAGAGCTGCTGCCTTGACGTACTACTTGCTGCCACTAGGAATCCTTTTGTCGTATGCACTGTTGCCTGCCGCAGAGGCCCGTTGATCGGAGCCATGAAGCCGATTCCCGATCCGGTCCATGAACTCCGGCAGCACCGGCATGCATCCCACCAGCGAGTTCCCTGCTTCCACGATTCAATACCATAGGAGAGATCTAAGTGACACACAGTTTCAGACATGGTTCGAAGGCAATGGTGAGCGCAACCATTGCACTACTGGCACTGACCGCCTGCAACACCACCAAGGCGATCCACATCGCCGGCGCCGGAAGTACCTTCATCTATCCTGCGATGGCGCGCTGGACGCACGATTACCAGGAAAAGCACAAGGATGTGCAGATCAACTATCAGTCGATCGGCAGCGGCGGCGGCATCCAGCAAATCAAGTCCAACACTGTGGACTTCGGCGCCTCGGACGTTGCCCTTACTGACGAACAGCTGGGGCAGATGCAGCCAGTGCTCCAGTTGCCCGAATCTGCCGGGCCCGTGTGCATCACCTACAACCTTCCAGATCTGAAGCAGCCGCTCCATCTCTCCGCGGAGGCACTGGCCGGCATCTTTCTCGGCGAGATCAAGAACTGGCAGGACCCCGTCCTGAAGGCTGACAACCCCGGCGCAAATCTGCCCAATGCGGGCATTGCCATCGTGCATCGCGCGGATGGCAGCGGTACCAGCGCCATCTTCACTTCGTATCTCTCCGATGTCAGCAAGCAATGGGCTGCGAAGGTGGGCAAAGGCACCCAGGTGAGCTGGCCCGCAGGCAATGGCGGCAAGGGCAGCGAAGGCGTCACCGGGCAGATTCGCCAGACCCCCGGAGCCATCGGCTATGTGGAGCTGACCTATGCGCAGCAGAACCATCTACCCGTTGCGGCTATCCGCAACCAGGCCGGCCACTTCGTCCTGCCCAGTCCGCAGAGCACCACCGCGGCCATCAATGGCTTCCTCAACCAGCTGCAGCAGGACCCGCGCACGCCCATCGTGAATCCGCCCGCAGGCGCGGCAGAGGCATATCCCATTGCCGGGCTAACCTTCCTCATCGTGCCCCGCGAAGGAACCGATGTAGAGAAGCGGCAGGCATTGAAAAATTTCATCCAGTACATCGTCACCGACGGCCAGAGCGTCGCCGCATCACTCGACTACGCACCGCTACCCGACACCCTCAAGCAGAACGACCAGACCCTGCTGAACCAGATGACCGCGGCCGGCAACAAGCTGCAGTAGAAGCAGCGATAGAGCGGTCAGCAAAAGGCCGGTCCGCAAAGAGGCAGTCAGCAGTAGCTCATCTCCGCTGACCGCTTCTTAGCCAACCGCTTCTTAGCTGGTCTCAGCTGACTGCTTCCTAGCTTCCCTACATCACTGCCGGCGCATCGATCCCCAGCCATCCCAGCACGCGCACCAACTCGCGCTCGGCGACGGCTGCAGTCGCCAGCAGTAGCGTGCGCCGGGCGGCGTCCGCCTCATTCAGAATATGAAAGCGGTGGTAGAAGTTGTTGAACTGCTGCGCCAGTTGAAACGCATGCTTCGCCAGGTAGGCTGGCTCTGCGGTGACGATGCATTGCTCCAGCAACAGTGACGACTTGCCTGCTGTCTGCCATAGCTCCCACAGATCGCTTCCCTCCACAGACTCGACATACTGTTTGAGTGCCGCGCCATCCACGGCCAACAGAGCCGCTGCGGCGCTGACGCCGACCTTGCGGAAGATACTGCGCGCCCGCACTACGGCGTACTGTACGTAAGGTCCGGTCTCGCCTTCAAAGCTGAGCGCATCATGGAAGTCAAACGCGATGACTGAATTCCGCGTGTACTTCAGCATGAAGTAGCGCAGCGCGCCGATGGCGATATTCGCACCGATGCTGCGCCGCTCTTCATCTGTCAGCTCGGGATGGCGGCTGTCCACCTCGGCCTTCGCCGCCGCAATCAGCCGGTCGATCAGGTCGTCCGCTTTCACCCCGAAGCCCTTGCGTCCGGACACCTCGATGTACGCGCGCCCGCGATCCTCTGCGGAGAGCGTATAGCCCAGCTCCTCTGCGCAGCGCGGGGTCAGCGCCACCATCTCGTAGGAGAAGTGCACATAGCGCTCGGCCGCATCCGTGTACCCCATGCCGCGCAGCGCCTCGATCACATTGGCTTGCGGATCGGCCTGCCGCGAGTCGATCACGTTGTAGATTGCCTGCGCCCCGCCGAAGTGTGGATGCTCGCTCTCACCCTGCTCGGCAGAGATCCAACAAGTATGGTCGGCGTACTCGAAGAACCGACGATAGCCGAAGTCCCGCCCCAGCAGCCCGAACTTCCACAAGTGGTAGGCGATGTCTTTGCCCACATAGGTGACAGTGCCGTTCGAGCGGACAATCACCTTCGCGTCTTCATCGGGCAAAGGCGCTCCGTCACTTTCCTGCTGATGGCCAACTCCCTCCGTGCCCGCGCGCCGCATCACCCAGCAGCCCGTGTTCTTCCCCGCGGCCTCCAGATACAGCACGCCGCGCTCCTTGAGCTGCGCAAAGGCCAAATCCCAGAAGTGCAAGCGCAGAATCTCGCTCTCGCGCGGCAAAAAGTCGTATTCAATGCCCAGCCGCTGCATGGTTTGCAGGTGCCGGCGCAGAACCGCGGTCGAAACGGTATCTGCTACAGATGCAATCTCGTTGCCGCCGGCCTCGATCGCATGCAGCGTGCCCAGCCGCAGCGCGCGTCGCCTGCCCTTCTCCGCGCCATCCTTGTCGGCGTCATACCAGGCCGACACCTTCGCATACACATCCCAGCAGTAGTAGTCCAGCCGCTCTCCGCGCGTTTCCAACTCGCGAAACAGCGTCGCAATCTGCTCGCCGGACAGGTTTTCCAGGTGCATCAGCCCCACCACCACATCGGCCACCTGCACGCCAGTGTTGTCGATGTAGTTCTGCACATCGACGCGCTGCCCTGCAGCCTGCAGCATGCGCACAAACGTGTCGCCCAGGATAGCGTTGCGCAGGTGGCCCACATGCGCTGCTTTGTTCGGGTTGATGCTGGTGTGCTCCACCAGTGAGTGGACACCGGCCCCGAAGGCTGCGTCGTCCTGGGCTGCGGCAATCGCGGTCAGCGCCGCCCCGCGCTCCAGCCGCGCATTCAGGTAGCCGGCGCCTGCCACCTCGAAGCTGGCAAAGCCGGCAACTGGTTCGCCGCTCAGCGAATCCACCAGCTCCGCGGCAATCTGCTTCGGAGAGCGCCGCAGCGGGCGCGCCAGCTCAAAGGCCACCGGAGTGGCATAATCGCCCATCGTCACCAGCGGCGGCTGCTCGATGGCGATGTTCGCTGCCTCGATGCCGTAGCGCTCGCGCACAATGCGGCGCAGGCGCTCCCGCAGGTGCTGTTGCAGTGTTCTGTACAAGGGAGGAAGTCCTCGAAAGGGGGCTCTGCAGTCGCGCCAATGGGCGCGAAAGCCTTGATTTCACTGCCGATTCTAGCAGAGCAGCCGCAGCCCTCCGGACAGACGCACCATTACTTGCCACACTTACATGTCATACCTAAGATGAGGAGGAGTCTCCGTCGCCGGGTGGCCCGCCGCCACCCCGCACGCAGGGCAAGATCGTCCGTGCCGGAAAGTCCAACCCTCCTGATGCCAGAACGCCCTCCGTTCTACCTGACCACGCCGATCTACTACGTGAACGCGCGGCCACACCTCGGCACCGCCTACTCCACCATCGTTACGGACACCATTGCCCGCTACAAGCGCGCGCAGGGCTACGACGTCTTCTTCCTCACCGGCACCGACGAGCATGGGCAGAAGATCCAGCGCTCCGCCAAGGCGATGAACTGCACGCCGCAGGCCTTCGTCGACCAGGTCGCCGAAGAATTTCGCGACCTCTGGAAGCGGCTCGACCTTAGCAACGACGACTTCATCCGCACTACGGAGCCGCGCCACACCCGCGGCGTGCAGCACCTGTTCACGCTGCTCAAAGAGCGCGGCTACATCTACAAGGGCTCTTACACCGGCCAGTACTGCGTGCATGACGAGGCCTACGTCGAAGGGCCGCCCGGCACCCACTGCCCGGACTGCGGCCGCCTTACCGAGACGGTCAGCGAAGAGAACTACTTCTTCAAGCTCTCTGCCTTCGAGCGCAAGCTGCTCGAGCTCTACGAGCAGAACCCCACTTTTATCCGCCCGGAGACGCGCCGCAATGAAGTGCTCGCCTTCGTGCGCAGCGGTCTGCGCGATCTCTCCATCAGCCGCACCAGCTTCTCCTGGGGCATCCCCGTACCCGGCGATGAAAAGCATGTCATCTATGTGTGGATGGACGCCCTCGCCAACTACATCACTGCGCTGGGCTGGGGATCGGCAGACGATGCGCTTTACCAGCGCTTCTGGGCGGAAAGCAGCCTGCGCCCTAATGGCGCGCCCCTGCACATCATCGGCAAGGAGATCTCGCGCTTCCATTGCGTCTACTGGCCCGCCTTCCTCATGGCTGCCGGGCTGCCCCTTCCGCAATCGATCTTCGCGCATGGTTGGCTGCTGTTTGAGCAGAGCAAAATGTCCAAGTCGCGCGGCAACATCGTGCGCGCCGATACCATCCTCGAAGTGCTGGGCGCGGACGCACTCCGCTATTTTCTGCTGCGCGAGGTAGTCTTCGGCCAGGATGGCAGCTTCTCCTTCGACGCGCTGGTGCAGCGCTACAACGCCGACCTCGCCAACGGCTACGGCAACCTGGTCAGCCGCACGTTGACGATGGTCCGAACCGTCTATGCGACAACTTCCGTTGAGGGAAAAGCCGGCCGGGACGCTGTCGGCCCTCAGCGGCAAGCGCGCGCGAGCGATTTGTCCCGGCTTGCAGAACAGGTGATCGTGGATACGCGTGCACTCTTTGATCGTCTTGAGTTCTCTCGCGCGATCGAACGCATCTGGGATTTAGTAGCAGCGACTGACGGATATCTCACACAGAAAGCTCCCTGGAAGCTCGTCAAGATAGTAAATTCCACGTCGCAATCTACTTGGGAGTTGGACGAGATTCTGTATAACGCTTCCGAGTCCATCCGCATCATCACCGCGCTCGTCCAGCCTGTTCTCCCGGAGTCTGCAGCCAAAGTCTGGCGACAACTCGGCCTTGAAGACATAGCGAAGGCGGACCTCAGCCACCTCGCATGGGGTGGACTTCCCCCGGGCATCCCGCTCGGCGAACCCGCACCGCTCTTCCCACGCGCAGAAAAGGACGCGACCCAACGTATGCAGGACATTGAACAGAACCGCCCGCAGAGCGCGCTTGAACAGGCGCTCGCCTCCGTACCCGCTGCGAATGCAGAACCCGCATCCGCAACGGACGAAGTGTCGCCCGCCACCACCGCACCGGAAGCCGCGCCCAAGCCGGTCGCCAGCAGCACGCCCAGCGCTCCCGCCTCTGCGGAAGTACCCGCATCTGCAACCGCTGTTGCCGTGGCGCCCACCGCACCGCCAGCGCAGATCACCATCGACGACTTCACCAAGGTGGAGCTGCGCGTCGCCCAGATCAAGGTAGCCGAGCGTGTGCCCAAGGCAGACAAGCTGCTGCGCCTGGAAGTCGACCTGGGCACGGAGACGCGGCAGATCCTGGCCGGCATCGCCGAGTCTTACTCACCCGAATCGCTCATCGGGCGCAAGGTCATCGTGGTCGCCAACCTGGCTCCGCGCAAGCTGCGCGGCCTGGAATCGAATGGCATGCTGCTAGCCGGTTCGATCGAAGGCGGCAAGGCCGCGCTCGCCAGCTTCCTCGACGATGTGCCGCTGGGAGCGCGCGTCAAGTAGCCGGTATGCTCATCGACTCCCACGCCCATCTCGACAGCCCGCGCTACGACGCAGACCGCGAGCCGATGCTGCAGGCCGCGCTCGCTGCTGGCGTGGGCACGGTGCTCTCCATCGGCATCGGCGAGGGCCCTGCCACCATGCATCGTGCGCTCGACCTCTGCCGCGAGTATGTTGGGCGCACTGACGTGCCGCGCCTCTACGCCACCGCGGGCATCCATCCCGACGAGGCCGCGCAGGTCGACGACGCATCGCTGGCCACACTCGACACGCTGCTGGCGGCGCCCGAGGTCATCGCCTGCGGCGAGATCGGCCTGGACTACTACTGGGACACCGCACCCCGCGCCGTGCAGCACCAGGCCTTCATTCAGCAGATGGAGCTGGCCGCCGGCCATCGTTTGCCTATCGTCATCCACTGTCGCGCTGCAGAGCGCGCTGGTACCGGCGATACCGCGGCCTGGGACGACACCCTGGACCTGCTCGACCGGCACTGGCGCCAGACCGGCCTGGGCGGTATCCTGCACTGCTTCGCCGGCACCCCGGAGCACGCACTGCGCGCCATCGACTACGGCTTCCTCATCTCCTTCGCCGGCAACCTCACCTTTCCCAAGGCACAGCCTATTCGCGACGCCGCCCAGGCGCTCCCGGTTGACAGCCTTCTGGTGGAGACCGATGCGCCCTTCCTCGCGCCCGTTCCCTGGCGTGGAAAACGCAACGAGCCCGCCTATGTCGCCACCACAGCGACAAAGCTGGCTGAGCTGCGCGGCATCGAAACCGAAGAGCTGGCCGCCGCCACCACGGAAAACTTCGAGCGTCTGATGAAGGTGAAGCACTAGGATGGCGGAGCACCCAACGGCGACGGACGGCTGAGCGAGCGCGACCGACGCATACCCTGTAGGTCAGGACTCAGGCGCCAGGTACTCGGACATGCTGGATCAGGAAGGAACCAACCATGGCAGAACAGAACTCTTTTGATGTGGTCAGCAAAGTGGATATCCAGGAGGTGCGCAACGGCATCGACCAGGCCGTCAAAGAAGTGCGGGCGCGCTTCGATCTGAAGGATTCCAACTCCGAGATCAAGCTGGAAGACGATAAGGTCATCCAACTCGCCTCGGCCGACGCGTACAAGCTTAACGCCGTCAAGGAGATCCTGCAACAGAAGCTGGTCAAGCGCGGCGTCTCGCTCAAATCCCTCAAGTTCGAAAAGCTGGAAGAGGCCATGGGCAAGAGCGTTCGCCAGAAGGTGACGCTGCAGCAGGGCATCCCCGGAGAGAAGGCCAAGGAGATCGTCAAGCTGATCAAGGAATCGAAGAAGAAGGTGCAGGCCTCCATTCAGGGCGAGACCGTCCGCATCACCGGCAAGGACCGGGACACCCTTCAGGAAGCCATCGCCCTGCTGCGCAGTCATGACTTCGGGTTGGATCTGCAATTCACTAACTACCGGTCGAACTAAAGCCAGTTTGGCGCGGCCCGGCAGCCTGCGCCCGACCAGCTACACTAATGATAAGGGGAGCCGCAACCGCGTGAGCACACAGGCATTGGCAACGGCGAAGGAAGTGTTCGACCTGTTGCGGGATGATCTCCGTGCTGTGGAACGCGAACTCGCGCGCGACTCTGACTCTGCCGTGCAGGCCATCACCGAGATTGCCGGCTACCTGCGCGAGGGTGGCGGCAAGCGCATCCGCCCCACCCTGCTGCTGCTGGCGGCGCGCGCCCTGGGATACCGTGGTACCGGCAGCGTGCGCCTGGGCGCCGTAGTCGAGATGGTGCATACCGCCACCCTGGTACATGACGACATCATTGACGCAGCAGACACCCGTCGCGGCCGGCCCTCGGCCAACACCACCTGGGGCAACTCCCGCTGTGTGCTGGTGGGCGACTGGCTCTATATGCAGGCCTTCCGCATCGCGCTCGAAGAACGCAACTTCAAGGTGCTCGATCTGCTGATCGGCCTCACCCAGCAAATGGTCGAGGGCGAGTTGCTGCAAACCGAGACGCTGGGCCGCCTGGTCTCAGAGTCGGAATACTTCGAGTTGATCTACCGCAAGACTGCCTGCCTCTTCCACGTCTCCATGCGGCTGGGCGCGGTGCTCGCCAACGTCAGCGAAGAGCTGGAAGACCAACTCGGCGACTACGGTCGCAACCTCGGCGTCGCCTTTCAGATCGTCGACGACGTGCTGGATCTGACCGGCAGCGAGGAGACGCTGGGCAAGCCAGTCGCCAGCGACCTGCGCGAGGGCAAGGCCACCCTGCCCGTCATCCATGCCTACCAGTCAGGCTCCGCCGACGAGCGCGCCATGATCGACCGCGTGCTGGCCGATCAATCCTTTGACCACGTCTCGCACGCGCAGATCCTCGACCTGCTGGAACGCCACGGCTCCGTCGACTACGCCCTCGCAGCCGCCTTCCGCTACGCAGACCTGGCCCGGGGGATGGTGTCCGAGCTGCCGGAGAGTGATGAGCGACGCGCTCTGCTGTGGATGCCGGATTTCGTCGTCGCCCGCGACCGGTAACTGCGCTCGGTAACACTGGTGGGTCTAGGTCGCAGCACTTGGCTGCGCCGTCGCCCGTTACCGGCGTGCTGGATTAACCAGACGCTGACTTCCCATCACCTGGCCGATCCCTGATGCTGAAAGAGTGCAGAGGGCTAACGACCTCTCTCTTAACTGGCTAGTTCACATAGTCAGCACATATAGCCAGGAGCGGGGAATTAGTATCCCCATTTCCATTTCCACAGTCTTTGTGAACAATTTATTGCCAATTGATTGCCGTGACAAGCGATTGATTTTTCAGGCAGTAGATAGGGCATCCATGCAAGAAAGCGACATGCTGCACCGACTTTGTTCGGAACGGGAAGCTTCGAGCAGTTTATGCACAGCAAGATCGACACTTACAGCAAAATCCTTCATCTCACACAGTAATTAATACAAAAAGGCGTGTATTTTTGGAAAACTCTCTGTAGTATCTTCATCAACCGGACGCGCAATTGTTCATCATTAAGGTGGCTCATGAAGTTCCTCTCCTCCTCGGTCCTCCTCGCACTGCTGGCGCTTGCCATACCCGCCTTTGCCACGGTCAATGTCTCCACCCCGTCAGCGGGCACGACGGTCACGTCGCCAGTAGCCTACGCAGCAACCGCCACCACCGCCTGCGCAACCGGCGTTGGCGCCATGGGGATCTACGTCAATAACAAACTCATCTACACCGTCAGTGGAGCAAAGCTCAACACCCAGATCAGCCTCGCGGCGGGCCCCGAACACACCGTCGTGCAGGAGTGGGACCACTGTGGCGGGTCTACGTTCACGACCATCAACCTGACCGTGCAAGGATCCGGGACGACGGCCACGACAGTGAACGTCACGGCGAACCCTGGCTCTATCAGCGCAGGCGGATCCTCGACCGTCACGGTGACGGCGTCGAACGCTACACAGGTGACACTCACCGGTTCCGATGGCACCAGCTATAGCCTGGCAACGACTGGAGGAAGCGTCACTGTCAGCCCATCCGCGACCACCACTTACACCGCGGACGCGACAGGAAGTTCGAACAATGCAACCTCCAGCACCACGGTGTCGGTTGCCGCGCCGGGAGCCACCTCTCCCGTCAATCACGTCGTCTTCATGCTGCAGGAGAATCGCACCTTCGACAATTACTTCGGCGTGCTGAACCTCTACCGCCGCGCCAATGGCTTGAATACCGGGGATGATGGCCGCGTTTACGACGTAGACGGCATCGACGATAAGCTGAACCTTAGCAATAAGAATGACGAGGGCGTTACCTTTCCGCTGTTCAAACTGCGCAGCACATGCATCGACGACGCGTCCTCCGCGTGGCTGGAAAGTTACGGCAATGTCAATCGCTATAACTTCCAATCCACTCGTCCCATCCTGATGGATGGCTTCGTCCACACCGCCGAGGGTCTGGCCAAGAGCTGCGCTGCTTCCGGCGTCTGCCACGGCGCCTATACAGACACCGCGGGCCAGCGCGCCATGGGGTACTACGACCAGGGCTTCCTCAACTACTACTACTACATGGCCTCGCAGTTCGCCTTGTCCGACCGCTGGTTCTCGCCCATAGCGAGCAAGAGTACGCCAAACCGCATCGCAACCATCACTGGCGGCACCACACAGGGTCTGGTGTTTGACCCTGGTAGCGACGACCACCTCGGCAAGCGCACTCTTCCGTCGATCTTCGAGGAACTCGACAACGCGAAGGTCTCCTGGAAGATCTACTACACGGTCACACAGGGCTCCTGCATTGGTGGAACTGCATGCGGATCGGGAGCAGGAAACTTCCCCTCCACCACGCTCGGCTATCTGAACTTCTCCTCGAAATACGTCTATCTCAACCCGTTGCATGCAGCCTGTACCGGAACCACCAGGCCTTCCAGCGCCGTAGGTGATCCTTCGAACTCCCTCTGCATCGATCCCAACCACATCGCCCCACTCTCCACGTATTTCACTGATGTGGCGAACGGCAGCCTGCCCAGCTTCAGCTACATTGAGTCTGGTTCCAAGGATGATGAGCATCCTGGTTCGACTGAATCCATCCTCACCGGGCAGTCTGCGGTGGCGAAGATCATGAATGCCTTCATGGTCAGTCCGTCATGGAATGACTCTGTATTCTTCTTCAGCTATGACGAGGGCGGCGGCCCCTACGATCACGTGCCGCCAGTGCCTGGCCACTCCAACGACAAGACCAGCGCAGCGCTGCTTCCGATTCCAGATATCTCCGCCATCGCGGTGAATCCAGACGGCTATCTGCCCTGCCTGCCCCCTGCGGGAACCACCGCAACTTCGCACTGCGACCTGCGACCCAGCAGCCCGGGTGCCCACTCCGGCGATGCGGCCGCTACCAAAGGATTCGCCGCCCAGCTCGGCTTCCGCGTTCCCAACATCGTGCTCTCGCCCTTCACCCGGCGGCACTATGTCTCGCATGTGCCGATGGACCACACCGCTGTCATGAAGTTCGTGGAGAACCGGTTCATCGGTGGCTCCGCCCATCTAACCGCCCGCGACGCAGCCCAGCCCAACCTGCTGGACTTCTTCGACTTCAACGCCAAGCCCTGGGCCACACCGCCGGCTCCGCCAACCCCGGTCTCCAATAACAGCGCCTGCACCCCCACAAATATGGGGCCCTAGGCCTACGCTTCCCTCATTCGTTCCACGGGGTTGTGATCTACTCGCGCTTTGGATCTCGGCGCCTGGAGATTCGGTTTCTGAAAGAGACCGTCTCACCCGGCGTCGCGGCAAAGCGACCATGAAGTGGCTGCCGCAAATTCTGCTAACCGTCGTCGCCCTGTGCGCCCACCCAACATCGGCGCTTCCGGAGACAAGACAAGCCCATCCACTGCCCGTCCATGCTGCCCCATCTCGGCCCGCGCGCAGGCTTGCCATCCAGGGCGTGCCGAATTTCCTCGAAGTATCGCCCCGGCTCTACCGCGGAGGACAGCCCAGCCCGGCAGGACTGCAATCGCTCGCCCGCATCGGCATCGGCATCGTCGTGGATGGACGCAAGTTCGATCGGCGGGAACAGGATGAAGTCACCCAGCTTGGCATGCGCTACATCGCGATTCCCTGGCACTGCCCCTTCCCCCGGGACCGCGTCTTCGCGCAGTTCCTTTCCGTCATCCGCGGCAATCCAGACCAGAAAATCTTCGTCCACTGCCGTTTGGGGGATGACCGCGTCGGCATGATGATCGCCTCCTATCGCATGGCAGAAGAGGGATGGACGGCCGAGCAGGCGATGCAGGAGATGAAGGCAAATGGCTTCACGAGCTCACACCATTTCATCTGCCCCGGCCTGGCCCGGTATGAGAAGCAGTTCCCTTACAGACTTAAGACAAATCCAATATTCCACCCTGCCCGGTAAGTTGCCACGCGAAATGACAACGTAGATCCAATGGGAATTGACGGCACTTTGGCCCGTCTCTACCATTGCGCTGACGGTGAGGGCGGCGCATTGATAGGTCAAACCATTTCGCACTATCGCATTCATGCCAAGCTCGGCGAAGGCGGCATGGGCGCGGTGTATCGCGCAGAGGATTTGAGCCTGGGTCGTGATGTAGCGCTCAAATTCCTTCCCCCGGATATGGCGGCCGACCCGCAGGCCGGCAAGCGTCTGCTCAAGGAGGCGCAGGCCGCCTCCCGTCTGAATCATCCCAACATCGCCACCATTTATGAGGTGGACGTTTCAGAGAGCGCGCCATTCATTGCCATGGAACTGGTCGAGGGGGAAACGCTGAAGCAGATGCTGCTGCGTGCCGCTCTCCCGCCTTCGCTGTTCCAAAACACGGCCCGGCAAATTGCCGAAGGCCTGCGCGAGGCCCATCGCTGCGGCGTGTTTCACCGTGACATCAAGCCCGCCAACATCATGCTGGATTCCCGGTCCCGCGTGAAGATCCTCGATTTTGGACTCTCTGCATTGGCCCAGCAGCCGCGCAAGCCCGGCGAGACAGAGGACGACTTCGCTACCCGCACCTCCATACAAGACACTACGGCGGGCACGATCCCGTACATGTCTCCTGAACAGCTTCGCGGCGAGCCGGCGGATGCCCGCAGCGACATCTTTGCCTTCGGCGTGCTGCTGTACGAGTGCCTCACCTGCCGCCTTCCTTTTCGCGGCGAAACCGCCGTCGACATCCTTCACGCCATCTTGCGGGCGCCGTACCCGCCGCTGCGCACACTGGCGCCGGACATCGATCCGGGGTGGGAGAGACTGATCGACCATTGCCTGGCGAAGCCGCTGGCGCAGCGGTGCGCCACTATGGACCATGTCCTGGAAGCACTGGACCACGTCATTGCTCCGTCGCCGCGTCCGGAAAAATCGATCGCGGTGCTCTACTTCACCAACCTCAGCGGCGACAAGGACGACGAATACTTTCGCGACGGCATGACGGAAGACATCACTACCGAGCTGACGAAGATAAAGACCTTGCAACTTCTGCCTCGCTCCGCCGTGCTGGCATTTCGCGACAAGCCCGTTCCCGCTAGTCAGATCGGTCAGCAGCTCGCCGCGGCATATGTACTCGATGGCAGCCTCCGCCGCGCCGGCAGTCGCCTTCGCATCTCCGCGCATCTGGCTGAGACCCGCACCGGGCACTCGGTCTGGGCGGAGCGATACGATCGCCAGCTTGAGGATGTCTTCGCCATCCAGGACGAGATTGCCCAAAGCATCGCCGGCACTCTGCGGGTCATGCTCAGTGACACGGAGAGACGTGCCATTGAGAAGGTCCCTACCCGTGATGTCCAGGCCTACGATTACTACCTCCGCGGCCGGCGGGTTTTTTATGAGTTGCGCCGCAAGAGCCTGGAGTTCGCGCGGCAGATGTTCGCGCGGGCCATTGTCATCGATCCAGGCTATGCCGCCGCATTTGCCGGTGTCGCGGACGCTAGTTCGTTTCTCTACATGTGGTTTGAAGCGACCGACGACAACCTGAGGGAGGCTGCCAACGCCAGCCGGCGTGCCGTCGAGTTAGACTCCGAATCCGCGGAAGCGCATGCATCGCGTGGACTGGCCGAGTCTCTCAACAAACGCTATGACGCCGCGGAACGAGAGTTTGAAGAAGCCATGGCTCTCAATCCAAGGCTCTACGATGCCTGCTACTTCTATGGGCGCTGCGCCTTTGCGCAGGGCAACAAGGAGAAGGCCGCTTCGCTCTTCCGCAAGGCCAGCGAGCTGGATCCGGCAGACTATCAGTCGCTCAATCATTTGGAGATGTGTCTTCGAGGACTTGGCCGGACAGAAGAAGCGCGGCAGGCGAGCATAGCCGCATTGGCGAGGGCGGAACGCCACATCCAGCTCCATCCCGACGATGCACGCGCGCTCTACCTGGGCGCCAGTGCGCATTGGCTGCTGGGCAACCCCGATCGAAGCCGCGCATGGCTGGACCGCGCGCTGGCCATCGATCCGGAGGAAAATACGACACTCTACAACGTCGCCTGCAGCTACGCATTGATGGAAGAGGCCGACCGTGCCCTGGACCTGCTCGAACAAGTCGTTGGCAGTGGGTTTGGCCACAAGGAGTGGGTGGAGAATGACACGGATCTAAGTTCCCTGCGTCACCATCCCCGCTTCCAGAAACTGCTGGAACGCCTCTCCGCCAAGGGAGCCAAGGCTTCAACCTAGAGCATTTCGGTTAGACAATCCAAGTCGGGACAATCCAGGTTGACAACGCAGGTTAGATATCCATTCCAGCTTTCTTCGAGTGCAAAGGCAATTGTGCGCGAGCCCATGCCCGCTCCTCCGTCCCTGTGATAGTCTCCTCTGTCCATGTCTGAAACGAAACCACCCATTCGCGTGCTGGTCGCCAAGCCTGGCCTGGACGGCCACGACCGCGGCGCCAAGGTGATCGCGCGCGCACTCCGCGATGCCGGCATGGAGGTCATCTACACTGGTCTGCGCCAGACGCCGGAGATGATCGTGAATGCCGCCATTCAGGAAGACGTCGACTGCGTCGGCCTCAGCATCCTCTCCGGCGCGCACAACGCGATCGTGCCCCGCGTCACTGCACTGTTGAAGGAGCGGGGCGCAGAAGACATTCTGGTCGTGGTCGGCGGCACCATCCCGGAGCAGGACATCGCCTTCCTCAAGCAGCAAGGGGTCTCCGCCATCTTTGGCCCCGGCACCTCGCTCGACGCCACCGTCACCTTCATCCGCGAACACGTCAAGCCGCGCGACCTGCTGGTCTGAGCTCAAACCACTTCGTTCAACGGTGCAAGGGCCGGTGGAATGCTCTGCTTCCAGTTGATTTTCTCCAGGCGCCCTACCCCATAGACCCACGCAAAGCCGCCCGCCACTGCCAGGGCAGACGCCACCAGCAGCGCGGCACGGAAGTTCCCAGTCCGCTCCACCAGGTAGCCGGTCAATGCTGGCCCTATGACGCCGGCGAAGTTGCCCAGGCCATTCTGCAATCCGGTCCACCGTCCTGCCGCCTCCGCACCAGCCAGTGTCTGGCAGAAGGCCCAGACTCCTGAACCAGATATGCCATTCCCTATGCCTGCGGCGAGGAGAAAGCCGAGATAGGTGTGAGCGTTGGCTCCGGCGCAGCCTCCGATCGCCACTGCGGCAATGGCGAAGCCCAATGCCATCGCTGACTTGCGCACCAGGGTGGGTGTGCCGCCGTTTCGAATCCAAAGATCTGTAAGCCATCCAGTGGCAAATGCGGCGGATGCATCCGTTACGTAATAGATGCCGGCGATACGCACCATGCCAGCCATGGAAAGGTGGAACTCCCGGACGAGGTACAGCGGGAGCCAGGTGACCATGAAGTAGAGCAGGTAGTTGCTGCAGAAGGTGCCCGCCGAAGTGCCCCAGAACGACCGCGTCCTTAGAATTGCTGCGAACGCTGGCACCGATGGCGCAGACGCCTGCTTGCGTCCGCCCTCACGCGGCATCCAGCGCAACCAGGCGGGCAGCCATAGCAGGCTGACCAGTCCGATCCAAATAAATGCGGGGCGCCAGCCATATTTCGTCATGAGAAAGCCGCCCCCGAAGGTCCCCGCGATTGCTCCGCACCGGATTGCGGCGATCAGCACACCATTTGCAAATCCGCGAGCATGCTCCGGAAGGCCCTTCGCAAGAATCTTCGAGCAGGATGGAAAGATAATGGATTCGCCGATGCCCAGCAGCATCCGCATCACCAGCAACAGCGCGAAGCCAGGCACCAGCCCGGTTGCTGCCGTGGCCAGCGACCAGATCAGAAATCCAATCGCCAGCAGAATGCCGGCATCCAGGCGGTCTACAAGCCATCCGCTGACAAATTGCATCGCGGTATAGGTCCAGAAGAAAGCGGAGAAGAGCAGGCCGAAGCGGCTCGCAGAAATATGCCACTCATCTTTCAATAGGGGGGCTGCGATCGAGAGGTTTCCCCGATCCACGAAGTTGATCAGAATGGCAAGGAACATCAGGAACACTACGGGAGCGAAAGACGCTCGTTTACCCGCACTCTCTTCCGGTCGAGCCACATGTACACCCTTGTCGACTTCCGGTCGCCGGTGGACCCAGGGGTAGGAGTCGCTGTTGCAGTGAATGCGGCGTCGTGCGCGTACAAAAGGCCCGGAATTCACCCACCCCTCGCGGCCGGGCGCCGTGCAACTGCTGCTGCGGCTCTTATACTCCTGTCCGCCGTCGAATGGTTCAAGAGCCGGCCAGTGGGCACGAGAAAAGGGGCAGGATCCGCGTGGATTCCGCCCCTTCTACCTTGCTGCGATTTTACTGCTTGTGGCTGGCGTGGTGATGGTGGTGGCGATGGTGGTGGCCTGCGGCAAATGCTGGCGCGGCAATGCTTACACATACCATGAACAGGAGAGACAAGGCGATGGTCTTCATACTCCATAGATAGCGCGGCCAGCACGGATTGGCAAAGCTACTAAGTGTGTACTCCCCCGCTTACATTTTTCTGGTATAAACCCGAAGCCGAAAAGAGTGGACGGTCTGCCATGCACAGCCGCGTCCTCACACCTTCGCAAAGGCCGCTTCAGACCTGCGCCTGCACCCCGGTCATCGTAAGCAGCGCAGTGCGGAATCGCGCCGGCAGCGAAGTCTTCTGCATCGCCTGGTCCACCACCACGTGCACTGTCTCGCCTTCTGCCAGCAGTAGCGGCCGCTCATCCGGACTTCCCTCCACAGCCGCACGCAGCAGACGGTAGCCGAATCGCACCACCGACGTTCGCAGATTCACGACCCGCGTCTCCAGTGTCAGCAGGTCGTCGTAGCGCGCAGGCGCGCGGTAGCGGCAGTTCGCCTCCACCACCGGCAGGAAGCATTGCTCCTGCGCTTCCAGATTTCTGTAGTCGAAGCCGAGTGAGCGCATCAGTTCCACGCGACCCACCTCAAACCAGATGAAGTAGTTCGCGTAGTAGACGACCCCCATCTGGTCTGTCTCCGCATAGCGGACGCGGATGGATACGGTATGGGCACTGGAGTGGGCTATAGACATGTCTTCTCAGTCTAAGACCAACTGCTGCTCAGCCTTCGGCTCTAGGCGGCTGAAGCTGTCTGCTCGATGCGCGAAGCAGCCAGCGTGACCGTCAGTGGCACCAGCGTCATGGCAAAGGGTAGAAAGATACGCACCTCACTGGCCAGGCCCAGCGTATAAAACAGCGCGAAGTGGGCGACCGATCCCAGCAGCAAACCGGCAGACCATCCCTCGAGCAGGCTCCAGCGCCTCGCCGCCAGCTGCAACGTGATCCACCATGGAAACAGCGCGCAGGCCAGTACGAGATAGTTGAACCCACTGGTGAGGTTGCTCAGCAGTTGAATCGCCTCTACCAGCCGCTGCGCGTGCGGATAGAGCCAGTGCATGATGGCGAACTGCACGGCAATCGCTGCCATGACGGCCAGTAGACTCGCGACCGCCTGTACCCCGCGGCCCAGCGGCAAGCTGCGCGCCTGCGGCAGCATGCACACCACCAGGAAGCCAAGGTGGAAGGCGACCATCGCATCCGCCCGCACCGTCGCACCCAGGGCAGCCAGCACCACCAGCGAGACTGCTCCAGCGGCGGGTCGTCGCCACGTAGCGGCAGCCGCGCTCAGCGCCAGCAGCAGTAGTGTCGCGTGCGTCTCCGGCTTCTGATACCAGAAGCTCCACACCAGGTACAGCAGGAAGCAGCCCAGCGCCATCGTCGATTGCATCCACTGGCCTTGCCGTGTCGTGCGGCGAAACGTCTCCGTCCGCGTCAGCAGCGTCAACAGCACTACCAATGCGATGCCCAGGCAAACAAAATCGATCGCCGCAAACATATGCCGCAATTGCGTGTGGCTCAGTTGAGCCAGCAGAGCCGCGGTCTTCAGCACCCCAATGCGGTACTGCGCGGGAGCGAAGCCGCGTCCGGCCAGCAGCGCATCCCACTCCGCGCCACCACCATCGTGGAAGGTGCGGCTGTAGTTCCAGTAATCCAGGAAAGAATAACCGCTGGTGATCAGCAGGACCGCCACACCGAGAAAGCGCCGTAGCGCCCTGTCAGAGACCGTCGCCACACCCTCGCTCACTTCAGCGGTGGGCACGGATACCGGCGTGAACTTATCCGGCCTCGAGGTTGCGCGTGACCCGCTCATGGTCTGACGATCAGCGCAGGCGCCCTCACCTACGGCTTGACCTTCGACAGGAGAGAAAGCTTGGTGATGTCGTTGATCATCACAAATGCCGCGAACAGCAGTAGCAGGACAAAGGCCGCCTGGTAGATTCGCTCTTTGAAGCGCTGGTTCAAGTCGCGACGCAGCAGGCTCTCAATCAGCAACAGCAGGATCACGCCGCCATCCAGAATCGGAATAGGCAGCAGGTTGAAGATGCCCAGGTTCAGGCTGATGATGGTCATCAGGCCGATGATCGGCTGCCATCCCGGCTGCGTCGCCGCCAGGCCGGTTTCGCGCGCAATCCCGATTGGCCCGCTCAGGTTCTTCGCCGCCATCCGGCGCGTCACCATGCGGTGCAGCACCTCCAGGATCAGTCCGGAATTCTTCAGATTGAACCCCACTGATTGCGCGATCGCGGCCGGCAGGGGAAGCTGTTCCACCTTGAACGGTGGCGGCTCGGGAGAGAAGCCCATGCGATACGCCTTCGGCCCGTCGCCCACATCCGCCATCTCCGGCTGTAGTGTCAGCTCGCGGGCACTATCGCCGGTCTCCACCTTCACGTGGACCGTTGCGCCCTTCACCTGCTGCAGGTACGCCAGAATCGCCGGCGCGGAGTGCAACGCCCTGCCATCGACCGACAGAATCCTGTCGCCCGGCTTCAGCCCCGCCTTGCCTGCGGGCATCAACGCCTCCACGCTGTGCACCACAATCGGAGTGGTCTGCACCAGCGGGATCAGCCCCAGTGTGGCGAGTGAAAAATCATCCGCATCGCGCGGCGCCGCAATTGCCAGCGTCGTCGCTACCGGCTGCCCGCCGCGATCCACAGACATCGGAACCGACTGCCCCATGTTCAACGCGGCCCGCAGGGAGAGCTGCTCCCAGGTTGGATTGTCGACCCGCTCGAAGTGCGTAATGCGATCGCCCGGCGCAACACCCGCGTGGCTTGCCGGCGAATCCGGCGCCACAAAGTCCACCGTCGCCGCCTGGGTCCGGTAGACCTCGACCTCGTTGTGCATCATGTACAGCCCGGTCATCAGCACCAGCGCCAGCACAAAGTTCGCTACCGGCCCAGCCACTGCGATCAGCACCCGCTGCCAGCGCGGCTTGGAGTTCAAATCACCAGAGTCGCGCGGAGCCGGTGTTCCCTTCCGGGCGTCGTCGCTGAGGCCGCTCTGTACGGTGCCATCGCCGCCCAGCTCGCCCTGCATCTTCACGTAGCCGCCCAGCGGCAGCAGGCTGATGCGATAGTCTGTCTCGCCTCGCCGGAAGCCGAACAGCCGCTTGCCAAAGCCGATGGAGAAGACCTCCACCTTCACGTGGAACAGCTTGGCCACGGCGAAGTGACCAAACTCGTGCACCAGCACCATGATGCCAAGCACAATCAAAGTGGAAAGAATACTGATGACGACAAAAGGCATAGTGAGGGGTGGGTCGATTCCCTTCCTGGCGGTTGCGCAGCATGCTCGCTTTCCGCGGCGGGGGCGTGGTGCCTCAGGCGCGGACGGCCGTGTCCTTCCTCGCCGCAACCACTGCGCGGGCCCGCTCGCGGGACGTCGCATCTACTACCAGCACCTCTGCAATAGTCGCCGGGTGGCTGGCTGGGGTCGCTGCCAGAACTGCTTCGATTGTACGCGGGATGTCCAGGAACGAGATACCCCCTTCGAGGAATGCCGCCACCGCCACTTCATCCGACGCGTTCAGCGCAATGGCGTGAGCCCCACCCGCCTCTGCTGCCTCGTACGCCAGCCGCAGACAGGGAAAACGCGCAAAGTCTGGCTGCTCAAAATGCAGATCGGCCAGCGCTCGCATATCGAAGGTCAGCTCGCTCGGCACCCGCTCCGGATAACTCATCGCATAGAGAATCGGCAGCCGCATATCCGTCACCGAAATCTGCGCCAGTATCGATCCGTCGATGTACTCCACCAGCGAGTGCACCGTCGATTGCGGATGCACCGTCACCTTCACCTGCGCAGGCTTCAGATCGAACAGGCGGCAAGCCTCAATGATCTCCAGCCCTTTGTTCAGCATGGTCGCCGAATCGATGGTGATGCGCTGCCCCATCACCCACGTCGGATGCTTCAGTGCTTGCGCCACCGTAATGTGTTCGAAGTCCTCGAGCGGCAGCTCGCGGAAGGGACCGCCCGAAGCCGTCAGCCAAATTTGCTTGACCTCCTGCTGCGTGCCAGCGCGCATGCACTGGTGAATCGCGTTGTGCTCGGAATCGATGGGCAGCAGCGGCACCTTCTTCTCCCGCGCCGCGCGCGTCAGGATCTCCCCCGCCGCCACCATGCACTCCTTGTTCGCGAGGCCGACCGGCTTGCCCGACATCACGGCGGCATAGGTCGCCTGCAATCCTGCCACGCCGACGATGGCTGAGACGACGAAGTCGACTGCAGGAAGAGTCGCGACTCGGACCGTTCCATCCTCGCCCCACACGACATCGATGCCACGAATCCCGGACGAGCGCAGCCGCATGCTGAGTTGCTGTGCCAGCTCCTCCGTGGCCATCGAAACCATCCGCGGACGCCACCGCGCACACTGCTGGAAAGCCAGCTCTAGGTTGCGTCCCGCAGCCAGCGTAGCCACGCGAAAGCGATCCGGGTAGCTGGCAATGATGGAGAGGGTGCTGGCGCCGATCGAACCGGTTGAGCCAAGGATGGCGATCTGCTTCAAATCAACGCCTGTATTCCTGTTCAGAATGCGTGGCCAGGTGACCGGGCGACTCTCAAAAATACTGCTGAACGAGTTGAGCGTACCACAGCACCGGCGCAGCCAGCAGCAGTGCATCGATGCGGTCCAGCACCCCGCCGTGGCCCGGCAGCAACGCGCCAGAGTCCTTCACCTTGGCGCCGCGTTTGATCGCCGACTCCACCAGATCGCCCAGTTGCGCCGCCACGTTCAGCACCGCGGCCAGCAGCAGCCAGTGCGACCATCCACCCTCATAGGAGAGCCATGTCAGGGAATGTCGCCGGAGTAGCTGTGCCACTCCAATCAGCAGCAACGTCACCAGCAGACTGCCGCCAACCGACGCGATGCTTCCCTCCCACGTCTTGTTCGGGCTCAGCCGCGGCGCCAGCTTGTGTCTGCCCAGGTTGCGCCCCACATACAAGGCGGCAATGTCCCCGCACCACACCACGCAGAACAGCAGCAGCAGCAGCGACGGCCCATGCTCCTGCGCACTGATCCACGGAATCGTCGTCAGCGACAGGCCTACATACACGACGCCAAACAGCGACGCCGACGCATCCAGCAGCACCCGTTCCAGCGGCGAGCGAAAGCTGACCGCGATAAAGATCAACAGAGCAATCGCACTCAGCGCTGGGGTTAGCAAGTCCGGCCGCAGGAAGTTCACCGCGAATAGCGCCGCCACTGCCAGCAGTACCAGCCAGCGCGGCGCGCGCGCGCCGCTCGCATGCGCCAGGCCCAGATACTCCCAGCAGGCCAGCAAAGCCACCAGCGCCGTCGCCAGCGAGATCAGCCAGAACCGCTCGCTGAACAGCAGAAAGATCACCAGCGGGATCAGCACCGCCGCAGTAAGGATGCGTGCCATCGTCGCCGTTCAGCATAAACGATTGCAGAAAAAGCGATCCGACTCAGCGCGCCGGTACCCTTCACATGGAGATGCCTTGCCAGACACAAGGCCAACTCTAGTCGATTCGGAACATGCTTCATGGCCCAGGATCTCGATTGAACATATTGATCCCAATGTGACCAGGCCTAGGAGCCTAGGATCGTAGGCGCATTTCTCGAAACCTGCGTAACAGCCACGATCAAGGCGCCACCCTAACCTTTCTGGCGGCGCTCAGGTAGAACCATACAAACACGAGCCCGATCGGGAGGCCAATCAGCGCCTTAATCGACTCTCTTCCCAGAGCGACCTCGAAAATCCTAATCACCATGGGTATTGCGTAGAGTGTTGCCAATGCAATGAAGAGGCCCCGTCGATAGCGAGGGAGTCGCTCTAACTTTTCGAAGTTCTTGATGAACATCCATGCAAGCAAAAAGACGAATACGGAGGAAGCGAAGACCGCCACAATGATGGTCGCGATAACTCTCCACTCAGCCATTGCGGCAAGACCCTCCGTTTGAGTAGAAGCGGCCTCAACCCCGACCTGGGTGAGACCCTTCCTAGCCTGTCTGCGAGTTCTAAACCTGAATCATGCCGCCGTCGACAAACAATTCCACACCAGCGACATAGCTGGCGTCATCCGAAGCCAGAAACACAACTGCCTTCGCAATTTCATCCGGCTCGCCCATCCTGCCCAGCGGGACCTGCGCAATGAGCCCGGCTTTGAACTGCTTTGCCTGCTCCTCATTCTGAGCCAGCCCATCCACTCCCGGAGTGTCGATCGGACCAGGGCTCACCACGTTGACGCGAATCTTGCGGTCCTTCAAATCATTCGTCCAGGTCCGCGCAAAGGAGCGCACCGCTGCCTTGGTGGCGCTGTACACGCCAAAAGCTGGCATGCCTTTCATGGAGACGACGGATGCGTTCAGGATGATTGCACCGCCATCCGGTATCAGCGGCAGCGCCTTCTGCACCGTAAAGACCAGACCCTTCACATTGGTATCGAAGATCTTGTCGAAATGCTCTTCCGTCATCTTGTCCAGGGGAGCGAGCTCCGCAATGCCCGCGTTGGCGAACACCACATCCACCCGCCCAAAGTCTTTCTTGATTTGCGCATAGACCCGGTCCAGCGCCGCCAGGTCACTCGCATCCGCCTGCACGGCGGTCGCGCCGGCGCCGATCTCTCTCACCGCGGCATCCAGCACCTCTTTGCGTCGCCCTGTGATCATTACCTTAGCGCCCTCCGCTACAAACCGCTTCGCCGTAGCCAGACCAATGCCTGTCCCGCCGCCGGTAATCAATGCAATCTTTCCTTCCAGCTTCTTCGCCATGAACTCCCCTTTTGCTCGCTCGAGACTGACCGTGCCGAGCGATCCCTACATTTATCTAAAAGATGCGCATGAAATTAAGTCGATTCGGAAAACGAAAGGCCCCACCTGGTTGGGTGGGGCCTTCGCAAGAACAGTGGGACGATCAAGCGTCCGCGTGTTCAATTACCTGCTCGCGCACCTCATCATCATGACGCACCTCGCTCTGTGACTTCGGCAGCGCGATCTGCAGCACATCGTCGATGGTGTTCGCGTAGTGGATCGTCACGCCAGACGTCTGATCTGGCGTCAGGTCCTCTTCCACGTTCTGCCGATTCTCTGCCGGCAGAATTACATCGAGCACCCCCGCGCGCTTCGCCGCCAGGAACTTCTCCTTGATGCCGCCCACCGGCAGCACATTGCCGCTTAGCGTGATCTCCCCTGTCATCGCCGTCAGCGGATGAATCGGCGTATCCGTCATCAAGGACACCAGCGCCGTCGCCATGGCCACACCCGCAGACGGCCCGTCCTTGGGAATAGCGCCCGCCGGCACGTGGATGTGCAAGTCCTGCTCGAAGGTGAAGTCCTCCTTCAGGCCCAGCGCGGTCGCGTTCGACCGCACCCAGCTCAGTGCTGCCTGCATCGACTCCCGCATTACGTCGCCCAGTTGCCCGGTCATGGTGAAGCCGCCCTTGCCCTTCATGCGGTTCGCCTCGATGAACAGCACATCGCCACCCGCCGGCGTCCAGGCCAGACCGACCGACACGCCCGAACGCTTGGTGCGCTCGGCAATCTCTGTATCTACCCGCACCTTGATGCCGCCCAGGAATTCATGGATGATCTCGCGATCCACCACCAGCGTGTCCGTGTTGCCCTCCGCAATGCGCCGCGCCTGCTTGCGGCACACTGTGCCCAGCAGTTGCTCCAGCTTGCGCACGCCCGCCTCGCGCGTATAGTGGCGCACGATATAGCGCACGCTGTCCTCCGGAAACTCGATCCGGGCGTGACCATCCTGCCCAGTGTCACCATCACTCACCGGCTGGATCCCGTTCTCCTTCACCTGTCGCGGGATCAGGTAGCGGAAGGCAATGTGCACTTTCTCCTCTTCGGTGTAGCCGGACAGATCGATGATCTCCATGCGGTCCAGTAGTGGCGCCGGCACCGGATCGAGCATGTTCGCGGTGCAGATGAACAGCACCTTTGACAGATCGAACGGCACGTCGAGATAGTTGTCACGGAAGGTGTTGTTCTGCTCCGGGTCCAGGGTCTCCAGCAGCGCCGATGCCGGATCGCCACGGAAGTCGCGGCCCAGCTTGTCGATCTCATCCAGCATGAATACCGGATCGTTGGTCTCTGCCCGGCGCATCGCCTGCATGATCTGTCCTGGCAGCGCGCCGATGTAAGTGCGGCGATGCCCGCGGATCTCTGCCTCGTCATGCATGCCGCCCAGCGAGATACGCTGGAACTTCCGTCCCAATGCGCGCGCAATCGAGCGGCCCAGCGACGTCTTGCCCACGCCCGGAGGCCCCACGAAGCACAGGATCGGCCCCTTCATGTCCGGCTTGAGACGCCGCACGCTCAGGTAGTCCAGAATGCGGTCCTTCACCTTCTTCAGGTCGTAGTGGTCCTCGTCCAGGATCTCCTTGGCATTGACGATGTCCACTTCGCCGCCCGAGCTCTTCGTCCATGGCAGGACCGCCAGCCACTCAATGTAGTTGCGGGTGAGTGAGTAGTCCGCCGCCATGGGCGACATGCGAGAGAGGCGATTCAACTCCTTGGTCGCCTCCTTCTTCACGTCCTCCGGCATGCCCGCGGCTTCGATCTTGTCGCGCAGCTCCTGGATGTCCTTATGGCCCTCGTCCATCTCGCCGAGTTCCTTCTGAATCGCCTTCATCTGCTCGCGCAGGTAGTAGTCGCGCTGCGACTGCTGCACCTGGTCCTGCACCTCGGACTGGATCTTGTTGCGCAGCTGTTGGACCTCAAGCTCCTTGGCCAGGTGCTTGTTGATCCGCTCCATACGCACCACAACGTCCGGAGTCTCCAGCAGCTCCTGCTTCTCCGTCGTAGGCAGGAACGGAAGGTTGGAGGCAATAAAGTCGACCAGCCGGCCGGGATCTTCAATATTCAGCGCGATCGTCTGCAGCTCATCGGAGAGCGTCGGCGAGGCTGTGACGATCTGCTGGAATTGCGACGTCACATTCCGCTGCAGCGCCTCCAGCTCCGCGCCGCGCGCCGGGGTCACCTCCGGCACCAGCTCCACGGCCGCCGTCATGAATGGCTCAAACTGGTTGAACTCGCCCAGACGCACCCGCTGCGTGCCCTCGGTAAAGACAAACAGGCTCTGGTTGGGCATCTTGACTACCTTGTGCACAGTAGCCAGCGTGCCCACGGTATGCAGGTCGCTCGGTTGCGGGGCATCCACGCGCGCATCGCGCTGCGCCACCACCACCACCGTCTTCTCCTCACCCAGCGACTGGATCAACTGGATGGAGCTCTCCCGGCCTACCGTCAATGGCAGCACCGCGTGCGGAAACAGCACCGTATCGCGGACGGGGAGAATGGGCAGAACCCGGCCACCCTGCTCCCCTTCGCCGCGCTCGCCTCGTGCGCCGCGGGTCGCCGGTTCAATAATGCTTAGAAAGTCGCTAGCCATGAGTGTCCTTATATCAGGTATTTGAACATTGGACGCATCAGATTCCCAAAAGTCGCAAAGACCGCCCTCGGGCTTCCCGACGCCTTCCCCACCCGATACCTGACCACTATCGGCCAAGTCACCTCTGCTCACCAGCTATCTGTTCGGATATCCCCAAACTCCGGTGCTGCCTGGTAATGCCCCAGCAGCTTGTGACGGGCGCACAGTGCCGGCATCTGCTCCAACAGGCGCTGCGTGGCAGCCGCGTGGGGTAGCCAGGTATCCAGGAAGAGGTGATAGCGCCATGGTTGCCCTTGCACCGGCCGGGTCTGAAGCTGGGTCACGTTGCCCTCCAACTCCTCCACGGCAGAGAGCAGCCGCAGCAGTTTTCCTGGCCGGGGTTCCAGCTCGACGCACAAACTCAGCTTGTGTTCGCCCTGGGGAATCGCGCCGCGCGGCTGAGCGCGCGCCAGCACGAAGCGGGTGTAGTTCGCCGCATCATCTTCCACGCCCTCCACCAGCACCGCGCCACCGTAAATCGTGGCCGCCTGCATGCTCGCAATCCCGGCTGCGCTGCGGTCGCCCGCTGTCAACACATGTTGGACCGCGCCTGCTGTGTCGTAAAAGGACGTTGGCTCAATCAGCGGATGCTCGCGAAAGAAGTTGCGGCACTGCGCCAGCGCCACTGGATGGGAGTAGACGTGGCGTATCTCTTCAATCCGGCTGCCCGGTACGCCGATCACATGATGCTCGATACGCAGTACCGTCTCGCGTTCGATCAGCACAGGATGCTCCCGCAGCAGGTCGTAGTGCTCCACCACTGCTCCGGCCAGCGAGTTTTCCAGGGGAATCGCAATCGCATCCACCTCGCCTCGCAGCACGCGCTCGAACACCTCGCGCGACAGTACGCACGGAACTACCTCGGCGTCCGGCACAAATCGCAAGGCCGCCTGATGGCTGAAGGAGCCGCGCTCGCCCTGGATCGCGATCTTCAAGGTGTCCACGGCCGGTAATAAAATCGCATATCTAATTTTCCAATCAAACGGCAACTCCTGCGCCGTCAAGCGCACCATACCATACCGAACGCAGTGATTTCGGTAAGGAGAAACGACACATGCTTTGGACAATTTTCGTAGTTCTGCTGGTGCTTTGGCTGTTGGGGTTTGTTGGCTTCCACGTGCTCGGCGCCTACATTCACATTCTGCTCATCATCGCCCTGGTGGTCCTGGTCCTGCAGTTGGTCGGCGGCCGCGGCAGAACCGTGGTCTAGCCTTCCCTGTTTCACCCTAGTCGTGCAACTGTGACTACTGTGACCATGCATCCAACCAAGTCATAAGGAGTCTGACAATGGACAAGGACCGGGTAAGCGGAAAGTTCGATCAGGCAGTTGGCAAGGTCAAGCAAACCGTAGGCGAGGCTGTGGGCAACTCGAAGCTGGCCAATGAAGGCGTAGCCGACCAGGTGAAGGGCTCAGCGAAAGACACCTGGGGCAATGTGAAGGATGCTGCCCGCACGTCGCACGACCGCCAGGAACACGAAGTGGCGAACACAGAAGTCCACCATCGCGAGGGCTTGTCCGAAAAAGTTGCCGAAACCAGGGACAAGATCAATGCCAAAATCGACGACTTCAAGGACCGCGAGCGTGCCAAGGACCCAGGCCGCGTGTAGCCTTTGGTTCGTATCAACTCGACGTTAGCGGTCGGCCTGCGCAACTCATCGCGTGGGTCGATTTTATTGTGCGCTCTATCGCCGGTACGCAACCGCCACTGCCACAAAACCGAAAAACAATACCGAGATGACGCCGTTCAGGGTGAAGAATGCCGCATTCATCCGGCGCAGGTCGCGCGGCGAAACGATCAGGTGTTCATACAGCAGCAGCGCAGCCACCACCACCAGCCCCACCCATGCCACCGGCCCCAGGTGAAACAGCCGCAGCAGCCACACCAGCAGCAGCAGCATGATGGTGTGCATCCCGCGCGCTACCTGGAACGCGCCGGCTAATCCCAGCGACTGTGGAAGGCTGTGCAGCCCAGCTTTGCGATCATGCTCCGCATCCTGGCAGGCATAGAGCACGTCAAACCCTGCCACCCAGAACAACACCGCAACCGTCAGCACCAGAATGCGTGCGTCCAGACCGCCGCGAATCGCGATCCAGGCTGCCGCCGGCGCGATACCCAGTGCCAGCCCCAGTATCAGGTGTGACCACTGTGTGAAGCGCTTGGTGTAGGAGTAGCTCAGCACCACCGCCAGGGCCACCGGCGACAGCAGCAGCGTCAACCGGTTCAGTCGTGAGGCCGCCAGCATAAAAAGCACCGCCATCACCACGGTGAAAGCGCCCACAAAGCTGCGCGAGAGCAGCCCCGCCGGAATCGCACGCGAAGCCGTGCGTGGGTTCGCGGCATCCAGATCCGCATCCGCCCAGCGGTTGAACGCCATCGCCGCCGAACGCGCTGTCACCATACAAACAATGATCCAGAAAAGCTGGCCGGCCCGAGGCCATCCGCCGGCGGCCAGCACTGCGCCAGTCAAAGCAAACGGCAGCGCGAAGATCGAGTGCTCCCACTTGATCATCTCCAGCGTGGCCGTCAGATTCCTTTGCAGCTCGCCCAAACGCGCCATGCGCTGTCCCTCCCCTTCAGTCTACCGGGGAGAGAGACAGCGCATGCGCGGTGCTTGGATCTGCTTTAAGCTACGCGGCGGTCAGCGTCTCTCCCGTTCGCTACCCGCGACCTCGATATTATTCGTCACGCTGAAGACGCCCGGAACAGTGTTCGCCTGAATCCCCGCCACATCCTTATCCGACTTGTTATCCACCACACCGGACAGGATGACGTGGCCATTCACTACCGTGATGCGAATCGGGTTTGCCGGATTGATCGCATACTTGTTCAGCGTGGGATAGCCGTAGACGGCACGCGCCACCTGCTCACGCAGCCCGTCATCGATGGGCGACGGCGGATCTACCTGGATGTGATCCACCACATCCTGTACGCCCGCGGTATGTTTGGTCAGATTCAGCGCTGAATTCCTGGCCACCGGTCCCAGGGCATGCCCGCCCAGCGTGACCACGCCATTGCTGACCGATACCGTGATGGCATTGAATGCATTGCCATAGCCGACGCGGTCATAGGCCAGCTGGCGCGCAATCTTGTCGCCAATCTGCTGATCGCTGGTCTCGCCCGCAGCCACCTGGATATCATTCACAACGGAGACGGCGTGCTTCACCTTCTTCACCTTCTGCTCCGCCTGTTGCTTGTCGTCGTACAACTTCACCGAGCCGCTTAGGTGAATGATGCCGTTCTCTGCCGAGGCCTGCACGCCGCTGAAGTTGCGGCCCTTCAGCTTCTTCTGCGCATCCTGCTGAATCTGGCTGTCATTCTTCGCGGCGCCGTCATGCTTTGCGCCGCCATTCTGTGCAGCAGCCCTGTTTTGCGCGGGCTCGCTCTGCGCGGGCCCGTTCTGCGCGGATGACCGCATCGGTGCGATCGCAATAGGTGCCGTAAGCATCATGGCTACGGCGAATCTTTCCAACATACGCATGGTAGTTCTCCTTACATGCAGAGGCGGACTGGGCCCGATTACATAACAGAGAGTCACTAACAGCGCCGCTGGTTGCACGTTACTGGATAAGACACACCTGGAACCCTGAAGTTGCTACACACCTGGCCAGCCACGCCGGCCATCGACCTCATGCTGACAACAGGATCAGCGATAGCGCTTGTGCACCTTGAACAGCAGGCTGAACACATCTGCCTCGTCGCGCACCGCGGTCAGCGACAGCGTGGGCGACAGGTTCACCTGTGCCTGAATCAGTTGCTGCGAGGTGGAGTTCACGCTGGTCGCATAGGTCAACAGCACCTTCTGCCCGATGTTCTCCTGCACCGTGACCCGCGCGCTCGACTGGCCCAGCGAACCCGTGTAGGTGGGGTCGATCTTCACGCTGCCAACGCCAAACAGCTTCTGGATACGGTTGCTCACGGTCGCGTTCAGTGCGCCGCTCAGTAGCGCATTGGTGGTGCCGTTCACTCCTGCCGCCTGTTGCTGGCTGCTGTAAATGGACGCCTCTTCCTGCGTGCGCCCGGCAGCCAGCAGGGAGATCACGTCGGCCTCCGGCAGCGGCGGCTCGGAGCGGAAGGTAGGCTGCAGCTTGTCGGTCGTCCCATGCAGACCAATCGTGACGTCGTACTCCTCAATGCGCGTGGTCGCGTCCAGATCGATCACCGGCTCAATCTTCACCGGATTGGTGAAGAAGATATCGCCATGCTGCAATTGATAGGTGGTTCCGTTGTAAGTCGCTTTCCCGTCGGTGATATTCACGCGCCCCAGCACCGCCGGCTGCGCTACCGTACCGCGAATGCGCAGGTCTACGCTGCCGGCAATCTGCGCGTAGGAGTTCTGGAAGTCCAATTGCGGCGCCGAGGTCAGGTGGATATCCAACCTCACCTTGTTGCCGAAGGCATTCGGGTCAGGTGGCGGCGCCACCGCACCAGAGCCCGCCAGGGCGGCAAAGTCCACGTTCGGCCCCACCAGGAAGCGGAGGATCTGCACATCGCCGCTCACCAGCAGGGAGTTCTGCGTGCCCTGCACCCGGATGTTGGCGTCCGCAGAGCTGCTCAGCCCCGCATAGCGGAAGCGTGCCTTCTTCAATGTCGCTGTCAGGTCCGCATAAACGCCCTGCTGATAGATCAGGAAGCCGCCCAACAGCAACTGCCCGCCACCCGTCGCGCCTGCAATGTCATGCAGCTCTAGCCGGTCCTGGTTGAAGACCAGCGAGCCATTCAGCTTGCTGATGCCGTTTGGTATCTGCTGATAGGCCAGGTTCACATCGGTAAACTTGACCGTCCCCTCCAGGTCCGGCTTCTTCGTCGCGCCCTGGGCGGTGAAGTTGAAATCGACATGACCGGAGGAAGTAAGCTGCGAGCTGAAGCTCTGCGCCAGCCGCAGGTTGATGCCGCCATGCACTCCGAGGTCCAGGCCGTCCTCGCCAAACAGGTCCGCAGTGCCGCCGGCAATCAGGTTGGTGTCCTCAGCCGCAATCTCCAACTGGTCCAGCTTCAACACGCCATCGCTTAGAGAGGCGCGAATCGGTCCCCGGCTGGTCACCGGCAGCCCTTGCAGCTTCACATCGAACTGCTGGATCTCTGCATTGCCACTCAGCTTCTTCGGCATCTTCGCTGGACCGGAAACGGTGACAACCCCAGCGAGTTGTGAGCTGCCATTCACTCCCTGCACATCCGCCAGCTTCATCAGCGGCGCGAAGTCCAGTTGCGCAAATGTCAACTTCGCCTGCAACGGATAATCGCCACGCACGTCCACTGCACTCGTTAGGTGGAACTGCGCCTGCGCTAATGAAGCGTCCGCGTTCAACGAGACGGTATGCCCTGCGGTCTGCACATTCGCGGTCAACCCGCCAGCGGCCTGCTCGTTCACCATCAGATTGGCCAGCGCCAGCT
Source organism: Terriglobales bacterium (assembly GCA_038231235.1). Taxonomy (GTDB): domain Bacteria; phylum Acidobacteriota; class Terriglobia; order Terriglobales; family Acidobacteriaceae; genus KBS-83. The sequence goes on from JBBRLT010000007.1 coordinate 74,799, forward strand.
TTCCATTCACCTGCGGAGACTCTGCCGTCCCGGATGCGTGCAGATCAAAGGTCAGCGCGCCGCCTACCGGCGTCTTGCCCTTCTGCAACTGCTGGATGTGCGCCAGTTCAAATCCCGTTCCCTGCACATTGGCCTGGAAGCTTTTCGCTTCAAGGTCATAGTCCGCATCGCCCGTCAGCCTGCCGCCATTCTGCGCAAACACCAGGTTGGCCAGGCCGACCTTTTGACCCGCGAAGCGCAGGTCTGTGTTCAGGCTCTTGTAAGGCTCACCATATATCGTGCCACCCGCCACCGACAGGTGCCCACCGCCGTTCAGGTTGGTCTGCGTCCCACCCGCATGCACCTGCAGGTTGATCGTCCCGGTCACTGGCAGCGTCTCGCCCGCGATGGACAGGATGTCCGTCACACTCGCTTCGCTGATGCGCGCGTCTGCCGTCAGTGGGGAGTGCGCATCGAAGCTCAGTTTGCCATGGCGGCCGCGGCTGGCATGCATCTGCGCCGAGGCATGGATCGCCGTCTTGCCCCGCGTCAACGACAGGTTCGAGACGGAGACCAGCGCTGGACTGTACTCCGCGTCCAGCTCCAGGTCGTCCCACTGCACGGTCTGCTTGGTGCCCTGCGAGGGTGGCGGCGGATGCGGCGGAGTCGCGCTGACCGGAGTGGCCGGCAGCGGCGTGGGCGGCACGGATGCAGCCGTCTCAATCACCGTGGCAAAGTCGGTCGCGCTCAAGTGGCCCTGCACATCGGGCGCCGTCAGCGAGCCCGTCACCGTGCCATGAAAGCCTGCCTGGCCATGCAACTGGACCGGAATCGCCGCCACACCCTTCTTGCCGTTGCCCTGCTTGTCCTTCGAAGACACGCCAAGCGCGATCAGCGCACGGTCAAACTCGTTCAGGTTGCGCGTCGTGAAGTCCACCTTCAGCGAGGTCGGGCCGGTCGCCGGGGACAGCGAAGCGACACCGCTCGCCCCCACAAACGAGGCTGGCGTGTGCAACTCCACCTGCCGCGCATCCAGCCGCCCGCCGCGCATGGCGTAGCTCACGTCCAGGATGCCGTTGACCGGCACCTCATTCGGCGATGGCGGATGTGGCGGCGATAAGGCAATCTTCGCCTTCGCCATCATGTCCGCGGGTGTGCCGGTCCAGGCGATTGTTGCATCGCCATCTGCCTGGGTATCGAAGCCCAGGTTCGCGTACTTCTTCGCCGCGATCGTCTCAAACACTGTCTGCAGCTTGATCCCGTAAATGTGCGTGCGGATGGTCGCCTGCTGCGGCGGTGCCTTGGGAGCAGGGACGCCCGGAGCAGGGGCAGCCGGCGGCAGCCAGTGCACCACCTTCGCATCCACATCCACGCCGCCACCCTGCCGCAGCCGCGCCTTCAGGTCGGGCAGTGTAATCTCGTCCTGCGTCGCGCGCAGCGATGTTGACGCGTTCAGCCCCGTCAGTAACAGTGACGGTGTCTTGTAGTCGACATCCTTCAGGTCCAGCTTTCCGGTCACATCGAAGTTCGCCGTCCCCGTTCCCTCGCCCTTGATGGCCAGACCCGCCGTTCCCGGACCCAGCCCGTCCACTGCGGCGAGCGCAGCAATCTCCCGCAGGTCCACAGCCCCGTTCGCGCCCAGTCGCCAGTGCAGCGCGGTGAAGTCCGTCAGCGATCCCGATGCGTCCAGCCGCGATGCGCCAGAGAGGAAGTGCAGCCCGTCGAGCTGCATCGCATTGCGCGCCAGCTCTACATTCATCTGCAGCCGCGAGTGCACTGCTGACGCCTTGCCCCGCTGCGCCGTCAGGTCCTCCAGTTGCAGCGTGGCCAGG